>DATIFQ010000144.1:0-3370 GCA_035455185.1 Bryobacteraceae bacterium | reverse complement strand
CCTGGCTCGTCCGTCTGCATCCACTCGTTGACCTTGATGAAGCCGCGGTCCAATTTCACACGGGTGTTTTCCAGCCCAACGTTTTCCGTGTTCGGCTTGCGGCCGACGGCGATCAGGATTCTGTCGGCTTGCATGTCTTCCTTCTTGCCGTCGGCAAGAGTCACCGAGAACCGGACGCCGCCGCCCGTCTTCCGGATGTTGTCCGCCTTCGCGCCGGTCTCCACCCGAATGCCGGATTTCTTGAACAACCGCTGGAGTTCCTTCGAGATCTCCTCGTCTTCGAGCGGCACGATGCGCGGCAGCATCTCGAGCAGAGTGACCTTCGTCCCGAAACGGTTGAAGATCGAGGCGAACTCGACGCCGACCGCGCCCGCCCCGACGATGGCCAGCGTCTTCGGCACGGCAGTCATGTCCAGGATTTCGATGTTCGTCAGGATCGAGTCCGGTTCGGGTGTGAGCCCGGGCAACATGCGCGCCTCGGATCCGGTGGCAATGATGACGTTCTTCGCTTCGATCGTCTTCACGCCGGCGTCGGTCTGTACCTCTACCCTGCCGCCGCCCTTCAAGGTCGCATGGCCCTTGATCCACTCGACCTTGTTCTTCTTCATTAGGAACTCAATGCCCTTGGCGTGTTTTGCGACGACCTGATTCTTTCGCTCCAAGGTCTTCGGGTAATCGAGACGCGGGTTGTCGCAGAGAATGCCCTGATCTTTCCCGTGCAGGATCTCTTCCCAAAGGTCCGCGGTGTGCAAGAGTGCCTTCGTTGGTATGCATCCAACGTGCAAGCAGGTGCCGCCGAGCTTGGGATATTTCTCAATGATCGCTGTACGTAGCCCGTACTGCCCCGCGCGAATTGCCGCCGAATAGCCGCCTGGACCGCTGCCGATGATGATGAGATCGAAGGACATTAACTCCATTTTAGTTCTATTTCACCGATCCGACCCGTCCCGCCGCCATCAAACGAGCGTCCACGCGCCGCAGATTCCGCTCGATCGCGCCCGGCAGCAGTGGCGTGTGGCTGATCTCGCAGAGGTACTCCGGAATCGCCCATACGTCGTCTTCCGCGGTCTCCCAGTGGATGTGTTTGAACCGCCTCAGGTTGACCGGACGGGAGTACGTGCGGAGCGTCTTCTCCCCGGCGTCATTGTAGTAGTGCTCAAAGTACGACATCGCCAGCTCGCGGAGTGTCCGGTAGGCCGGTTCCCGGAAACGCAGGCCGGCGTAATTCGACTTCGCGATGGCGCCCCAGTGGCCCCGCTGCCGGAACACGGCCAGCACGTGGTCGTCGTCGCGCACTGCCTCCAGGTCCACCAACAGCGGCGGAAAGCCCTGGAATTCCAATGCAGCCGCGGCGAACAGGGCCCCTTCCATGCAGTGCGCCTTGTTCTCGCGCACGACGCGCCGTGGCGAGAAGCAGGTCGGGCCGTGCTCCTCCTTGTTGTAGCGGAGCTCATCGAGAAATCGCTGGATCTTCTCCGGAGTGGTGAGCCGGCGATAAACCCGCCGCTCGGAGGTATTGAAACCGTCCCGCCGCATGGGAACTGGTATTGTATCGCTGCCGGGCCGAGTCTCTGAAAGAGTATGATTCGGTGGAATGCGCCCGCGGCTACTGGCCCTGTGGTACATCTGCATCGGCGCCGGGTTCTTTACGCTCGGCGTTCGCTCGGTCATGCTGGGCGCGCCCTGGTGGACGGTGATCCTCCGCTGGGTGATCGCGGCGGGCTTCGTTGTGATCGGCGTCGTCGAGCTCCGCCGCCGTCGCTGAACGCTGCCCGCCGCGCGTTGAAGTAGGGCGGTTCCCCTGGACCGCGGCCGATGCCCTCGTCGGCCTTACTAGAATTGAAGTATGGCCTGGATCTTGATCTTGTTCCTGTTCTGGCAGTCGCCCGCCGTTGCACAAACCACCCAGCGAAAGAAGGCACCGGTCGTAGGGCAGGTCCCGGGACCTGCCAAAAAGTCCGCCCCGGCAAAGCAAGTCGCGCCGACCGACACCCGCTGGACGCTCGAGAGCCTCTCCGTTGAGGGCAACAGCACATATTCGCGGAAGCAGATTGTCGCCGCCACCGGACTCAGGATCGGCCAACTGGCCGGCAAACGCGAGTTCGACGCCGCCCGGGACCGCCTCATGGCGACCGGTGTGTTCGAAAGTGTTGCGTACCGTTTCGGTCCTGCGGCTAACGGCAAGGGCTACGCCGCCACATTCCAGGTTCTCGAGGTCGCCCAGGTCTACCCGATCCGCTTCGACCGTCTTGACGCACCCCCGGATCAGCTCACCCAGGTTCTCAAGAAATCCGACCCGTTTTTCGGCGACAATATCCCGGCCACGGACGTCGTTTTAAAGCGCTACGCGAAAGTCATCGAGGACTATCTTGCGTCACAGGGCAAGAAAGAGACGGTGATCGGGCGGCTCACGGTGGACGAGCCGAACCGGATCGTTATCTTATTCCGTCCCGAGGCGGCGCCGCCCGCCGTCGCCGAAGTCACGTTTACGGGGAACACGGTGTTGCCCCTGACGGCGCTTCAGAACGCGATCGCCGGCGTCGCGGTGGGTGCGCCGTTCAGCGAGTCCCGCTTCAGGCAAATCCTCGATACCACCATCCGGCCGATGTACGAGGAACGCGGCCGCATCCGGGTGGCCTTTCCGAGCGTCCGCACAGCGAAAGCGCGGCAGGTGAACGGCCTCGCGGTTACCGTCGAAGTGGTCGAGGGAGAAAGCTACAAACTCGGAGAGGTCGGTTTCGCCGCTGCTGGTCTGCCGGAGAAGGACCTGCGGAAGGCGGTCGGCTTGAAGTCGGGCGAGATCGCGAACTTCACTGAGGTCAAGGCCGGATTGGACCGCATCCGGAAGTTCCTCGGCCGGAACGGCTACATGAGCCCGGAACTCCGGACGGACCGGACGATTCACGACGACGCGAAGACGGTTGACGTGATCATCCACGTCGAGCAGGGCCAGCGATTCACCTTCGGAAAGCTGACGATCAAAGGACTCGACATCCACGGCGAGGCCGCCATCCGGCAGCTCTGGGCGCTCAAGCCCGGCGCTCCCTACAACATCGAGTACCCCGACTACTTCCTTGCCCGCATCGTGGAGGACAACGTCTTCGACAACCTCAAGAAGACAAAAGCGATTCCAGACATCAACGAGAGCGACAAAACGGTCGATGTGACGCTCGTCTTTAACTAGGCTAGGGGTTATCGCTCCGCTTGACACGCCAACGGTACGGAATCTTGGATTCAAACCGCGAGTGCCCGCGCTTCCTGACACGGACAGCTTCGGCCAAGGACTTTGTTCCACTAGTTCATCGCCTCTGTCGGGCTCGGTTCCTCGAAGTCGCTTGCGTCTTCAAGCGCAAGAGAGCCTACGCCTTCC
>DATIFQ010000143.1:0-16822 GCA_035455185.1 Bryobacteraceae bacterium | reverse complement strand
TCCGGAGGCAGCAGCTTCACGTGTTCGGGCAGGAGAGGATATTCCACCCATGCAAGCATCCTGCGATTGCGCGACGCAAGAAAATCGCGGGCGCGCTTGGCGAACTCCGCCCACTTAAGACTGCGATTGACTGGATTATAGGGCTCCTTACACCCTGGGTCGTCGCCAGCGTAGTAGATTTCGTCGGTGGAAACGAAGAAATAGCCCACGCCTTTCGTCGCCTTGATAACGTCGTCGTACATCGAGAAGATCAGGTCGTACGAACGCTCATCGCACAGGTTCGCCATGTAGTTGTTCCCGTTGGATCGCAGGCCGGCGAACTCCGGATGCTTCAGCACGTAGGCCATGTGCGCCGGGGACTGAATCTCCGGCACGACCTGGATATACCGTTCCAGCCCGTAGTCGACGAGTTCCTGCAACTCCGCAGTAGTGAACGCTCCCGGAGCACCGATCACGGGATGCGCCGGATACTCGAACTTGTCTTCAAGCTCGAAGCCGATCATGTTCACCTTGAGACGGGCGGCCCAGTCGAGATACCGCTTCAGCGTTTCCATGCGGTCCTGGTGGTGCTTGGTGTCCCAGTGCAGGAATCGCAATTGGAGACTTGGCCAATCTTCGATCACCACGCGCGGTACGGTCAACCTACCATCGGCCGACCGTCTCGCAAGTTGCAGCAGAGATTGAACGCCGTAGAACAGGCCTTCTTCGGCATTGCCCATGATCTCGATCCGGTCCGGGCGGATGGTCAGCCGATAGCCCTGCCGGTCAATCTCCTCGTCGCCGCCGGTAATGACGGTTCCGGGAGCGATGGACAGCCGAATCGAGGCGTCTCTTCCACCAGTTTTCAGCGTCAACCCGTGCAGAGACTCGAAGTCCCGAAGCAATGTGCGAGCCGCGATATGTCGCGGGCCGAGAGGCCCGGCATCTACGGTCCATGAGGTGCCCAGCACAACGTCTTGGCCGTCGAGCTGAACACGTTGTGGCGACGGAACGATCGAGTACCCGCGCGACCACAATGAGGTCGAGGTCTCCGCGGAAAGAATACTAAACAAGCAAAGCAGGAGTCCGAGTGTGCGGTATGCCGGCATACGTGTGTCCAATTCCTGTCCGAAATTACTGAGACGATTTGCCGCCGAGGTATCCAAGGCTGCGCAGACGTTCGATCGACTGTTTGTCGAGGGTCGTCGTTCCTCCCGGCCCAAGCAGTTTCTTGATCTGGTCCTGGGCTTTCATCCATCGGTCGATCTCGGCCCTCAACTTCTTGACGACATCTGGATTCTGTACCGCCACGTTCGTCGTTTCCCCGCGATCACCGCGGCGTTCATACAGTTCCACTTCGGGCAAACCCGCCAGCCGGGCTTGGTCCCGGTACAGCAATTTCCACGGCCCGTCCCAGATGGCGAACGTGCCCGTCCGATTCTCCGGAACGAAGCCGGTCGGCTTGGCTAGGGGATGCCGCGGCTTGGAGGACATCACCGGAACCTTGCGCCTCAGCGGCCGGCCTTTCAGTAGTGGCACGAGACTCTGGCCCTGGATGATGCCCTTGGGTTGGATTCCGAGCATCTCGATCAGCGTCGGCATCAGGTCGATCAACTGGACGGTGTCCGGCACGCGCCGTGGGGTAGGCAACAGCTTCGAGTTCGACATCAGTAAGACGGTGTGTGTCAGTTCCTGATAGAGCGAGTGGCCATGGGCGGTCCAGCCATGATCCCAGAATTCCTCGCCGTGATCCGAAAGGACGACGAGCAGGGTGTTATCGAGCAGGCCGAGTTCCTTCAGTTTGTTGACCAGGACTTCGAGGCTGTGGTCATTGTGGAGAATCTCTCCGTCGTAACGGTCAATGGCACGGCGCAAGAAGGAATCAGGGTCGATACCCTTCGCCTTGCTGTTGGCTCGACTGATGGTGGCCCCACCGCCGTACTGCAGTTTGTCGCGAAGCCGGTCGTAGTCACGGTCGAAGGCGACGCTCTCCGCGGGATTTGCGAACTTCTCCTCGAAGCCGGCTGGAGGACGATAGGGAGCGTGTGGGTCGGTCGCATGGGCATAGAGGAAGAAAGGCTCGTTCCGATGCTGTTCCAGCCAAGGAATGATCACCTTATTCAAGGCCGCGGAGTCGGTCCCACGGTCAACTTCGTCCGTTCGCTGGCGGTGAACGACCGCGTACTCCATCAGGTAATCCACACCCTTCTCGAGCCCGGATACCCGCCCGGCAAACGGATTGGTCACGACACTGGCCGTGACGTATCCGGCGGCACGCAGGGTCTCGGCCATCGTGGTGGCGCCCTGCGGAATTGCGTCTGTGTCGCGAGCGATGCCGTGCGTGTACGCGTAGAGCGAGGTCAGCAGCGACGGCACCGAGGCCTTCGTCCACGGGGCCTGTGCCTGCGCGTCATCGAAGACCACGCTGGATGCGCCGAGCCGTTTGAGGAACGGCGTGGTTTCCCTCGTGTAACCGTACAGGCTAGTGTGGTCCGGCCTGAGGCTGCACACGAGGTAGACCAAAACATTCGGCCGCGCTTTCGGCGCTCGGACAGTGAGCAGCGGATTGGCCCACATGCCGACAGCGCCCCGCGACTCGGAACCAGTTTCAAAGACCAGCTTGGTGGTCCTGCCGGCGAACGCGGACAGGTCTACACTGGCGTCCACCCAGATATCTGGATCGTCCAGTGATTTCGAGTAGAGAGGCGTGCTCGACCCATCCGCGAGCACACGAAAGGTGACCGACTTGCCCTTCTCCGCGACTCCGACTCCGAAACTCAGCAGCCCTTTCTCGGGCACGCGCACTTCGTAGGCAATCTTGGATGGGGAATGGGCGTAGATCGTATTTCGGTATTCGTCGCGTTTTCCGGTGAAATGGCGGCCCACCGCCTTCGGAAAACTCGTCCTGCGCGGCACGAGTTCGATGAAGTCGATGGCCGCGAGGTGAATCGGGCTGTCCGTCGGCATGATCGCGAGCGGCCGGCTGCCACGGGGCACGTCGAGATTCACGTCAAAACGGTAGACCTGATACTGCTTCGGCGGGGCCAGTTTCCGTTTCATCTCCAGGTCGCCGATCTTGATCTTGACTTCCGAACCGCCCTCGGCCATCATCCGGATCTGAACGCTCTCGAACAGGCTCCAGTCGATCGGAAACGCCTTCGGCGAGACGATCACGGGCGATCCGCCATCCCCCTTCACGATGAGATCGCCGTCACGGAGGCCCATGTTACCTCGAAGCAGTTCCCAGGTGGCGTCTTTCTCGGTGTAGAAGTTCTTCCACACAACCGGGTCAGTCACCCTCGCAGCGGTCGAGACATTCGCTGCCGAGACGGACGCCGCCGTTTCAAGTTGATCGTCGAACCGATAGATGCGATCCGAGGACCGCGCCTGCTTCGCCGGCTGTTGTGTGCGACAGGAAGCTCCCAGAAGCAGTACGCCTACCGACAGAACCGCTCCAAAAACTGAGGATTGCCGGAGTGCACTCATGGGGCTGAAATCACAAGTATATCCGGGCCGCTGGGCGAAAAAGGCGGAGTGGGGTCCGAAAAACCGAGACACGAGGAATTCCTAAGATAAGGCAAGAAAGCCGTCATGATTATCTCCCTAAGCGAACCTCACTACTCGAAGGCTCGGACTACTGTAAAACGGTCAAGAATGTCAAGAGGCAAAGTATCGAGCCCTCAAGCCGGCGGAATCTGACGAGAGTCAGACTTGCTGTGCTTGGCTGGTTAATTGCCGGAGGTAATGAACTCACCCCTCCAAGTGTGATCCCCCGGCGCATCCTCCCAGAAGGAACAGGCCGACGGACAGAACCGCCCAGAAAGCAGAGGGGCGCCCTCGCATGGGGGCCGAGATCAAAAGTATGTTCGGGCCGCAAAACGAAAAAGGCGGAGTGCGGTCCGAAAAACCGCGCTCCGCCCGAAAGTCACCTGCGCAATCTGGTTAGAACTCGACGCGCAAGGAGAACTGAATGATGCGAGGATCGTTCGCCTGCCGGCTCAGGTCTTGCAGCCCTGTGGCCGTGGCCGGATTCAGGTCCAACGGATGATTGAACGCATTGAAGAAATCGGCCGTGAGACGAGTCTTAATTCTCTCGGTGAAGTAGATGTTCTTGAACAGAGACAGGTCCGTGTTCCAGGCGCCTGCTCCACGAAAGAAATTCCGCGCATTCCAGCTCAGGTTCTCCGAGATCGAGGTATTGCGGACGCTGCCGTCAGCAAGCTGCATCTGCACGCGGTTATCGAAGTTGGCTCCGACGGGCCGGTAGACACGTTGCGAGCGGTCGAGCGGGACCAGCGCCTGAAGCGCCGACTGATCCACGCCTGACGCCAAACTGGGGTCGAGATAGCCGCGGAACCATAGACGCTGCTGCCGACCGTTGTAGGTCATCTCCAGCCGCTGGCCGGAATCCAGCGTGGGATCACCAAACAGGTATCGGCTGGCGTCCACCCCCATCCAATTGCCGGAGCGCCAGTTGCCGATGAAAGCAATCTGCCATCCGCCAATCAGGTGATTCACCAGGCCGCTCGCGCCGTTGCCGTACCTCTGGCCCTTGCCAAACGGCAGGTCGTAAATGCCGTTGAACCGGATCCGATGCGCCGGCACTTCCACCGAATTGGCATATCCCATACGAAGCCGCTCATCATCGGAAAGGTTCGGATTGCCCAGAATCAAACGATTCTCCGGAACGGCGAAGGCGCTGCTGCTGCCGCTCGAGTTGATGCCGCTCGAACCGAAGTTGAATCCGCCGGTATCCGTCGTGGTCTGCACGCGGGAGAACGTGTAAAACGCTTGGTAAGCCAGCCCGTTCGAATACCGCCGCTCCACCTCAGCCTGCAAGGAGTGAGAGTTCGAGAAGCCGTTGTGTCGGATGGGCGAGTTGCAGCAACCGCTGGTCCAGTTCGGATTTGGGCGCCGAAAGTCGGGATTGGTTGACGCCTGAAGGCCGGTGCGGGCCTGGTAGTTGTACTCGGATTCCTGGTCGTTCCAGCGCCAGCGCTGCTCCAGATTGCTGCCGTGGTTGCCTATATAGCTCAACCGCAGAGCCGTCTCCTTCATCAATTCGCGCTCGAAGGTGACGTTGAACTCCTGCATCGTGTTGTCGCTCCAGTTGTGGATGTCCCAGGGCATCATCGCTTGCGCGCGGTTGTCGATTCCCGCTACACCCTCTATGTCCACAGTGGCCTTCCCGATAAAGTCGTTCGCCGCCGGAACGCTCGACAAGGCATAGTTGTCCACCCTGCCGTTGAGGTTGCTCAAGTCATTCTGGAAGCGGAGGTTCAACGGCGGGTTCGTTCTCGAACTCGCCAAGATCTGCACCAGCGGCATCGGCCAGTAGTAAATGCCGTAGCCGCCGCGGAGCACCCATTTATCGGTCATGCGGTATGCCAACCCAATACGGGGGGCGAAGTTGTTATTGTCCGCCGGCAGCAAGCCGCTCGGGAAGCCGGCCTCGTCGGCTGTTTTCCAGGTCAGACCGCGCGCCGCCCATGAGCTGAGTACAGCCGGCGGGATGCCCGGGATGTCTTCCATCCGGGTGTTGTGCGGCGTGTAGACTTCCATCTTGCCGATGTAGTCGTTGATGTCGAGGTTTACCAGACGGTTATACTTTTCCTTGTAAACTGTCCACTTGTCCCACCGGAGACCGAGATCAAGCGTCAGGCGCTGACTCACCTTCCAGCTGTCCTGCACATACAAGCCAATTTCCTTCTGCTGGAAGTAGAAGTAGCCGCGGTTGTACTGGTTGGAAAGATACGTGGGAAGCCCCAGCAGCATATTGGCGAAGCCGGAACCAGTGAAAGAGACGCGCTGCTGGTCGGCGGGATCATACAGGGCGGTCCAGTCGCCACCGAAATAATGCGATCCCTGGGACTGCTGCAACTCGCGCGCGTTATTGTATTCCTGCCGGCCCTTAAAGCCAAACTTCACGGTGTGGGTACTCTTGATCCAGGTAACGTTGTTTTCGAGCTGGTACGCCGTCAGGTTCTGATCCTGCGGGTTATCGGCATCCCAACCGCCATAGTAGAAGAAGGGGCTCTCCGAGTAGATGGTGGGCCAGCCTGTGGTACCGAAGGGGTTCGGGAAGCCGAGCGTATCCGCCCACGGAGTGCTGTCAGCCAGCGTGCCCGTGTGGTTCTTCGCGCGATTGGCCGAAGCCTGAAATTCGTTCAACAATGTCGGCGAAAACACGTGGTTCCACCGCGCCATAGCCGAACGGATGGTCGTGTCCTGGGCGCCGGTGCCGCCGGCGTTGGTCGATCCCGGAATCGGATATCCGTACCGGCCGCCGTATTGCGCGAAGGGCCGGTGCGAGTCCGTGTACCTGGCCGAGAGATTGTCGCGCTCAGAAAACACATGGTCGCCTTTGAGGGTATACGTTGTGATGTCGGCGGTGATGGGATAGTACGTCTGGAAGGTTGGCTCCAGCCAGGGGTTGCCGGGTATGTTGGGCGCGGCCGAGATGCTCTTCATCGTAGCCGCGATTGGCGCGATGCGATTCGCTGGTATCCGGTTGCCGTCAAACGGAGTTCGCGTTCCATCAGCGGCAGTCGTCAGCGGATCGTAAATGGTGATCGGCACGTTGTCGGCATCAACCATTGCGCTGAAATCGCCGCCCCAGATGTTATCCGTGGGAACCTGAGCGCGGGCGAATCTAGCCTGCCGCTCTCTCTGTCCTTCATAAGCGGCGAACCAGAAGGTCTTGTTCTTAATGAGCGGGCCGCCTCCGGAGAGTCCGAATTCGTTGCGGATATATTGAGGCGGTGTCGTAAAGGTGTCCTGTCGCTGCCGCGCTCGCAGGCCGGCAAAATTGTTGCGGTGCGTCCAAAATGCGCTGCCGTGGATCTCGTTGGTGCCGCTTTTGGTTACTAGCGTCATCGTCGCCGGACGGGAATATTGCGCGCTCGAGCCGGTTGTCTCGATACGAAACTCCTGAATCGTGTCCAGCCCGGGCTGAACAGGACGCAGGCCACCGCCGTATCGATCCATAAAAGAGATGCCGTCGAGCAGCATGTCGGCGGAGCCGACCTTCATCCCGTTGACGCGCGGATTGGCGCCGCCCTCGACGCCTGGCGTCAGGTCAAACAGGTTGGCGACCAGCCGCCCGTTGAGAGGCAACTGCTGGATGCGCTGCGCATCCTTGATGTCGCCGATTTCCATGCCCTCAGTCGTGATGACCGGCGCCGCGCCGGTGACCTCCACGACGGCTTCAACTGCGCCGACTTCCATCTGCGGATCAATCACTACGCGCTGACCCGCATCTACTCGAAGCGTGCCGGACCATTTCTTGAATCCGGCTGCTTCAACGTCCAATTTGTATGGCCCGATCGGTACCGAGCCGAAATAATAGATGCCGACGGCTGACGTTTCCGAGTTTCGCGTCACCCCCGTCTCCGTTTGGGTCAATGTGATCTTGGCGGACGGGATGGCTGCCCTCGATGCGTCGAGCACGGTGCCCGAAACGACGCCGTTGCCGGTCTGCGCCAGTAAAGGCACAGCCAAAGCGAGGCTCAACACAAGCTTTTTTACCATTGTTAAGTTAAACCCCCAAAATATAGAAGCGATTCTGGCTAAGGGTATCTTGAATCGGAGGACGTGTCAAGGGGGTAGGGGGTTGTCGTTAACATGTGATCCGTCCGGCGTCTGTCCGCTTTGGCGGCCTGAGCGGACGACGCCTCGGAGAAAATTAAGGTCTTGCTCAAATCTCTCCGTTTCTCTACAATGAACTGCTGCTCGTTGCCGGAAGCAACGAAGTGACAGTCATGGCTACGCTCTTAACGCCCGGGCGACGTGTCTTGCGGGTACCGCATGTTCGGGCCACGAACCGGGCCGCGGTCCTTCAGCTTCTCCGCCGGTTAAAAAGCGTGTCCCGCGCCGAAATTGCGCGGCGGACAGGCCTGTCCGAAGCAGCGGTTTCGCGAATCGTGGCGGAGTTAATGGCGGAGGACCTCATCGTAGAGCGGGGTGGGGAGGAAGCGACCGGCGGAAGACCGGGCATCCGTCTTCAACTCAACGAATCGCGGTTCCGCACCGTGGGTGTCGACATTCAGAACTGGGAGACGCGAGTCTCGTTGGGCACCGGCACGGGCAGGGTGCTGGAGACAGTCCGGTTCCGCACTCCCTCCAATCCCAACAAGACTCTGCGGACGATTGCAGAACAGGTCGAGGCTCTCACGTCGAATCTTGCGAGCGGTGAGGAACCAGCCATTGGCATCAGCACCCGTGGCATCGTGAACAGCGAGACGGGCATCATGGAACTGGGCAGCCACCCGGCCTGGGTGCGTGTCGCGATGAAGGACTCTCTGACGGAGAGGCTGCGGCGGCCCGTATTCGTGGAAAACAACGTGCGCGCGGCCGCCGTTGCGGAGTATCAGTACGGAAGTCTCGAGATCCAAGGCACCCGGTGCCTGCTCCTAGTGAAGGTGGACGAAGGCGTCGGCATGGGCATCGTTCTCGACGGTAAGCTCTATCACGGCCCGCGTATGGCCGCTGGTGAGTTCGGGCAGATGGTGATCGCGTATTCTCCCGGACTGGAGCGGCATGACCGGCCAGGCTGCGTGGAGATGTTGGCGTCGGACACTGCCACCTGCGCACGCTACCGCCATCTCACCGGGGGAAAATGCAGGTCCGGCGCCGGGAGCGTCACAGACCAGGTGAGACGCGTTTGCCAACTGGCCATGGAGGGGGATCCAGCGGCACGCGAGGCGGTGACCGAGACGGCCACTTACTTGGGCGTCGGCATCGCGAATGCAGTCTGGGCACTGGACGCGGAGGCGGTGGTGATCAACGGCGCCCTGACGGAGGCATGGCCGCTGGTTTCGGCGGCAATCCGGGAGCAGTTCCCGACCGGTCGTCAATTCCTGAACTTCCGGAGCCTGCTGCTGCGTCCGTCCTCGCTGGGGGGCGAGGCTTCGATCCTGGGAGCGCTCGCTCTGCCGTTCCTGAACGTGTTTTCCTCCGAAGATCTGACCGCCGGTGAACCCTCAGTGCTGGATCGTGAGCGAATTACAGCGCTCGAGACCAGGCGCCTCAATCACGTATGAGGCAACATTATCGTGAAAATCTGAGGCTCGAAGTGTTCTCTCGTGGCTACGCTCACCCGTCGCAGTCTGGTATCGATAGGCGACCGTCACCGGTCCCCGCAACTCAGACGAATTCCGCACTTTGAAGCGGATAGTGTTCCGTCCGGCGAAGATCTGGGGGATTGACATGATCGCGTTCTCGAAGTACAGCCCCAATTTCAGGGAATTCAGTCCGGCCGGCGAGCGACGGCCGGCGTTCGGTTGCGCGGAGATTCTGATCTGGAACCGGTAGACGCCATGAATGCTGACTTGGCGCCCGTTGTGTCGCTCCTTGCCGAGCGGGACACTAAACTCGCCGGGCCCCGCGTAGAGTGTGTCCCAGGTGCTCCAAACGTCCGGCTCACCGGAGTTTTGCGGTTTGCTGCGTAAGGCGCGGATTTCGACCTTCAGCCCGTCATTGGCTGCCCCGGAGAGTTCGCCCGAGAGAACTCCGTCGACGAGGACATAGGGGCTGTACACGTCGAAGACCGCTTCTCCACCGCCTTGCGAAGCCGACCGGAGGAACGGTGCCGCCGTGGCGTGAACAAACGTGGTTCCAGGGGCCAATGCATCCGTTGGGATCCCATCGCGCAGATCGGGTTTATACGTGATCCGCCCCCAGGCCTGGCCGATTGTGCGCCCGCCGCTCACATCCTGGTTGTAGCCCTCGTCCCTTGGTACGGTAACGACGTAGGGCTTGCACTTCTGGTAATTGGGGTCGTGCTTCACCCAGTTTCCGTCGAACATCGTCTCGGTCACCCGATAGAAGCGGCCGGAAGGCAGGAACGGTTCCTCGCGCTGCGCGCTCTTTCCCGCCGGCACGTAAAACTTCCGGGCGGAATTGTCCCAGAAGCGCTCGATGGTCGTCCCCCTCGGAAACCGGAAGTCCATGTCGTGAAACCGGGTGCCCATCTTGTACATTGCGTTGCCGAAGACGTTTTCTGCGGGGCTCCCGGCCTTTTCCCACGCTTCCTGTGATTCGTAGTACGCCGGGCGAAGATCCAGCGCGCGTTGCCACTCAATCCTCGGGAATTCGAAAAACGGCGCGCTTCGGTGCCGATAGGTCTTGTTTCTCAGGATGTTTCCGTCCACGCCGACGCCGTCCCAGTCGAGCACCCTCGCGTCCGCTGCGTCACGTTCCACGACGTAGTACCCATATCGTGGATCGAAGGCGCCGTGGCCTCCATCGAGACGCAGCCGGTACATCGTGTGGAAGCCGCCCTCGGGGTGCTGCACACACACGCGCTCGGCCGCACCCCGGTCCTTCTTGAACTCCACCCAGGCCGCTTCGGCGATCCGGCTCGTCGTGTCGCAGTACCCCCACCCGTAGATAAAGAGGTGTTTGTGTGAGTCGAGTATGTAACGCTCCTTCCCGTATTCGCCCTCGTGCGCCTGAATCATCCCGCCCGTAGCCATTCGGTTGAATAGGCGAAGCCACCGGAAGAAGGCCTTCCCTTGCGCCGTTTCGGAGGCTTTCTCAAGGCCCTCCAACCGCATGACGTCACGTGTCCAGGTCACCAGGTCCGTGCATTCGGGCCAACGGTCGCTGACCACCAGCGGCCCGGTGACCGGTTCAGCGGCGCTCAGCAAGACGGATACGGCAAGGGGCAGAAATAGACTGCGGAATGAATTCGATAGAATCACAGTGTCATGTTACACCCCCTTCGCCTCCTGCCCTGCATGCCGCTGATGACGGGCCTGCTCGCCGGCGCGGATGCCGACCTGATTCTTCACAACGGTAAGATCCTCACCGTGGACGCGAAGTTCTCGATCGTTCAGGCGGTCGCGATCAAAGGCGGCCGCTTCGTTGCAGTGGGAGATGACAGGGCGGTCCTAGCCGAGCGTGGGTCAAGAACCAAAGTCGTCAACCTTCGCGGCCAAACCGTGGTTCCGGGCCTGATGGACAGTCACGTTCACCCGCTCGAAGGAGGGCTCAGCGAATTCCGGGAATCGCTGCCCGTGCTCGATTCGTACGACGCGATCCGGAACTACATCCGCGAACAGGCAAAGAAGACGCCGAAAGGGCAGTGGATCATCGTTCCCCGCACGTTCCCGACGAGGTTGAAGGAACTGCGAATGCCGACCCGCGAGGTGCTCGACGTAGCGACCGAGCATCCCGTGATGCTGGATGCCAGCTACGTGGTGGTCGCCAACACGCTGGCGCTCAAGATAAGCGGCATCACGCGGAACACTTCCAACCCACCGCGCGGCGAGATCGTGCACGACGAACACGGCGAGCCGAACGGGATACTGAAGAACGCCCAGTCGTTGCTCAAGGGACTGAAGCCGGCGGTGCCGTTCACGCCGGAGGAGAAACTCCGGGCGCTCGAAAAGATGCTTTCCCTTTACCGGGCGTCGGGGCTGACGTGCATTGGGGACGGTGCTGTCGGCCAAGAAGAGATTGCGCTTTTCGAGAAACTCAAGGCGCAGGGGCGGCTGCCGATCCGCGTCGTGATGACATGGTGGAACGACGCGTCGCGCCCGCTCGTGGCTCTGAAGCGGGAGGTGGAGTCGAAGCCGTACACGACCAACACCGGCGACGAGTGGCTGAAGTTCGGGGCTTACAAAATCAACTTCGACGGGGGCATGACCATCGGCACTGCCTATCAGCGGCATCCGTACGGCCCGTTCGGGAGGCAACTTTACGGGAAAACGAACCCCGACGATCGTGGGCAATTGTTCCAGCCCTACGACAAGTTGCTGGACGTCCTCAGGGTGGCGCATCGGAAAGGTTGGGCGCTGACTGCCCACGCGCAGGGCGGTGGCGCAATCGACTTGTTCCTCGACGCCATGGAGGCGCTTAACCGGGAAAAACCGATCGCTCCGACCCGCTCACACCTGATTCACGCGAGCTTCCAAAGTCCGGAAGCGATTGCGCGCATGAAGAAACTCGGCATCCTCGGCGACGTGCAGGCCGCCTGGCTCTATTGCGACGCGCCCGCGCTGGAGAAGGTATTCGGCGTTGAGGGCATGAGATACTTCTTTCCACTGCGCTCGTACATTGACGCCGGAGTGATCGTCGCCGGCGGAAGTGATCACATGATCGGGTGGGACAGGAATCGCGCGATCAACCCGTACAACCCGTTCCACGGCATGTGGGTCTCGGTGACTAGAAAAACGGTCCGGGGAAGCGTGATTCAGCCGCAGGAGCGCATCAGCCGGGAAGAAGCGCTGAAGATGTACACGATCTGGGCGGCCTATCGGATGTTTTCAGAGAAGGCTCGCGGCTCGATCGAGCGCGGGAAACTGGCCGACCTGGTGGTGATTGATCGCGACTATCTGACCTGTCCCGATGACGAGATCACGAAGATCGAGCCGGTCATGATGGTGCTCGACGGAAAAGTCGCCTTTCAACGGTAGTTCTTGGAGAACCAGCGATGGGAATGAGCATTGATCGAAGATACTTCCTGAAACTGGCAGCCGCCGGCGCCGCGTCGCTGGCTGCCGCCGAAAACACCGTCCGGATCGGCATGGTGGGTGTCGGAGGGCGGGGTACCGGCCTCCTGCGCAACCTTCTCGATCTCCCCGGCGTGGAGATCCCGGCAATCTGCGATATCAACGAGGACAATCTCCGGCGCGCGCAAGGTATCGTCGAAAAGGCTGGAAGGCCCCAGCCGGCTGGATATTCCGGCGGCCCCGAGGATTTCCGAAGCCTGGTGGAGCGTAAAGACCTCGATGCCGTCGTGACCGCCACGCCCTGGGAATGGCACACCCCGGTGTGCCTGGCCGCGATGAAGGCCGACAAGTACGCCGCCACAGAGGTGCCCGCAGCCATCACCGTGGAGGAGTGCTGGGATCTGGTCAATACGTCAGAAAAGACCGGGAAGCCCTGCATGATGCTCGAGAACGTGTGCTATTTCCGCAACGTGCTCATGGTGCTCAACCTCATCCAGAAGGGAATGCTCGGCGAAATCATTCACTCTGAGGCCGGTTACCAGCACGACGTGCGCGGCGGCAAGATCCGTGCCACCGACGGCGAAATCCGCTGGCGTGGCATGCACGCGGTGAAGCGGAACGCCAACCTTTACCCGACCCATCCCATCGGCCCGGTGGCGTGGTGGTCGAACATCAACCGCGGCGATCGCTTTACCTATCTCGTCTCGATGAGCAGCAAGTCGCGAGGCATTAACAACTACGTCAGGAAAAAGTTCGGTCCCGACCATCCGAATGCGAAGCGGACGTACGCGCTCGGCGACGTTAACACAACCCTGATTCGAACCGAGAACGGCGTGACGGTCACCCTCTACCACGACACACAGCTTCCGCGGCCCTATGACCTCATTCTCCGCGTGCAGGGAACTGAGGGCATTTATTCCGGGACGCTCGACAAGATCTATATCGAAGACAGGAGCCCGAAGCCTCACACCTGGGAGGACATCGAGCCTTACTACGAGAAGTTCGAGCACCCGATCTGGAAGGACCTTGGGCCCACTGCACAGAATTACGGACACGGAGGCGGCGACTATATCACCCTGCACCAGTTCGTGAAAGCAGTCCGGGACCGAACCCAGACGCCGATCGATGTCTATGACACCGCGGCGTGGAGCGTCATTACGCCGCTCAGCGAGACTTCGGTCGCCACGAAGAGCGCACCTGTCGACGTTCCGGACTTCACCCGCGGGAAATGGAAAACGGTACGGCCTATCGAGATTTCTGCTTGACCACCGCCTCCGCGTTCCGGTATTTCAGCGCGTAAACGCTCGCTCGGCCTGTGTCTCCACCGGCGCCGAGGACGAGCAGTACAATGTCGCGTTTCGCATCATAGAGCATAGCCCTATTTTGTCCTGAGCTTCCGTGCCGCTGGTCGCCTTCCGGCACCGGCAGGTCGATCTGCCGCCAAGCGTTGTCCGAAGGGTTGTACACCCAAGTTGTGCGCGGGCTTCCGTAAATGAGAAGAACATCCTCGCCGGGCAGATACACCGCTTCGCGCGTGCACGCCGGCGGCGCCCCTCCTTCCGGCGCAAGTACTCTCGGCCGAAGGTTGCTCCAGCGGCGGCTTTTCAGATCGAAACTCCACAGTTCGTCGCGCTTTTGGCCGCCTCCATGCAGGAGTACCCGGTCGCGCTTCGAGTCGTAAACGAGGGCTGTCATCTCGTACAGGTTCTGAGGCGAAGGCCCGGCTCCGCTGAGCTTCTCCCAGCGCGATTCGCGCAGAAGAAACGGCGCGTTATCCTCCGGCGGGTCTTCAGGACGCCAAGGGAGTTGGTAGCCAGCATCGTTCAGACGCCCCGGCCAGTTCACTGGGACCCCAACCACACCATGAGGCGTTGTCAGGAATGTATCCAGTCCCGCGGGAGCCGGACCGAGAATCTTCCATCCTTGCGTATCCGGATCGTAGGTCCACGTAACAAACTTGCGGTACGACGATGGTGCTCTGACGAGAGCGTCCGGCGCGGTCGAATCCTTCGTTGGGAAGGCGCGAAGCCAAGCGGGCTCGTATCCCGTGGTCAGACGGATCGGTTCGACCATGATCAACTTCCGGCTCACCGGATCATAGGCGAAGACTTTCCGTCCGTGGTTGGTCCACGGCCTGCCGCCGAACGTGACACCAGCCAGTCGCACGCCGTGGTTCCACAGGCGCTCCGGGTACTCAGGTTCCACCTCGCCGCGCCAAGTGTGTTCGGCGACGTCATAGGCGTCCACGTCGCTCCCTTCATAGCCGCAGTGGCCGCCGCCCCAGTAAAGAATCAGGCCGCGGTCCGTATCGAATGTGGCGCTGCCCCAGGTGCGGGTCGGCGCCTCCCTTCCGGGCCGGTCGAGAAGCACCCAGCGGTCTACCGGCAATCCTGCCAAACGTTTCGCCTGTTCTTCGCGACGCGCCGGATCCCGGTGTGCGCCTTTCATCTCTTCCGGCGACCGTTTCAGCATCGCGGGGTGCGCTACGGCGCCTTGCTCTGAAAGTTCGGGCGCTTCTTTCCCGATCCGATACGCGTACGTCGTACGCACCGGATACAGAACATTACACGTTACCTGGTCGTCCGCTTTCCGGTTGGCTGTCACTAACAGGATCAGGCGGCGTTCCGGAGCGATGTCGGCGCTCAGGTAGAAGCCGGTTGGGACCTCCCCGGCAAGCCGCTGCCACCGGTCCTGGCCGGCGTCATAACCCCACATATCGGTCAGATCCTGCCGGTTGTATCCGCCACCGATGATCACCAGACCCGTTTCCGGATCGTACACGGTGAAGTGGCCGGCACGCGGGGGTGGTCCGGCGTTCGCACGCGATGGCCGCCACGCCCGCGTCTTGATGTCGAACAGCCATGTGTCGGCCAAGTACGACTTGTGCCCATCGCCTCCGAACAGCACGAGAACCTGGTTGCGGCTGTCGAGGACCATCCGCGTATTCATTCGCGGTGGGGGTTGAGCCGCCGGCGGCAGCATCCGCCAGTCGTTGTCGCGGATACTGTAGACCCATGTGCCGGTGTACCCACGCGCTGCACCGTCTGCACCCCTCTCCGCGATATGGCCGCCTCCGAAGAGAACAATCTCGTCGTGGATCGGATCGTATTCGAGCGAGCCGCCGAGGACCGGTGGCGGCGAGTGCGCTGGGCGCAAGTCCGACCAGCGCCTCTTCCCGACGTCGTACATCGCAGTCAGCCCGCCAGTGAAGTAGTACAACGCGTTGCTGCGCGGCCTATAGCAAATCTGGTCGAAAACGATGTTCAGGTCGGGACGCGGGACCGCCTCCTGATCGTCCGAGGTGCACCGCATCACCGTTCGTTCACTGCCGGTGGTGATCCCCGAATATGTTCGCGGCACGTAGGCAAGGGGCAGAGTCTGGCTCCACTCCCTCTTCATCTGCCGCGGAAGGTGATCCATCCACCTACCCGCCGCCGGATCGAAGGACACCATGTCATACTCGGGTACCTGCATCAACGGCTGCTCTTGCAGAAGATCCTGATTGGAGTTATGGAAACCCCATAGGAAGAATGCCTTTGCGCCAGACGCGTATCGAATGCCGGAACCTCGCCGGGCGCCGTCTTCGTCTCGCCGGATCTCCACCCAGCGGTTGGGTGGCAGTTCGCTTCCGCCAGCGCACGTCGGCAGGGAGGCGAGAAGCAACAAACAGAGCGTCATGCGCGAATTCATGTGAGCCTCCGTCAGACTTCGACGCCAAGTTCCTTCCACGTAACCATACGCCGCCGGTAGATCGCCTCACGGCCCATGATGGCTGTCAAGGCCGCAATGGCTGCCACCTGGACGTCAGCGAAGGGTTGGCGCTTCTCGCGGATGCAGGCGAAGAACTGGGCGACGGCGTCCTCTTTCCCCTCCTTGAGTTCGGTCGTCAATAGATCTTTTGCTTCCGACTCGCCATAAAGGTCGTACAGCACAGCCGACTCGTGCGTCATGAACACGCTACCCTTGTCGCCGAACACCGTGTACCACATGCCGTTCGGCAGTTCCTTCAGCCCCCGTGCATGGAAGGCGAGTTGGCTATAGTCGACGTGAACGTCGTTCTCGTAAATGTACTCGACGCTGAAACCGTCCATCATGATGGTTCCGGCCGGGATCGGCTGCGGCAGATATTTCTTCCCGTGACCGTATGCACTGACGGGGCGGCTTCCCACGATCCAGTTGCAGGCATCGATGTTGTGCACGGCGTTCTCGACGATGAGATCTCCGGAGCGTTTGACATCGTCATACCAGGACGGGCGGTTGGACGGTCCTTTTCGGCTCGGCGCACTATCCCGTTGCGCCTTGACCACAAACGTCTGGCCAGCAACTTTCTCTTCGTGAATTTTCCGGATGGTCTCCCGAACGGACGGATAGTATCGAAGCTGCTGCCC
>DATIFQ010000142.1:0-3224 GCA_035455185.1 Bryobacteraceae bacterium | reverse complement strand
TGGTCGTCGCTGTAAACCACGTATGCGCGCATGAACTCCATGGTGCCCCGGAATTCACCGGCGGAAAGCCAGATCGAGTATGTGTCCGGCTTCATGGCCGCCGGAATCAGAAGACGGCTGCTCCGGGTCTGGATCGCACCGCCCGGTCCGGTGAACATGGCGCCCCAGTTATCGAAGTCGCGAGCGTTCTTCGTGATGTCGATCGCGGCGGACCACGTCTGGCCGTGATCGCCGCTGTAGCGAGCCCACGTCTGGTTGTTCATCGTGCCGGTCTGGGAACGGTCGGTGCCATAGCCGGGTTCCCAGCGGTTGTAGACGATCCAGATACGACCGTTCGAGCGGTCGAGCACGGGAGCCGGGTTCGAGGCCGCCCACTTCTCGCCTGGATCGTCGAGGACCTTCAGCGGAGTCCACGTGGCGCCGCTATCCGTGCTGCGTTTGTACACGAGGTCGATATCGCCGCCGCCCGGATCTGTGCGGTTCTCTTTGCGTCCTTCGGCGAACGCCAGCAGCGAGCCGTCAGCGGCGGTGAGAATCGCCGGAATCCGGAAGCTGTGGTAGCCCTCCGTTCCCGAGGTGAACACGTCGACGTGGGTCAGCATCGGTTCCGCCGAAGCACAGGCACAAACCGCGAGCGTGAGAAGAAGGTACCGAAGAAAAGGGCGCGTCATGGCGATGGTTGATTTTCAACCATCGAATGGCTGATTTTCAACCATTCACTGGAACGGCCCGATTGACAGAGACCAAGGTTCGGGACACAATAGTCAAGGCGAATAAAAAGCGAAAATAGACTATGTCCGCAGCGGTCCCGGCATCCACGCTTCTGTCCATTTCGAAGGCTCGGGAGGAGTATCTTCCAACTGGATTAGCTCAATTAGATCAATTACTTGAGGGACTCCCCCGGGGTGCGGTCACGGAGTTGACTGGGGGACGGTCGTCCGGCAAAATGAGCTTGCTCGTGTCCGTGCTGGCACAGGCGACGGAACGGCTGGAATTCTGCGCCGTAGTGGACGTCCACGATGTCTTCGACCTGTCCTCGGCGGCCCGCTCCGGCGTCGAACTGAGCAAGCTCGTCTGGGTGCGATGCCGGGGCAATCCGTCGATCGCCATGAAGGCGGCCGACTTGATCCTCCACGGCGGGGGATTCGGCGTGGTCTGCCTGGATCTGTCGGATGTCCCTCCGAAGGTTCTTCAGCGCATCCCAATCTCGTGGTGGTGGCGCTTCCGGCGCGCCATCGAAAACACGCCCACCGTTCTGCTCGTTTTGGCCGGACAGACCCAGGTAAAGTCCTGCTCTTCGTGCTGGCTGGATTTTCGGCCGGGTAGGGCCGCCTGGTCCGGCGGGAAGCCCGCCCTGCTGCTTGCGGGGCTGAATACCGAGGTCGTCGTCCGCAAACCAGTGAAAGCGGAAACCCATGTTTGCCTGTCTCTACACGCCCGATGAGTTTGCCGGTCCGAAACTGGCCGAACTGGCCGGTTCGTTCTCACCCTTCGTGGAGATGACCGCGCCGGGTACGGTGATTTTTTCGATCGCGGGACTGGGGCGGCTGTTTGGTACACCGCATCAAATCGCGGCGGAAATCGCGCGGCGCGGCGCCGAGCGAGGGATCGCAGCCAGTCTGGCGATTGCGTCCAATCCGGACACCGCCGCGGTCGCAGCGCGGAACCTCAGCGGGGTGACCGTGATCCCGCCCGGGGAGGAGGCAGCGCGGCTGGAGGACATCCCGCTGGAACGGCTCGCGATGCCGCTGGAACTGTTGGAAACGTTCGACCGGTGGGGCATGAAGACTCTCGGCGACGTGGCCGCCCTTCCACCCATCGGGCTGGCGGAACGGCTCGGCGAGGAGGGGGTGAGGCTGCACGAACTGTCGCTTGGCCGTGCGCATCGCCCCCTCCGGTTGGCGCCGCCGCCCACCAGTTATACCGAGCGGGAGGAACTGGAGGACCCGGTCTCGCAAGTGGAGCCGCTCCTCTTTGTGCTCACGCGGATGCTGGGTGAGATCTGCGGGCGGCTGGAAGCACAGTCGCTGGCGACGAACCGGATCACGCTGCGCCTTCGTCTCGAAAACCGGCAGGAGCACACGCGCATCCTGGAATTGCCGGTCCCGCAGCGGGATACAAGGACGTTTCTGAAATTGCTCGAACTGGACCTGGAGGCACACCCGCCGCCGGCCGCGGTGACGGCGGCGGAACTCACGCTTGACCCGGCGGAACCGCGCACGCTGCAGCGAGGACTTTTCCTACCGCTCGCGCCTGAGCCGGCGAAGCTGCAACTCACGCTGGCACGGATCACGGCGATGGTCGGCGAAGGCAACGCCGGTACTCCGGAACTGCTGAACACGCACCGTCCCGACGCGTTCCACCTGAAAAAACCCGGGACAGTACACTCATTTCCCGATTTTGCCGAACTGAAATCGGGAAATGAGTGTACTGTCCCGGGTTTTGTGGTTCGTGTTTTTCGGCCGGTGCTGCCGGCGAGTGTCCGGCTGCGCGCGGAGACGCCGCACTATGTGGCCGCGCCAGGTGTGCGGGGAGAAGTTTCGGAGGCCGCCGGTCCGTGGCGCACCTCCGGGGAATGGTGGACCCGGACGCGCTGGGCGCGCGACGAATGGGACGTGGAACTGGAACGCAACGGGCTCTACCGGATCTATTTCGACCTGGATGTCCGCGAGTGGTTTGTCGAAGGGGTCTACGACTGACATGTACGCCGAACTCCACGCCCGCTCAGCCTTCAGCTTTCTGGAGGGCGCTTCGCAGCCGGAGGAACTCATCGAGGCCGCAGCCGGATTGGGCGTTCCAGCGGTCGCATTGTTCGACCGGGACAGCCTGTCCGGGGCGCCGCGGTTCCACATGGCCGCGAAGAAGGCAGGCATCCGCGCGCTGATCGGAGCGGAGATCACGTCGGTGGAAAACTGCCGGTACTCGCTGCTGGCTGAAAACCGCACCGGCTACCAGAACCTGTGCCGTCTGATCACGAAGATGAAACTGCGGGCAAAGAAGGGCGAAGCGGCGGCCACTCCGGAGGATCTGGCCGAGCACGCCGCCGGGCTGATCTGCCTCACCGGCGGGGAGGAAGGGCCACTGGCACTGGCGCTGCGCGGCGGTCCCGAAGAGGGCCGGCGGTGCGCGGAGCGGCTGGTGTCAATTTTCGGAAAAGGCAATGTCTACGCCGAGGTCCAGCGGCATTACGACCGGGAAGAGGAAGCGCGCAACCAAGCGGTGGC
>DATIFQ010000141.1:0-6336 GCA_035455185.1 Bryobacteraceae bacterium | reverse complement strand
CCGCTGACGGCCATGACAAATCGCCCGCGCGCGGCCACGGAGGCTTGCGCCTCGGCCGCAATGACAGTGGCAGCTTTTCGCGCGACTGCTCCGGCGTCGGCCAGCACTTCGATGTTCATGAAGCCGTCCTCAATCCTGATTCACCGCTGATGACCGGATTGTGCCAGCCATCGGGAGGGCGGATTCCCCCTTACTTCGCCGGTTTTTCGTGGTGCCCGCCGAATTCATAGCGCAGGGCCGAGAGCAGCTTATTCTGAAAATCCGCCTCGCCGCGTGAGTTGAAGCGCTGGTAGAGCGCCGTCGTGAGTACGGGGGCCGGCACAGCCTCGTCGATGGCGGCCTTGATGGTCCAGCGTCCCTCACCGGAATCCGACACTTGACCGGAGAACTGCGCCAGCGCCGAATCCTTACTCAAGGCCGACGCGGTCAGGTCCAGCAGCCAGGAGGCGACGACGCTGCCGCGCCGCCATACCTCCGCGATGTCAGGCAGATTGAAGTCATACCGGTAATGCTCGGGGTCGCGCAGCGGCGTCGTTTCAGCATCGATGGCGTGGTCCTGCTTGCCGATGTTGGCCGCGCGCAGGACGCCGAATCCCTCGGCATAGGCCGCCATGAGTCCGTACTCGATCCCGTTGTGGACCATTTTCACGAAATGCCCGGCGCCGTTCGGCCCGCAGTGCAGATAGCCCTGCTCCGCCGTGCCCGTGCTGTTCTCCCGTCCCGGCGTGCGGGCAATATCACCCGCGCCGGGAGCCAGGGACTTGAAGATGGGATCGAGACGCTTGACCACATCGCTCTCGCCGCCGATCATCATGCAATAGCCGCGGTCCAGGCCCCAGACCCCGCCGCTGGTGCCCACGTCTATATAATGGAGACGCTTCGCCGCAAGCGCCTTTGCGCGCCGGATATCATCGACGTAGTAGGAATTGCCGCCGTCGATGAGGATGTCCCCCGGTTCGAGCGCAGGCAGGAGGTCAGCGATGGTCTGGTCCACGACCGCCGCCGGAACCATCAGCCAGACCGCGCGCGGCTTGTCGAGCTTTTTCACGAGGTCGGCGAGCGAGGAGGCCCCCGCAGCCTTTTCCCTGACGATCGCCTGTACGGCGTCCGACGACCTGTCGAAGACCACGCACTGATGGCCGGCTTTGAGCAGCCGCCGCACCATGTTTGCGCCCATCCGGCCGAGGCCGATCATCCCGAGCTGCATGATGAGGTTCCTCCTTTAAACTGATCGTTCTGTGCTGAAAACTCCTACGGGAATTACGAAGACTTTCTGTGTTCCCGGTAGCGACGGATCAGGTTGTTCGTTGAACTATCATGGCCGAGCCTGGGTTCCGGATTGCTCTCGAGTTCCGGCACAATGCGCTGGGCCAGCACCTTGCCCAATTCGACTCCCCACTGGTCGAACGAGTCGATGTTCCACATGGCCCCCTGGGTGAACACGGAATGCTCGTACAGGGCCACGAGCTTGCCCAGTGCCGCCGGAGTCAACCGTTCAAGCAGAATGGTGTTGGAAGGACGGTTGCCCTCGAACGTGCGATGAGGCACGAGCCAGTCGGGGGAGCCCTCAGCCTTGACCTCTTCGGGCGTCTTCCCGAACGCCAGCGCTTCGCCCTGTGCGAACACGTTTGCGAGCAGCATGTCGTGGTGGCGGCCGGAAGGGTTGAGCGACTGCATGAACGCGATGAAATCGCACGGGATGAGTTTCGTCCCCTGGTGGATCAATTGGTAAAAGGAATGCTGGCCGTTGGTGCCCGGCTCGCCCCAGTAGACGGGACCGGTCTGGTACGCGACCTCCTTGCCGTCGAGAGTGACACGTTTACCGTTGCTTTCCATCGTCAATTGCTGCAGATAGGCCGGGAATCGCTTCAGGTACTGCTCATACGGCAGGACCGCCACGGTCTCCGCGCCCAAGAAATTGCCGTTCCAGATCGCGAGTAGACCCATAAGCACCGGCAGGTTTTTCGCAAATGGGGCGGTGCGGAAATGCTCGTCCATTTCGTGGAAGCCGGAGAGGAGCGCACGAAAGTGATCCGGGCCGACTGCCAGCATCGTCGAGAGGCCGATCGCCGAGTCCATGGAATAGCGCCCCCCGACCCAGTCCCAGAATTCAAACATGTTGGCGGTATCGATTCCGAATTTGGTCACTTCGGCCGCATTCGTCGAAACCGCCACGAAATGCTTCACGACGGACTTCGCGTCACCCCCGAGACCTGCGAGCAACCAGGCCCGCGCGCTGTGCGCGTTGGTCATGGTCTCCAGCGTCGTAAAGGTTTTTGACGACACGATGAAGAGCGTCTCCGACGGATCAAGGTCGCGGACCGCTTCCATCAAGTCGGTGCCGTCGATGTTGGACACAAAACGGAAGGTCATGTCGCGATTGCTGTAGTGTTTGAGCGCCTCATAGGCCATCACCGGTCCCAGGTCGGACCCGCCGATGCCGATGTTCGCAATATTCCGGATGCGTTTGCCCGTGTGACCCTTCCACGCGCCGCTCCGGACGCGGTTGCAAAAGTCGGTCATCTTGTCGAGCACCGCATGGACCCGGGGCACGACGTCCTCGCCTTCAACGCTGAGCATCGCCCCTCGCGGAGCGCGCAGGGCCACGTGCAGCACCGCGCGATTCTCGGTGACATTGATCTTCTCGCCGCGAAACATCGCATCGATTCGTTCGCGCAAGCCGGATTCCTCGGCCAGTTGCAGCAGGAGCGTGAGGGTTTTGTCGGTGACGCGGTTCTTCGAGTAGTCCAGGTAGAGGCCCGCCGCTTCAGCCGTCATGCGCTCGCCGCGCGCGGGATCATCCGCGAACAGCTTGCGCAGATGCAGGTTGCGGTTCGTTCGATGGTGCGCGGTCAGAGCTTTCCATGCCGGACGTTCGGGGAGCGGGGCAATCGGCATCGCCATCTTCAGAATCCTTTCGATTTTTTAAACACCATCGTCCCGCCGCTACCGAGATCCACATGCAGACGGCTCTCCTCCAGACGCCAGGCAGTGACCGCCGCCACGTCGGCAAGAAACTGTCTGTCCAGCGACTCAGGCGGACAGGCGGCCATGGTCGAATGGGTCACGGAAAGGAGCAGGTGCGATTCCTCCAGGCGATAGGTCCCTCCGGCCCGGTTGCAGTCGGCCCGGACGGCGAGTTGTCCATCTGGTCCGAGGCGGATCGTAAAGTGTTCGGGCTCGGTCGGCGTCGTCCTCGTCCCATCGACGCGGGTGGTATGTTGCCACGCCCAGACCTGCCCTTCAATGGAGTTCCCTGCTGCATGAACAGGCGCATTGACAGTCACCAGCCGGCCATCCTGCAGCGCAAAAGAAACCCTGCTGCGCTCGGTCGGGCAGCAGGCGCCATCGCGCGGACCATGGACGGTCAGGTCGAGGCTGATGAGACCCTGTGCGATCTCAATGGCGTGCACGCGGATGCGATCGCCGAGATATGCGCGATCCAGAACGAGCCAACGATTCTCCCGCTGCTGCGCAAGATACAGATCGAAAAAGACTCCGCTGCCGCCGGGATCCGTCACGATGACCAGCGCCGCCACTGGCTGATCGCCGATTTTCCCAACCGCTACAGAATCGGTCAATCGGACCACAATCTTAGAGGCCGAGCCCGGAGCTGCCGGTTCTTCATAGATTCCATCGACGAGTGATGCCCGGCCGCCGCGCGTCCAGTCCGAGGGATAGGTCATGTTGCGCAGGGCTTCGCGAAGTTCGCCATTCGCCCATGTGATCGCGATTCCGAACGGAACAACGATCGTCAACAGGGCGAGCACGGCTGCCGCAAGGGGCCTGGCGGCGGAATGGCGGACCGCATGTCGATCGATCACTTCATGCTCTCCCGCAGTTCGACCAGGACTTGATCGGCCGCATCCACCTGGATCAGGCCGGTTCGAGCGCGAATTGAGTCAGGCTGCTTCGGCGATCCTGCACGACCCGGGAACTTGGGGAATGATGTGGAGAGGCGCCCGCCGCGGTCGCGGCGGGCGCTGGCATACTGAGATGACTACTTGATCTCGCCGACAATGGACCCGAGATCCTTCGGGTAGAGCACGATTTCAATGCGGCGATTTTCCGTGCGGCCCGCCTCGGTATCATTTCCCGCCACAGGTCTCGTATCCGCATAGCCCACCGCCTCGAGGCTCTCCCGGTTCAAATTGCCCTTTTCGATGAAATACCTCACCACGTTGGTTGCCCGCGCCGTCGACAGCTCCCAATTGGTCGGGAATTTCTGCTGGAGCTTGACCCCGATCGGGACGTTGTCGGTATGGCCTTCGATCCGGATCTGCTTGTCGTTGACAGTCTTGAGGACATCGGCTACCTGCTTCAACACATTCAGGCCTTCGGGCTTCACCTGAGCCTGACCCGAGTTGAAGAGCACCTTCTCGACCATGTTGATCGTCAGCCGGTCGCGCACCTGCTTGATCTTGATGTCGCCTTTCTCGATCTGAGCCTGCAGCGACTTGCTTAGATCCTCCTGCGTCTTCGTGAGCCGCGCGATTTCCGCCTCTTTCGCAGCCCGTTCCTTCTCGAGTCGCTCCTTTTCGGCCGCAAGGGCTTGCTTTTCCGCGGCCAGAGTTTCACCGCCTTGTGCCAATTTCCCGAGCTCGACATCACGTTGCGAGAGGCGCTGTTCAAGTTCCTTGGCACGCGACGCGTCGGTTTCCAGCTCACCTGTCTTCTTCTGAAGCTCCCCGAGCCGTTGTTCAAGATCCTTGGCACGGGCCGCGTCGGTTTCAATTTCACCCAAACGCTTCTGCGCTTTGGCCAGTTCATCCGTCGCGCCCATCGTTCTCGCAATCAGGAGTTCCTTGTCTTTCTGAACCGCTGCAACCGTCTCCTGTTCGGCCTTTAACTTTGTTTCGAGGTCCTGCTTGGTGGCATCGTAGTTCTTTTGAAGCATATCCAGCTTGTCTTGGAGTTGTTCGCGCTCCCGGCGAAGTTCCCCGTTCAGCCGCTCCATCCCCGACGTTTCGGCCCGGATCTTCCGGACATCGTCTTCCAGCGCCTTCCGGCTGGCGAGAGTCGAGTCGAGGTTGTTTTTCACTTGGTCGAGCTCCCGCTGGATCTTCCCGCTCGCCGTCTGAGCGGCAAGCAGATCGTTCGAGAGTTTTGTTTTATCCGCTTCAAGGGCCGCAATCTGAGCTGCCGACTGTTTCTTGAAATTGTCGAAATCCGTCGCCATTTTCGAGGTCGCCTTGCGCGCCTGATCCAGTTCCGCCACGGTTTGCTCATGCGTACCCGACGTCACGCAACCGGCCGTGACCAGAACAGCAATGCTTAAAAGTATGTAGTTCATGCGTCTCATAGCGAACCCTCCTCTTATTAGTCCGTGGCTATTCATAGCAAAGCTGTCGAAGAACGGCAACCGTGGGTCCGTCCGAGCCGCGGCATTTATTTGTCTTACCGCTGCAAGACTCGCTTCCTTGACTAGTACCAATCTCAAAATCGCACATCCAGGAAAATGGGGGAGGCTGGGATGAGTAGAGCCTCGGGTGGCCTCTCATATTCATGTTGGTTGAACATGGCCATGGTGGCCATCAAGAGCCTCGACCTCCCCTTCCCCTCCTTACAAAGGAGGGGGAAGGAACCAGCGTATCGGAATGCCAGAGGCACAATTTTGAGATAGCTTCTAGAAAGCGCTGGCCTCCTGCGCGGCCGCAATAAACCGGTGCATGCAGTCGGCGATCCCCTTGCGAATCAGGATCCCGTCTTCAGCCAGCGTGTTCGGTCCCTTCTGAATCGAGGAGCAGTGCCAGGAAAAGATGGTGCGCTCGGCCGACTGAACTGTATAGTCTGCGGCCAGTTCGAACAAACGGCCTTCCCGGCTCTTCCAGTCGACAAAGAACCGCGTGATAACACCGGACACAATGCGGTCGCTCGAATCGTTTATTGTGTACCCGGACCGGCTCAGTTCCGACCGGAGCGCATCCGAGAAAAAGACAGCGATTTCCTGCGAGAGGAACAGTTCGGTCTTTGACAGCGGGTCGGTTTCGACCTGGCGCGGACGCACACGATGCTCATCGGCCGGCAGATACCGGAACGGAGCAGTCCCGACTGTTCCTTGCCCTGTAAGCGGATTGGTCGGCTGATACGTCATGGACACCATGCGGGGACATCCCGTCGTGGTGACAACGAGGAGGAGAAGTCCGATCGCCCATAGGCGGGAATTGCCTAAAGGAAAGCGGTTCCCGGCGGGGAGTTCTATGATCATCGCACAAGCCTTTCAATGGATGTGGGAACGGTGCGTTGCGGTGGGGGCCATTCTACACATCCGCAGCCGGGTCTTCTACCGCGCGTGGTAGTTAGCTCCACACTCAAGCCATAGGCACAACGCAGGAT
>DATIFQ010000140.1:0-2781 GCA_035455185.1 Bryobacteraceae bacterium | reverse complement strand
AACGCCCAGGACGCGATTCTCTTTCTGAACGCTAACCAACAGGGCCTGTGGAAGCCGGAGTACGGGAAGTACACCCGGAATATGGTCGCGGAGGCGGGTCAGATCGCAACGTCCGTACACGAGTTCGAGACTTACGCCAGTGCCCGCCAGACGGAGATGCAACTCGGGAAGGACCTGGGGATGAGCAGCGGGTCCTGACAGACGCGATTTCCTTCGTCGCGGGAGGAGGCCCCCGTCCTCCCGCGACCCTTTTTTTGTGCGGCTCAACGGTCCAGCCAGCGGTTGAGAATCGGCGCGTAAGCGTCGATGCGGCGGTCCCGGAGGAAGGGCCACTGGCAACGAACCTCGTCGACCCGCGCGGGGTCGCACTCGGCGATCAGTGTCGTTTCCCGGTCTCGTGGCGCTTCGGCTACGAGCTTACCGAAGGGGTCGGCCACGAACGAGTTACCCCAGAACTCGAGACCCTGCTGCGTGGAACCTTCATAACCGACACGATTGACGGCAGCGACGAAAAGGCCGTTTGCGATCGCGTGGCCGCGCTGGATGGTGCGCCATGCATCGAGTTGTCCCTCGCCGTGCTCTTGTTTCTCGGACGGGTGCCATCCGATGGCGGTCGGGTAAAAAAGCACACTCGGGCCACCGAGGCTCGCCAGCCGAGCTGCTTCCGGATACCACTGGTCCCAGCAGACCAGCACGGCGATCCTGGCGAAGCGAGTGTCGAAAACGGGAACGCCAAGATCGCCCGGTGTGAAGTAGAACTTCTCGTAGTACTGGGGGTCGTCGGGAATGTGCATCTTGCGATAAACGCCCAGCAACCTTCCGTCAGCATCGAGTACCGCCGCCGTATTGTGAAACAGGCCGGGCGCCCGCCGTTCAAACAGGGATGCCACCACGACCACGCCGAGTTCAGCGGCCAGTTTCGAGAGCGTGGCTGTGGTCGGCCCGGGAACTGGCTCCGCCAGCGCGAACATCCCAGCGTTCTCTTCCTGGCAAAAGTACAGGGACCTGAACAGCTCCTGAAGGCAGATGATTTGTGCTCCGAGGCCCGCTGCTTCCCGGATCCTCCACTCCGCCTTGGCGAGGTTCTCGTTCGGATCGTGGGAGCAGGCCATCTGCACCAGACCCACGCGGAAAGGGCGGTCGTCCGAGGTCGCCATAGTAAGATTGTTCCACATGGTCCGGCGCCTTTGTATCGGTTTGCTTTGGCTCGCCGTGGTTCTCTCGGGCGCGGTCCCGTCGCTCGAGGAGCATTTTGGCTACACGCCGGGCGACGACTACAAGCTCGCCGGGTACGGCGAGATCATCGGCTACTTCCAGAAACTCGAGCGTGCCAGCGGGCGCATCCGCCTCGTCGAATTCGGCCGGAGTTCGCACGGAAAGCCGATGTACGCTGCGTTTCTGTCCTCGGAGCAGAACCTGCGGAATCTGGACCGCTATCGAGAGATCAGCCGCCGCCTGGCCCTCGGACAAGCGGAACCCGAAGAGGCGCGCCGCCTCGCCGGCGCGGGGAAGGCGATTGTTTGGATCGACTCCGGCCTCCATTCAACCGAGGTGGCCCCCTCGCAGCACGCGCCTCACCTCGCGTGGCGGATGGTCACCGGGGAGACTGAAGAGATTCGCCGGATCCGCGAGAAGGTGATCCTTATTCAGGTGCCGTGCATCAACCCCGACGGCCTGGATTGGGTGGTGGAGTGGTACCGAGGGAACCTCGGCTCACCGTACGAGCTCGCGCGCCTGCCTCGTCTGTATCAGAAGTACGCCGGCCACGACAATAACCGCGACTGGTTCATGATGAACCTCGACGAGACACGACACGTCTCGCGTCTGCTGTTTCGCGAGTGGTTTCCGCAGATCGTCTATAACCAGCACCAGACTCCGGCGTTCCCGGCCCGCATTTTCGTCCCTCCGTACTCGGATCCCCTGAATCCGAACATCCCTTCCGCGGTGATGGAAGGCATACACCTGATCGGCGCCGCCATGAAGGAGCGGCTCGCCCGCGAGAGCAGGGCAGGCGTGCTCTCCTACAACCAGTTCGACGCCTGGTGGAACGGCGGTCTCCGGACCGCCCCCGCGTTTCACAACATGCACGGGATTCTCACGGAGACGGCGCTATTCCTGTACGCGACTCCGCGTGAGTACAAGAAATCGGAGATTCCCGAGCGCTTTGCTAGCGGCATCTCCGCCCGAGAGCCAAGCGTCTTCTACCAGCGTCCCTGGATGGGCGGAAAGTGGACGCTGCGCGACGCCATCGACTACATGCTAACGGCCGACTTTGCGATCCTCGACCTTGCCGCGAGCCGGTCGCCGGAATTCCTGATGAAGGCGTACGACCTGGCCCGAGCGTCAATCGAGCAGGGTCGCAAAGGATCGCCTTACGCGTACGTGCTCTCTCCGGAACAGTGGGACCGATCGACGGTGGCGGAGTTTCTGTGGCGTCTCTCTCGCGCTGGCATCGAAGTAAGGCGGGCGGTGGCGGAGTTTACGGCGGGTGGAAAGATGTACCCGAAGGGCACATGGGTACTCCTCGCCTCGCAAGCGTTCCGGCCGTACCTGGTGGATCTGCTAGAACGGCAGAAGTACCCCGATCTCAAGACGGCCTCGGGAACGTCGAAACGTCCTTATGACGTTGCCGGTTGGACTCTGAGCATGCAGATGGGCGTGGCCGTCGACCGGATTGACGCGCCTTTCGGCGCGGAACTCGAGCTTCAGAACGAGATCGCAATTCCGCCGCCGTCTTTGGATCATCGGGAGAACTCCTCTTTTGTCGCTACTGCCGAGCTG
>DATIFQ010000139.1:0-41001 GCA_035455185.1 Bryobacteraceae bacterium | reverse complement strand
TCTGAAGCCAGAGGCGGCCGAGGAGTACCGGAAGCTGGCCAAAGTTTGGCCCGACGCGGCTTGGATCAGCAGCCGCTTGTTCGATCTGGAGAATGAGCGCCTCGCCGAACGCCCCGCGCAAGGCAAGACCTACGCGCTGCTGATCGGAATCTCAAGCTATCGCTCGGAACAGGTCCCCCAACTCCGCTTCGCGCACCGGGACGCGCGTGTCTTCGCGCAATATCTGAAGAGTCCACGGGGCGGCGCATTGCCGGACTCGGACGTGGTGGTGCTAACCAACGAGGCCGCCACAACCGCTGCCATTCGAAACGCGTTCGAGACATTCCTGAAAGTACGAGCGGGCCCAAAGGATACCGTGATCCTGCTCATCGCCGCGCACGGGGTGGCGGAGCCGGAGCGCGGCGCCTTCCTGGTGACCTATGACAGCGATCCCCAGGACCTGGCTGCAACCGCTCTTCCCATGGCAGACGTGCATAAGCTCCTGCGCGAGGACCTTTCACGCGTCGGCCGGGTGATGGCTTACATCGACGCCTGCCGTGCGGCCACGGTCGGCACTATCGCCAGCCGCACCGTCAGCGTCAACAGCAGCGTCGAGCGGCTTCAAGAAGCGGAAGGGGAGATGTTTCTCTTCACTGCCAGCCGGGCCAAAGAAGTTTCCTATGAGGGGCCGGAATTCGGCGGCGGCCACGGGGCCTTCTCCTACTTCCTGCTTGGCGCCTTGAACGGTGAAGCGGACCGAAACGGGGACAACATTGTCGATCTGAACGAGCTAATCGAGGACGTGCGAGCAAAGGTTGCCGAAGGAACACACGACCGGCAACACCCGCGCGACTTCGGTTCCATGGAAACCAAGGCCGCCGTTGCGGATGTCCGGCGCGAAGGCATCGAAATCGCGAAGTGGACCGGCTTGCCACAGGAGCCGCTGCTTTTGGCCCAAGCGAGACCGCCGGGGATGACGCGATCCCTCGACCTGCCGCCGGAAGGCAGGCCCAATCTCGAGGCCGCCATTGCCGCGGGCAAAGTGTTGCCCGGCGAGCCCCGAGGAGCTTTTGACATACTAGGCCAGCTCAGGAAAACCCAGTCTCCGGAGGAGTATTTGCTCGCGGAGAACAAGCTGCGAGTCGATTTGGAGGACCGGGGGCAGCAAGTGCTCCTTCGCTACCTCACCGGAGACCAGGTTCCACAAACACGAGCCGATTTCGCCGCCGGCACCAATTGGTTCGGCGCCGCTCTCCGCCTCACGCCTGAATCACTCCTTTTGCGGAGCCGGGAAGTGTTTTGCAGAGGCCGTACCGCGCTGTTCGACAAGCGGTATCAGGAAGCGACGGAGCTGCTTGAACGTGCGATTCGTTTCGATCCCACGGGTGCGTATTCGTACAACGCACTCGGAATCTCCTACCTCGAGCAGGCTGCCTACGATCGCGCAATCGCCGCGTTTCAGGATGCCATCCGGCTAGCGCCCTATTGGGCATACCCGCTACATAACCTCGCGCTGACGCACACGGAGGCGGGCAAGTACGACGAGGCGATCAAGACCTACCGCCGCGCGATGACGTTGGCGCCTGCCTACTCCTACCTGCCGTATAACCTCGGTCTGCTCTACCAGCGCCTCAACCGCCGGAAGGAAGCGGAAGGGGCTTACCGCAAAGCAATCGCACTGACACCAGAGCGCGCGGAGCCCTACAATGCCCTTGGTTACCTGAAGGCTTCCGCCGGCCGCCGTGCCGAAGCAGAGCGGCTTTACCGGACAGCCCTGGAGAAGGATCCCCAGCTACTGTCAGCGCGTCATAACCTGGCCGTTCTGTTGTCCGAACGTGCGGAGGGGCTTGCGGAAGCGATCCAGTTGTGGCGCGTCAATCTCCTCCGAGACCCGGAGTACCTCCCGACGCTTCTCAGCCTAGGCCGGGCTCTCACGCGCGCAGGTGATACCGAGGAAGCCATCCGCCAATACCAAACGGTGGTCAGGCTGAAACCGGACTACGTCGCCGCACGGCTGGCGGCGGCCGACCTGTTTCGGAAGAACAACCAACCGGAGGCCGCGCTGGACCAGTTGAACGAGGCCCTCAAGCGACAGCCGCATGCATCGCAAGTCCACGAGGCAATCGGAGACTTGGAGGCGGCCCGCGGCCGTGAGCAGGCCGCAAAGGACGCTTATAGCGCCGCACTGCGCTTCGCCCCGGACGGTGAGACCCGGAAACGGATCGGCGGCAAGCTGAAGCGCCACAGATGATATACTTTTTCGCAATGGGGATGCGAAAAGTGAGGGGATGGTGTCGCCTTTTTCTGGCTTTCCTGTCGATCGCTGGTTTTGGCGTATCGCGAGCCGGCGCTCAAGGGGTCATTACTACGGCGGCAGGCACGGATTGGCTGTTCCCGGGTGACGGGCGCCCGGCGCGGGAAGCGCCCCTCGGTGGGAACTTCAGCATGGCGGTGGCCGTCGACGCCGCCGGCGACTTCTACATCGCCGATCCCGACAACCAAATGGTAATGCGGGTCGGATCCGACGGCGTCCTGACCGTAATCGGCGGCAATGGCATCCCCGGCTACTCTGGCGATGAGGGCGCCGCCACCTCGGCAGCCCTCTTATTCCCGGCCGCCCTGGCGTTCAGTCCTGCGAGCGATCTTTATGTCGCCGCCGCGAACCGCATACGCAAGATCAGCCGCGGCGGCGTCATCAGCACTATCGCCGGCCTGAGTGATCCCGGGTTCTCCGGTGACGGAGGACCGGCCACCGGAGCTGCCTTCAACTTTCCTCAGGACCTGGCTGTTGACGCGGCGGGAGTCATCTACGTTGCTGATACCTTCAATCACCGGATTCGCAAGATCACGCCGGATGGTATTGTCACCACGATTGCGGGAGTCGGCAGGCAGGGCTTTGGGGGAGACGGGGGACCCGCCACGCAAGCCCTCCTGAGTACGCCCTACGGCGTGTCCGTCGATGCCGCCAACAACATTTACGTTTCCGACACCTTCAACGGCCGCGTTCGCCGTATTTCGCCGAATGGAACCATCACTACGGTGGCCGGCGGGTCAGCCCCGGGAGACGGCGTTTTCTCCGTGATGGTGCCCCTTTCAACCAAGGTCGATAGCTCAGGCGCGTTATACATCGCGGATCTCCTCACGAACCGCGTCCGCAAGGTCGTAGGCAGCGTTATTACGACAGTGGCAGGCAGTGGGCAAAGCGGGTACTCCGGCGACGGCGGCCCGGCGACAAGGGCGCGGCTAAACTGGCCGTCAAGCGTTGCGATCGACAAGTCACTCAATGTCTACATTGCCGATTCGGCCAACAGCCGCGTTCGCAAGGTAACACCCGACGGCGTGATCTCGACCGTAGCGGGTAACGGCCTCTTTCGTACGTCGGGCGAGGGTGGACCGGCGACTGCCGCCGCTCTGTATCTTCCGACGGGCACCGCCGTGGACCCTGTGGGAAACCTTTATTTGTCGGAACCATTTCGGAACCGCGTCCGGAAGATTTCCAAAGGAATACTTACCACGTTCGTCGGAACCGGCGAGGAAGGCTTCTCGGGCGATGGCGGTCCAGCCTCGAAGGCGGCCCTGTTCTATCCTTCGGCAATCGCCTTCGACGAGGAGCTGGGCTCCCTCTTCATTGCCGATCAGTTCAATAGTCGCGTCCGTAGAGTCACGCCTGACGGGAACATCGCCACTGTCGCCGGGAACGGGCAAGCCGGTTTTGCGGGTGACAACGGACCCGCTGTGAACGCCACCTTGAAGTTTCCGGAAGGACTCGCCGCCGCTGGAGGCACGCTCTATATTGCCGACACCAGCAATCAACGAATTCGAATGGTAGATATCCACGGAACCATCACCACTATCGCTGGCACTGGCGAAAGGGGGTTTTCGGGCGACAACGGGCCGGCAGTCAGAGCCGCCCTGTCCGACCCTCGTGGCCTGGCCGTCGATAACTCGGGGAACATCTATATCAGCGACACTGGAAACAACCGCATTCGCAGAATCGACATCTATGGCAGCATCGCCACGATTGCGGGGACGGGCACGGCAGGTTTCTCCGGTGACGGCGGGCCAGCTACCAGAGCGTCCTTGAACGGACCTGTCGGCCTCGCCTTTGATAACGCCGGAAATCTTTGCGTCGCCGACGAGAAGAACCATCGCATCCGATGCATTTCTTCGGGCGGCAACATTACCACTGTGGCAGGGAACGGGGTGCAGGGCCTGTCCGGTGACGGCCAGCCGGCGGTGCAGGCAGCCCTCTATGGGCCGTATTCGCTGGCGGTCGATTCCGCCGGCAATATCTTCTTCGCCGACCGTTTTAACCATCGCCTGAGGCAGATCAAAGCCACCCGGCCCGCCCTTCTGGTCGAGCCCGTGCAGTTGAGCTTTGCCGGAAACTCTCTCGGCGCGGCTCCGCCGTCCCAGCGCGTTCGGCTGTTCCCGGGAGTACCGGGCGTAACGTTTAGCGTCACCGTGGCCACAGAATCAGGAGGAACCTGGCTTGCGGTCACTCCGAAAGATGGGACCATGCCGGCGACAGTCGAGGTCTCCGTCAAACCCGGGGAGCTTCCTCCCGGGCGCTATCGTGGCACGGTCACGTTGCAGGCCCCTCAGTGCACCCCACCATTCGTCCTTGTCGCGGTGGAATTTCAGGTTGGCCCAACGCTCCCGGCGCGGCTGGCTGCCCGGCCGGACGCCTTGTCGTTCTCTCTCATTGAAGGGTCCGCTGCTTCCCTGAAGACCCTCGATGTTTCGAACATAGGAGGCGGGACACTGGAATTCACTGTCGCCGCCACGACAACGAGCGGCGGAGGCTGGCTGAGCGCAGCACCTCAATCCGCCGCTGCGCCGGCCTCCACGGGCGCGTCAATCGACGTGCGGGCCGATCCTTCAGGGCTGAGCAGCGGCACGTATACAGGCAAGATCGTCCTAACGAACACGCAGAATGGAGAACAGGTGACGGTGCCCGTGGTGATGAGCCTGAACGCGGTGCCGCAACGGATGGTGCTGTCTCCGGCAGGGTTGGCATTCGCAGCGGTGCAAAATGGAGGAGCCGTTCCAGCGCAGAGCTTCCAGGTTCTCAACGCGGGGACAGGAGAACTGACCTGGAGCGCGAAGGTGACCCGGTTGTCCGGAGGCGTGCCATGGCTTTCGTTAAGCGCGGACAGCGGCTCCGCAGCCGGCTCATTCAGCGGTTCCACGGTCGAGGTTCGGATAAACCCGACCGGTCTCGCCGCAGGTGATTACTACGGGCAGATCGACATCAGCTCGCCGCAGGCCGTGAACTCGCCCCAGTCCGTCGCAGTGGCGCTGAAACTGCTGCCTGACGCCACCGATCCAGGTCCCGTGGTGCACCCTCTTGGTCTCGTTTTCCGCGCCACGCAGGGTGTTGCACCCAGTTCCCAGAACATCCTGGTTTCCAACCTGAGCGACAACCCGATCAGTTTCCGCTCGGCGCGAGTGAGCTCAGGCGGTACGGACTGGTTCGTCTATCTTCCGTCCGATGCAACGGTAACTCCTGAGCGCCCGACGCGGATTGTAGTGCAACCGGACACGGCGAAACTTGCTCCCGGCATTTACGAAGGCTCGTTGACGCTGCTTTTCACCGGCGGCGTGTCGCGAACTGTGAATCTTCTGTTGGTAAACGCACCCGCTCCCGCAGCCGCGAGGGCCGGCGCTGCGTTTGCCGAGGCTCCATGCACGCCGGCGAAACTATTACCCGTGTTTACGTCTGTTGGATTGGAAACGGCCGTTCTCGCGGGCTGGCCGAACCGGCTGGCGATGGAAGCGGTGGATGACTGTGGGAACCCCATGGTGGATGGATTGGTCGTCGCGGAGTTCTCCAATAACGATCCGCCCCTGGCGCTAACCTCGCAGCAGAATGGAAAGTGGAGCGGGATCTGGCAGGTTACCTCCGCCGGATCGCCGCAGGTCACGATTCGACTCAAGGCCAGTCAACCTCAGAAGAACATCGAAGGCACTGCGGAGTTTACCGCCGCCCTGCGTCCCGGGGGCGACGAGCCGCCGGTGATCTTCGCCGGGGGCGTCGTAAGCGCCGCCAGTTTCGCGCCCGGGCTCCCGGTGGCCCCGGGCGCCTTTGTCAGCATTTTCGGCGCCCGGCTCTCGGATCGAGTCGAGCTTTCGAAGGTGCTGCCCTTGGAGATCGAGTTGGCCGGCACCTCGGCAACCATTGCCGGAAGGCGCATGCCCCTGCTCTTCACCAGTGAGGGTCAGATCAACGCCATCGTCCCTTACGACGTTCCGATGAACACGACGCACCAACTCGTGGTTAAGAGAGGCAGCCGCATCGCCACACCGGAGACCGTGACGGTGGCAGCCGCACAGCCTGGCATCCTCACGAGGGACCAGAACGGGCGTGGTCAAGGTGTCGTGGTACATCATTCCAGCGGCTTGTATGCGGATGCGGCGAACCCGGCCAAAACCGGCGACATCCTGGTGATTTACTGTCTCGGGCTGGGTCTGGTAGACCCGGGAGTGACGGCTGGCTCGGCTGCCCCGTTTGATCCGCTGTCTTGGGTGAACGGCCAGTATTCCTTGACGATCGGGGGGGTTGAGGCTCAGGTTCTGTTCGCCGGCCTGGCGCCAAGCTGGGCGGGCCTCTACCAGTTGAACGCGATTGTTCCTGCAGGCGTGACTCCGGGAGACGCCGTGCCGGTTGTCTTGCGAGTCAGGGGCCAGGAAAGCCCGCCGGTGACAATGGCCATCCGTCCGTGAAACTGAGCCGTAGAGCGGCTCACGACGGGAACGATCATCCGAGCGCGGCCCCGGATCATGGGGCCTTCTGAGTGACTGCCTGTTCCCCTTGATTGGGCGCCAGTGCGGACACGGTAAATATGTCCAGCTTGTTAACGCGCCCTCGTATGGCGACTGATGCGAGGTGAGCGGTTTCAACCTGTCCGTCAAGGCGCTCTTTAGTGGAGTCACTCATGATCAACTGCGAATGATGCTCCTTGTTCAGGCTTTCAAGACGGGACGCCAGGTTGACCGTATCGCCGAGCACCGTATACTCCATCCGATCAGTCGAGCCCACATTTCCGATAACGACCGGACCAGTGTGAATACCGACACCGGTCCGAAACTCGGACGACGCCAGGCACATGTCGGTACCGCATCGCACGGCTCGCACGGGGTGGTCTCCAGGATTGGTTCCATCGTCATCGCTGAAGACCGCAAGAATCCCGTCACCGAGGAACTTGTTGACATGGCCGTGGTGATTCATGATGATTCGCACCATCACAGTCAGATACTCGTTCAGCCGTTCGACGACCACTTCAGGGTCCTTGGACTCGGAAAAGGCCGTGAAGCCGCGAATATCGGAGAACAGAATCGTGACGTACGCGTGTTTTGCGGTAAGCGTGATGGATTGGGTGTCCTCGAGAGAAACAGCGAGTTGCCGCCCTATGAACAAATTGACAGCCTTCGAAAACAGTTCTCCCCGTGTTTGGGCTGTCAGAAAGCGATAAGTGACAGCGAACAGAACACAGAAGGCGCAGGACAATACGAGTTCCGAAGTGGAGAGCAGCACGCCAAACCGGAACAGAATATGGGTAAAGACGATCACGCCGGCGAGGAGTAGAGTCAACCATAGTCCTGCCGCGGCGGCGCTGAATGACGCAACAATGGCGACGGCGCCCCCGGTTGCAGCCGCCAGCGCCAGCATTCGGCCGGCTTGCGGCGTTGCCGTCAGGAAGCGGCGCGTCAGCAGTGTGTGGAGAGTATTCGCGTGAATTTCCACTCCGGCGGTGGTCCAGCGCGGCCCGCTGAAAGCAGTGTAGAAAGGGGTGGCGTAGCGGTCCGTGATGTTGTCGGGGCCGAGGAGCACCACTTTTCCTTCAACCCATTGCCGTATCTGTTCTTTGTGCCCGGCGCGAGCGGCCTGGAGAAAGTCCCACAATGAGATCCGGGGGAAAGCACCGGGAGGACCGGCATAGTTGATCGCGATGGCTCGATCGCGTGAGACTGGCACCGTACCACCGCCCAGCAAGAAGCGTGTTCCATCAAAATCAGCTTGTGTGCCCAAATACACTTCAGCAAGCCTTAAGGCCAGGCTTCGTGCCGGTGGGACTTGGCTCCCGGGAACCGGCGTTTCGATCAGTTCCTGTCTCCGCACGAAATCATCCGGATCGGCTGTGAGATTGGCAAACGCCGTCATGCCCAGCGCCGACGCGATCATGTTCACCGGCACCGGCCACTCCTGCTGTTTGCTCATCACTGCCGGCGCATAGCCGCAGATGACGGGCATGCGGCTGGCCGTATCGGCCACGGCTTCCGCAAGCATCCGGTCGTGCTCGGGTTCCCACTTCGTGACAGGCACGGCGAAGATAACGTCCATGCCCAGAACTTTTGCACCGCCCTCCGCCACCCCACGTATCGCTTCGGCATAATACGGATGCCAGAAAAGCTGCAATTCCTCAAAATGGTCCAGGGCCTTCTGGTCGATTACCAGCAACACGATACCGGAGGTCGGCTCACGCCCACGGGCCACAAAGTGAGCATCCAAAGCCTTCAGGTGCAGGTGTTGGAAGAACCGGAACTCGCCCAACAGCAGCGTGATCACGATGCTGACGAAGACGATCGTCGCAAGGATCGAGTACTTCTTCCAATTTTTCTTCGTGATGCCCAGCACTTGAGACCATTGTACGCGAGGCTTCAAGGACAGTCTGTGCGGGGTAGTGGGCTCCGTTGAACATGTTAACCAAGTTTACGCAAGTACTAGAGCGTTCAAAAGGGCGAACTGTCCAAAAGAGAGTTCCCCCAGCCGGGTGGGTTGCGCTAGTCTGCTATGGGTACCCATTGATGTCTGCCATGGATCAACGCCGGGGAATCCGGTATGAACTCAAGCTAGACTGCAACCTATCCTCCCCGCTGAAGTCTTTTGACGCAATGGTTGGCGTCACTCAAAATATCAGCCGCTCCGGACTGCTAGTGACGATTTCCGCCCCGCCGGCCGAACGATCACCAAGATTGGGCGACCTGGCGCGGGTTGTAGTCCGCCTGCCTTCCGGGCAACACATTCGTGGCCGGGGTCTGAACTGTCTGGCGAGGGTAGTCCGGGTCAGCGAGGAAGGCGGACCCGTGCGGATCGCCCTGGAGATTCGCCGGATAAAATTCGACGACACCGAAGACGCGGATGAGGCTGTTTTTCCACTCTCCGAGCCGCCCGAAATCCAGTACATCCAGTAGCCTGGCGAACTGCTATACTCAGCAAAGTTGCCTGGAGATGCGCCGGCTATGCCGGGGCGGCCGGCAATTTCGATCTTTCACAAGTGTCACCCGCGGGCGAGGAATGAACGAGAAGGTGGTGTAAGTCCACCGCTGCCCCGCAACTGTAAGCGACGTGCTGCACGGCCGCTTGGTCACTGCGAAAGCGGGAAGGCCAGGCAACCGGGATTGGTAACGGCCAGGTCGCAAGCCAGAAGACCGGTTCCTCACCAGATGAGTGATGCGTTCCGAGGGAGAACGTCTCATGGCAGGATATTTCCGAAGTCTCATCTTACTCACGTCTATGGCCGCCACAGTGGCGGCAGACCCTACACAGCTCGTAATCACGGGGACGGTATACGATCCGTCCGCCCGACCGATCCGCGGAGCGCGGGTCGAATGCGGCTCACAGACGGTGGTGACCGGCCTGGACGGCCGGTTCAACTTCCCCGGCGGCGAACGCTGCCGGGCTGTCATCACGGCATCAGGGTTTGAGGTGCGGGAGGTGGAGATCGCCGCTCCTGGGGACTTTCGCGTCGACATGACCGTCGCGGGAGTGGTAGAGCGGATTATCGTCTCCGCCACCCGATACGAAACGACAACGGAGGAGGCGGGGGTCGCCGCCACTGTCCTCACCCGGTCTGATCTGGAGCGGCGAGCGTTTCCGACGGTCCCGGATCTGCTCCGTGAAACGCCCGGGTTGCAGGTGACGACGACCGGACGGCAGGGAGCTTTGACTTCGGTCTTCACCCGCGGCGGACAGCGCACGGGCACGATGATTCTGATCGACGGCGTGCCTGCCAACGACCCCGGCGGGGAGTACAACCTGGCGCACCTGAGCTCGAGCGATATCGACCGGATTGAGGTGGTTCGGGGTCCGGAAAGCGCCCTATTCGGCGCGGAGGCCTCGGCCGGAGTTGTGCAATTGTTCACTCGGCGTGGAGACCCAGAAAACAAGATACCGCGCGGCTCGCTCTCGTACGAGCGGGGCAGTTTCCAGACCGACCGTTGGGTGGCGAACCTGCTGGGCGGCAGCGGAGCCCGCCTCGACTACGCCCTGAATGCCGAACAGTTCCACACCACCGGCGAATTCTCGAATGACTACTACCGGGACACGACAGGCAGCGCTAATGTCGGATTCCGATTCTCATCGAACACGCAGCTCCGCACCGTCTTCCGCACGTCCGACTCGGTGCTCGGCGTACCGGGGCAGGTCGGTTACGGGCTAGTGGACCAGGACGCTCACGAGACAAACCGCGACTCCACGCTCTCGCTCCGTCTGGACGACGCCCGTGGCAGCAGTTACCTCCAGCGTTTCACATTCGGATATCACCGCGTACGCGACCTTTACGTCGACGAGAGACTCGATGGCCCTTACGCGCTGGCAGCATTGGTGCGTGACGTGCGCGTTCCCGAGCCGCGGACGTACCTCGTGCGATTGCTTGACCCGAACCACCTGCCGGAAGTCCCGCCCGCTGGAACCCGGCTGGTAAGCCAAGAGGTAACGCTGTTCCCGTTTGAGCCGTTCCTGAGCGCCACCTCCCGCAAGCGGGCCGGCTACCAGGGAACTTGGGAACAACCCGGCGGGCCGATGGTGTTCGGCTACGACTACGAACGGCAGGAGGGCGACGTTTCGGCCCGGGCGGTCGAGAGGAACAACCATGGGCTGTTCCTGCACAAACAGCAGACTCTGGCGGGAAGGGTGTTCCTTTCCGGTGGTTTGCGGATGGAGCACTCGAGTGCGTTCGGCCGAAAGGTCACGCCGCGTGGGGCAGCCAGCTTCCTTCTTGCAGGGGAACACGGACCTCTCTCGTCCACGCTGTTCCGGGTGAGCGCCGGCCGGGGCATCACCGAACCGAGCCTGATCCAGAATTTCGCGCGCGAGTTCTTCTTCGCGGGAAATCCAGACCTTCGGCCGGAGAAGACATCGAGCTACGAAGCGGGTCTCGTTCAGGAGTGGTTCAGCAGGCGAGCGCGCACGGAAGTGGCGGTGTTCCACAATTCGTTCCAGGATTTGATTACTTTTGTCTCCCTTCCCCCACCGGTGTGGGGAAGCTGGGATAACGTGGACCAGAGCCGTGCACGCGGAGTCGAGTTTTCGGGCCGGGTGAAGGCGAGGAACGACATCATGTTCGGCGGCTCGTACATGCGCCTGTGGAGCCGGATCATCCACTCGAACTCGCCGAACCACCCGTTTACAGGAATCGGGCAGGAATTGGGCCGGCGTCCGGGGCACTCGGGTTCGGTTTCTATGTCAATCGCACCGAGCCGCTGGTGGTTCCAGGCCGGGGCGATACTCGTGGGCGAGCGGCAGGACTACGACTACAACCTCGGCGTCACACGGAATCCGGGCTATCAGAATGTATACGCGGCCTGTTCCGTGCGGCTCAACGGCCGCCTGTCGCCATACCTGCGCGCCGATAACCTCCTGAACAGCCGGTACGAAGAAGTGCTCGGCTACAGCAGCCTTTCGCGCGGTATCCGTGGGGGGCTCAGGTTCGAATGGTAGCCGGCTGGCTTCTCGCACTCGCACTGGCGGCGCCGCCGCAGCGGATCGTGTCGACGGCGCCAAGCATCACCGAGATGCTTTACGCGCTGGGACTCGGTGACCGCGTGGCGGGCGTGACAACGTTCTGCAACTATCCGCCGCAAGCGGCGAGGAAACCAAAGATCGGGACGTACCTGCGCCCCGATGTGGAAATGATCCTCTCGTTGAGGCCGGACGTAGTGTTGGCCGAGAAAAGCATGATCCGCCAAGCGATCACTCTGCCGACGCTCAAACTCAACGTGGTGGAACTGGACGACGCGACCATCATGGAAATTCTCGAGTCGATCCGCCAGATCGGCGCCTTGTGCGGAGTGCCGGAGCGCGCGGCAAAGTTGTGCAGCTCGATTCAAGGTGGCCTGGACTCGGTCCGGGGGAGGACAACGGGGCTGCCCCGCCGCCGCGTGCTGTTCGTCGTCGGGCGGACGCCGGGGAGGATCGAAGACCTGATCGCCGCGGGGAGTTCATCCTACCTGAACGAGGTCATGGAAATCGCGGGAGGAGAGAACGTGATGGCCGGTGCCGCGATCGCTTACGCGAAGGTCTCGCTCGAAGAGGTACTCGTGCGGGATCCGGAGGTGATCATCGACATGGGCGAGATGTCACGAACAGCGGGCGTGACGGAAGCCGAGAAGAGGGCCGTGGTCGCGCTGTGGAACCGCTATCCGAATCTCACCGCCGTCAAACGAAAGAGGGTCTTCGCTGTGGCGTCGGACATCTTTGTGGTTCCGGGCCCGCGGGTGATTGAGGCGGCACGGGAATTCGGGAGGCTGATCCATCCGGAGGTGAAGTTCTGAGCGGCCTGTTCCAATTGTGCGAAGTCGGCATGCGTTACAACGGCAGCCAGGTGCTGCACGGGGCTTCGCTCGACTTCGAGGGGGAACAACTCGCGGCCGTGGTCGGGCCTAACGGCGCCGGGAAATCCACGCTGCTCGGGATCATGGCCGGCTTGCGGCCCCGCTACACCGGACGGTGCCGCTACAACGGCACCGAGATCGGGAAATGGCCACGGCGGGCATTCGCGCGGCAAGTCGCATTCGTGCCTCAGTCGGTGCGTCTCGAATTCCCGTTCACAGCCGAGCAGGTGGTGCTGATGGGCCGTACGCCGCATTGTGACGGGTTGTTCGAATCCCCGGAAGACCGCGAGGCGGTGGAGCGCGCCATGGCGATTACCGACACGATTCGCTTCCGTCGGCGCGATTTCCGCTCGCTGAGCGGCGGCGAGCGGCAGAGGGTAATCCTGGCGTCGGTGCTGGCGCAATCGCCCCGGGTACTGCTTCTCGACGAGCCTACGACGTTCCTCGACCTCCAGCACCAGGTAGCGACCTATAACCTGCTGCGCGATCTCGCACGGAAGGGATTGCTTGTGGTGGCGGTGACCCACGATTTGAATCTCGCCGCGGCCTATTCGGACCGTGTCATCATGCTGCGCGCCGGAGAAATTGTGGCGGACGCCGCACCGTCGGACGTGATGACGGCCGAGATGGTGCGCCGGGTATTCGGCGTGGACGCCGAGATCCAGCGGACGGCGGCGGGACGTCCGTGGATCGTGTACGGAGACTGAGGAGAGATGCCGACTCGAAGCGTGACGCCGCGGCGGTGGCTGGTTGTCGTGAGTCTGAGCGCCGCCGGGGCGGCCGCTGCGTTGGTGATTCTTCCGCTGATCGGCTCGGCTCCAGTCGACTACGGGCGGGCGTTTGCCGGACTCTCTCCGGACGCGGAAATCCTGTTTTATGCCCGCCTGCCTCGGGTTCTTCTCGGACTGCTGGCGGGAGGCGCACTGGCGGTGGCGGGAGCGTTGTTTCAGGCGCTGCTGCGCGATGCCCTGGCCACCCCATACACGCTGGGCGTGTCGAGCGGCGCATCGCTGGGAGCCGTACTGTCGATTTCGCTCGGCTGGCAGACGGCGGTGGGTCTTCCGGCCATCTGGCTTGCGGCCTTTGGAGGAGCGGGACTGACGCTAGCGCTGGTGCTGGCAGTCGCCACGGAAGGTCGTCGTATGTCGTCGTTTACTTTGCTGTTGGCGGGCGTCACGATTAACAGCATCTGCCTGGCGTGCATCCTGTTTCTCCAGTACCTTGCGGATTTCGGGCAGTCGTTCGCGATTGTCCGGTGGCTGTTGGGGGGCATCGACGCAGTGGAGTATTCGACGCTGGGGTGGCTGGCAGGCGCTGTACTGCCATTCGTCATCTACCTGTTCTGGAAGGCTCGCGACTGGAACCTGATGACGGTGGGAGAGGAGTGGGCCGCGTCGCGCGGTGTCTCCACCTCGCGCCTGATGCTGGCAGGCTACATTTCGGGATCGCTGATCGCGGGGTCCGTCACGGCACTGACGGGGCCGATCGGGTTTATCGGACTGATTGTGCCGCACGCGCTGCGGCTCCGCTTCGGGGCCGATCACCGGTTCCTGATTCCGTGCTCGTTCTTTGTGGGCGCTGCGTTTCTGGCGGCTTGTGACACGGTGGCGCGAACGATCCTTGCACCCACGGAAGTGCCGGTAGGCGTGATCACGGCGATGCTAGGCGGACCGTTCTTCATCTGGCTGTTGCGCTCACGGCGCCGCAGCCTCTGGCTGTGAAGCGGACGAAACCGCTCAGCCCGCGTTGGCCGCGCTGTGCTCCGTCTGGGGTACGACCATGAGCGACCGGAGCCATGGCCCGTGATCGCTCTGGACGGGCCGCCGGACTTTATCCCGTCCGTGCGCAAAGGCGGCGGCTCCGTTCTTCTCGACGTGGTTTTTCAGGCCGTACAACGCCAGCTCAAATCGGTCCTTCACGCCGAGTTTCTGGAACATCCGGGATAGATACACTTTGATGGTGCCTTCGGACAGCCTGAGTTCGCCGGCTATTTCCTTGTTGCTCATCCCGTGACACAGCAGCGTGACCAACTGGCTTTCGCGCCGGGTGAGTTCCACAGCAGGACGGTCGAGGATTTTCTTTTTTAGGGTCTCATCGAACCAGAGCCCGCCCTCGGAGACGATCTCCAGGCACTTCAAGAGAGTGTGAGCGGGTGCGCACTTGTCCAGGATTCCGTGAATGCCGTGTTCAATGGCCTGAAAAGCGAGCTCGGTCGAGATCGAACGGGCCCATACCACGACGCGCACCCAAGGCGCGCTTGAGCGAATGTCCAGCAGATCCCGAAGCGTAACGGTGGGACCCCAATCGAGCATGACGATCTCGGGGCGCGCCTCCGCGACGCCGCGAGACAGACCGCCGATGGTCCCACAGACCTCGCAGAGCTGAAACGCATTTCCGGATGACAGCACATGCGTCAAGCCCTCCGCGAACATCGGTTCGTCGGTGTACAGAACCACACGGATCATCGCTCCTCCAATCACACCCAGCCGCCGTTCCATTGGCGGCACCCCGCGTTGTGTCGTCGTTTTGCCAGAGGTATTTGCTTCCCCGGCTGAAGAATAGCGCGGAGTAAGTTCAGAATACGCTGATACGTTGCAGGTGAAAAGACCCAAACTGGAGTGCCACGCACAGAACCGTACCGGTACATTTCTCACATGTACTCAATTACTTAGCGTTCTATTACTTCGCTCTTGCTCGTACTGGTACGAGCGATGGCGCAGTCCGTGAAGACGATGTGGAACGCGCGGGAAGCTTTGTCTCATCGCTACAATGGAACATGGTCCCGCGCGTCCCGCGCGGAGCTCCTAGAGTTCGAAGGAACTCCTTTCTTGATCAATAAACTTGTCGTTGAAAACCTGAAGCACCGGCCGGTGCGGACGTTGCTCAGCGTGCTTGCGGTCGGCGTCGAGGTCACAATGATGCTGACGCTGGTCGGCTTGAGCGAGGGAATGTTGGAGGACTCGGCCCGGCGGGCGCGAGGCGTCGGCGCCGATGTGTTGGTGCGTGCGCCGGGAACGTCGCTGATCGGCTTGAGCTCGGCGTCGATGAACGAAAAACTGCTCGGCTTCTTCGAGCAGCAACCGCATGTCCGCTACGCCACCGGCACGGTCGTCTATCCGATCGGTGGAGTGAACACGATCACGGGCATCGATCTGGAGGAGTTCAACCGAATCAGCGGTGGATTCCGGTATCAGGAGGGTGGGCCGTTTCGAAATCCTGACGACATGATCGTGGACGAGTTCTATGCCCGGCAGAACAAACTGACGGTGGGGTCCACCGTGCGACTGCTGGACCGGAACTGGCGCGTGTGCGGCATCTCCGAGCCGGGCAAGCTCGCGCGCATTGTGATCCCCCGCCGGACGCTTCAGGACCTCACGAGTACGACTGGCAAGCTGAGCTCGGTTTTCCTGAAGCTTGACAATCCAGCGAACACGGACAAGGCGGTGGCGGCGCTCAAGCAGCGCCTGCCGGATTATCCGATCTACTCGATGGAGGAACTTACCTCGCTCTATTCGGTGAACAACGTGCCGGGTCTGAAGGCGTTCATCGGGGTGATAATCGGGCTTTCGATCGTTGTCGGTTTCCTGGTAGTGTTCCTCTCGATGTACACGGCGGTGCTCGAACGGACCAGAGAGATCGGCATCCTGAAGGCGCTCGGAGCCTCGCCCGCGTATGTTCTTAACATGATTTTCCGCGAGACCGCGCTGCTTGCACTCGTCGGGTCGGTTTTGGGCATCCTGCTCACGTACGGCTCGCGTTGGGTGATCGAGACGATGGTGCCGGCGTCGCTAATCCAGAAGATCGTGCCCGGGTGGTGGCCTATCGCCGCAGTGATCGCCGTCCTCGGGGCGATTCTAGGAGCCATGTATCCGGCGTGGAAGGCCGCGCGACAGGACGCGATCGAGGCGCTGGCGTATGAATAACGACATCGTCATTCGTGTGCACGACCTTCGCAAGATCTACCGCGTGGGAGAGGTGGACGTTCACGCGCTGCGCGGAGTGGACCTCGCGGTCGGCCGCGGAGAGTTTCTCGCCATCGTGGGCCCGTCCGGGAGCGGAAAGTCGACGCTCTTCCACATTCTGGGCGGGCTTACTCCGCCCACCTCCGGCACGGTCTTTATCCATGGAAAAGACCTCCTCGCGATGTCGGAGTCGGATCGTACGGAACTTCGAAAAACTGAGGTGGGTTTCGTTTTCCAGAAGTACAACCTACTGCCGACGCTGACTGCGTCGGACAACATCGCCATCGCGCGTCACATTGCGGGCAAAGACTTTCAGGAAGATCCAAAGTTCCGGGAAGTTTTGGATCTGCTCGGCATCAGCCGGCGCCTGCATCACAAGCCACGGGCGCTGTCGGGTGGAGAGCAACAACGCGTGGCGATCGCGCGAGCGATCGTGAATCATCCTTCGATTCTGTTGGCGGACGAACCCACAGGCAACCTCGACACGGAGAATTCGAACGTCGTGCTAGGGCTGCTTCGCGATCTCAACGGACAGCTCGGCCAGACCATCCTGATGATCACGCACAACCCCGAGGCGGCGGCCTACGCCCACCGAACCGTCCACATGCGCGACGGTAAAGTGGTCGCAGAACCGGTGGAATCACGTTAGGAATATGCCGGCGGCGCGTCCCTACACGAGACCGGGGACGTCAAGAATACTGGTGTCCATAGTCCCGTCTTTGACGATGAAGATGCCGGGAAATCGCTTCACCCAAGGCTCGTTGGCAGCCGGGACGTACTGGCGCGAATTCGCCTCGATCGCGGCAACGCCAGGGATGTGAGCAGCAAGCCCGGCCGAGTGAATGAGCGACGCACCCGGACAGGTCAAATCCTGCACGCAGAGGAACATTTTGTACTTCTGTGCAGCCGCCGCCATCAGCACGGCCTGGCTCTGTCCCTTACACGCCTTGAGCGCCGCTCCGGTGTATCCCATCTCGCGCGCCAGTTGTAGGCTTTCAAGATCGGTTAGCGACTCGTCGATCACTACGGGCTTAAGCTTTGCCGCCTCGTGCATCACGTTCGACCGGTGAGCTTTGAGATCGCGGCCGGTGGGCTGCTCGATGTATTGAATCCGCTCGAAGCCTTCGGGCGTCTTCTCCTTCACTTGCCTCAGAAACGCGATCAAGTAGTCCACATTCTTGCAGCGCTCGTTGAAGTCCGCCGAGTAGAACCATTTCGTGACGCCGCGCTTCTTCTGCGTCTCGACCGCCACCCGATCAACGGCCAGCACGCGGCCTACATCCCACTTCAGGTCGTCACCGTTTAGCTTGATCTTGAGGTGCGTCAGTCCGTTGTAGTTAATCCACTCGGGCACGGTCTCCGGGAGTCCGTCGTTGATCCGTTGCTTGATATCAGATTCGGTAATCGGATCGAGCGCACCGACGAGGTGATACAGCGGCATCCGGGGCTTGGCCGTCTGGAGTACATACCGGTCGAGGTACTCTCCCTGAAATTCCGCGCCTAGATAATGTCCGATGTCGTGCTGCATCAGGTCGGGACCGTAGGTCCGGTAGCAGTTGCGGCCGTGAAGCTTGCCGAACGCATCGTGGACCGCGGCATCGAACGGGCTGGCGGTCACAAGCGTGCACAGCTTCGGGATGGGTTCGACGAGCGCCAGTTCCCGCGAGACTTCGTCCGCAGCTTTCAGATATTCCGGCTCCAGAGCCCAGTTGATATCGATGGGGTGTCCGGACTCCTTATATGCACCGGTGATCTTCGAGATCCGCCCGGCGAGTGCCTTCATGGCTGCGAGCGTCGCCTCGTACGGCATTTTCCGAGACGGAAACGACCAAATGTTGCCGAGAGGCATCGACCCGGAGCCCTTCGACGTTCGTCCGCCGGCATCTTCGACAACACAATCGACATTCAGCAGCGTCACACGGTCGAGGACGAGGCCGCCGAATTTGATCGGCGCGCGATAGAGGAAATCCTCGTACTGAAAGCCGAGGTCCCGAATGCGGATGCCGGATGCCGTAGGCTTACGGCATCCGATCAGCGGAGAAACGGTCGCAGCGCGGAGAAAATCGCGACGGGATAACATGTCCGCGATTCTATCCCAATCCGACGGCCGCCTTGCGTGAGCGTTCTGCGACTCTGATCAGAAGGACCGACAGCGCAAACATCGCGAGGGCAATCGCCGCGAGGTGCCAGACGTGGCCGCGCAGCCAGGCGCCGGAATGCTCACCGAGTTGCGAACCGAGATATGCAAGACCAAAGTAGCGGGGGACCCTTGCGGCCAGCACGACGAGGAGAAACGGCAGCCACCGGACTCCGAAGGCGCCGGCTGAGATCACGAAGATCTTGGTCGGAAGCGGCAGAGGCAGAAGGGTGGGGATGAACACCGTCACCAGGCCGTATCGCAAAAACAGTTCCCGGAACTTCCGGGTGCGTCCGGATCGGGTGTACCGATCGAGGTAGCGCTCCCCACCCTTCCGCGAAAGATAGAACAACACCATGCAGCCGGCCGACGAACCGACGACTGCAAGGGCTGCGGCCAGAATCGCAAGCCCAGGCTGAACCGCCGCCAGCGCGATAACGAGTGCGTCGACCGTCGCTGGAAGCGGGATACCAGTCGAGTCCAGCAGCGCCAGTAAGAGGAGCCCGGGCGGACCCCACGAGATCAGTGTTTGAGCAAGCGCGCGCAGCAAATCCTCCGACTGTCGAAGGGACAGACTACCATTTTACCGGCTGGACTGGTTGCGTCAGGCAGGCGAGCGCAAACAGAAACCCCGCCGACAGGCACGCCCCCGCGATCACCCACGGCAGGACTGTGGCCGCGCCGGAGGGCACGAGGCCGGGGAGGGTCAACTGCGGAGCCCGGGTCAGAAACCAGACAGCACCCGCAGCCACACCGGCGATTCCGACAAGGTCCAGCAGTTGAGGGAGACGATTTGCGCGCCCGGCGCGCTCCAGTTCCGCCACCCTTCGCATCACTCTCCGGCTGTTCTGGGGAGGCGCCTCCGGCGGTGTCAGATTCGCGGCCAGCGACTGGTCCAGGGCGGTGAGTACGTCCACCGCGTCCCGGCACGCCGCGCAGGAGCGGAGATGCTCCTCCAGCACATGGTCGGGCGCGCCGTCCACGTACTCCACGATTCGCGTTTCAAATCGCTCGCACGCCATAGGCCCCCTTTAACAACGCACTCAATTCCTTCCTCGCACGATGGAGCTGCGTCTTCACGGTACCCAGAGGCAGGTCCAACATCGCCGCCACCTCGTCGTAGGACTTGTCCTCGTAATAGTAGAGGAACAATACCTGGCGGTACCTCTCCGGAAGCTGCATCACCATGGACCGGACTTCCGTGCCGTCATGCCTCGGTTCGCTTGCGTGCTGAAATCGCGCCTCGTCCAACGGAACAGTCCGAACGGGCGGTTTCCGCTTCAAGCGGGTGAGACAGACATTTCGAGCGATCGCGTACAGCCAGGTGCCGAGCGCCGCCTCGCCGCGGTAGCCGGGCAACCCTTTCCAGGCGCGGAGGAAAACCTCTTGCATGGTGTCCTCTGCGAGGGACTCATCGGCCAAAAGAACACAGCACAGCCGAAAGACGCGATCCTGATAACGCTCCAGAAGCAGACGAAGGGCATCCTCCCGGCGTCCGGTGTCGAGGAGGACACGAATTTCGTCTCCGGTGGAGTCGCTCGCCACCTGCCTCTTAGACTACACACAGGCGAGTGAAAGTTTCAGTACCCATCTGAAACAAAGCCGGCGAACAATGAGGTCTAAAGGGCGGAGAGACCTGAAGACCATGCCAATGACCGAAGCTGCAATTCCACTGGCAGCCATCGTAGCCAGCGTGTTCCTAGCCATGCTGGCCATCTATTTCCGCCACATGCGTTACCGCATGTACCATCACGAACGCATGGCCGCTATCGAGAAGAACCTCCCGCTGCCCGAGGACTTTTTCGAACTTCCGGCACGCCCCATCGATAGCGCTTATCTGTTGCGGGGCCTGATCTGGCTGGCGGTGGGGGTCGGCAGTGTCATCTTCTTCGTGACGATGGCGCTAACGGAGGGGGACAAGGAACTGTATTCCGTAGCGACCCTCGGGCTCATTCCAGTCGGCGTCGGCATCGCCTATCTCGTCGTTCGGCGGAATGAGATGAAGAGGGCTGAGACTACCGCTTAGCCGTAGTCCCCAGCAGCATGAGCATTTCTGGTTCATCGATGACGGGGACGTTCAGTTCGCGGGCCTTCTGGAGCTTCGATCCGGCTTCCTCGCCGGCTACGACGTAGTTAGTCTTCTTGCTGACCGAGCCGGTCACTTTCCCGCCAGCGGCTTCGATCTTCGCCTTCGCCTCGTCGCGGCTCAGATTCGGTAGCGTTCCGGTCAGCACGAACGTGAGTCCGGCCAGGGGGAGCGCCGCCTTCCGGGAGACGGCATGCTCGAATTGCAGCCCGGCCTTGCGGAGTCGCTCCACCAGTTCCTTATTGTGCGGCTCGCGGAAGAACTGCCAGATGCTGCGGGCGACCTTCGGCCCAACCTCTTCGGCCTGCTTGAGCGTCTCCTCATCCGCCGCTGCGATCCGGTCCAGGCTACCGAACGTCTCCGCCAGGATCGCGGCGGTGCGCTCCCCGACGAAGGGGATGCCGAGTCCGGTTAACACCCGCGGAAGCGGTTTCTGTCGCGAACGCTCAATGTTTTCGACGAGCTTCTTTCCGGATTTCTCGGCCATCCGCTCCAGTTCGACGATCTGCTCCAGCCGGAGATCATAGATATCGGCGAGACTCTTGACCAGTCCACGATCCACGACCTGATCGACCAGCACCTCGCCCATGCCGTCGATGTCCATGACTCCTCGGGTGGTGAAGTGGAGGATCGATTCCTTCAATCGCGCCGGGCAGTTCGTATTGATACAGCGGCTGGCGACCTCGCCCTCCTGGCGCACGATCTGTCCGCCACAGACCGGACACTCTTTCGGCATCACAAACGCGCGTGGTTGTTCGGCTTTTCGGGTGACCCGCACGATCTTCGGGATCACGTCGCCGCTGCGCTCGATCAACACGGAGTCGCCGATCTCCAGGCCGAGGCGCTCGATCTCGTCCTCGTTGTGCAGCGTAGCGCGGGATACGGTAACGCCGCCCACCAGCACCGGGCGCAGGTGCGCTACCGGAGTCAGCGTCCCAGTCCGTCCGACCTGCACCTCAATCTGCTCGACGACCGTTTCCTGCTGCTGCGCCGGATACTTGAACGCGATCGCCCATCGCGGCGCCTTAGCCGTCCACCCGAGGGTGCGCTGTTGGGCCACGGAATCGACTTTTACGACGACGCCGTCGATCTCGTAAGGCAGTTCCTCCCGCCGCTCTTGCCACACCCGATAGAACTCGAGCAATTCCTCCAGATTCCCGCAGCGGCGACGGTTCGGGTTCACCTTGAAGCCCATTCGCTCCAGGGCGTCGAGCGATTCCCAGTGGCTGTCGAAATGGAAGGCTCCGTCAACGAGGAGGAAATAGGCGTAGTAGTCGAGCCGCCGGGAGGCGGTGATGGTCGGTTCGAGCACACGGATCGATCCGGCGGCGGCATTACGCGGGTTGGCGAACCGCGGCAATCCGGCACTCTCGCGTTCCTGGTTGAGCCGTTCGAAGGCGCGCCGGTTGAGGATCACCTCGCCACGCGCCTCGAATCGCGCAAGACTGTCCTCGACTTTCAGCGGGAGCGAGCGGATGGTCCGCGCATTCTCGGTTACGTCTTCGCCATGCGCGCCGTCCCCACGAGTAATGGCCTGGCTGAGCCGGCCATCCTTGTAATGGACCGCCATGGACAATCCGTCGAGCTTCAACTCAACGACATAGCTGTACGGCTCGCCGCCAAGGAGCGAAGCAACTCGCCTGTCGAAATCGCGCAGTTCCCCCTCGTTGAGGGCGTTGTCGAGGCTGAGCATTGACGCGCTGTGCGCCACCGTGACGAAGCCTTCGCGAGGCTTACCGCCGACACGTTGCGTGGGCGAGTCCGGAGTCACAAGCTCCGGATGCCGCACTTCCAGCTCCATGAGACGGCGAATGAGAGCGTCGTATTCCGCGTCGGTGATCTCCGGCCGATCGAGAACGTAGTACAAGTGCTCGTGCCGGCGAAGCTCCCGGCGCAACTTTTCCACTTCCGAGCCAATGTCGCCCATCCGCGTTTATTATAATTGTGGGTCTCCAAAGGAAACCTGACTCATCGCAACCTACCGTAACGCCGTTATCATCCATAACCCTTCCGCACGAGGCCTATTCGGGAGGCGTGCGTCGAGGCTCGAACGGGCGGTCGAGATCCTGCGAAGGGCGGGGCACGGGGTATCCGCCGTCGGAACGGCAGGTCCGAGAACGGCCAGCGCTGTCGCGCGGAATTGCGTTGAGAAGGGCGCCGACCTGATTCTGGCGGCCGGCGGCGATGGCACGATCAACGAAGTCGCGAACGGGATGGTTGGCTCACCAGTACCGATGGGCATCCTTCCCGGTGGCACCGCCAACGTGCTCGGCATCGAACTCGGAGTCGGCGTCCGGCCGGAGACGGCGGCTCAGCGACTCGGAGAGTGTGTTCCGCGGAGGATCGCGACGGGCGTCCTGCGGGCCAGCGGCGAATCGGCGCCCCGCCATTTTCTGCTCATGGCTGGCGTCGGCTTCGATGCCGCGATCGTAAACAAAGTAGACCCGGAGCTAAAGCGGCGGAGCGGCAAGCTGGCTTTCTGGGTGGCAGGGTTTCGCGAAGTGTTCAGCCGGCAGCCGATGTTCGAGGTTTTCGATGGCAGCCGCACTCTCCAGTGCTCATTCGCGCTGGCGAGCCGTGTGCGAAATTACGGCGGCACAGTCGAACTCGCCCGCCAAGCATCACTCGCGAGCGAAGATTTTGCGGTCGTCCTTATCCAGGGCCGCCGGCCGGTGGCGTACCTGCGGCTCCTACCTGCGGCTTTCCTTGGCCACCTGGAGAAGCAGCGCGGCGTTACCGCTCTGCGGGCGAGGAAACTCGAATTCCGGGCTGCCGTCGATGCTCCCGTTTACGTCCAGGTGGATGGAGAAGCGGCCGGACGGCTGCCGGCGTCAGTGGAGATCTTGCCTGACGCGTTGACCTTGCTCGTTCCCCCCGAATTCCAGGGTTGAGCGATCACCGCCACGACGCGACGAGTTGGGCGATCACAATCTTAGCGATGGTCGCCGCTGGGTAGACGCTGGCGTACGCGAGATTGGCCGCGTCGGACTTCGTCTGGCTGTTGGCATACGCCAGGCAGGCGGGCTGGGTCTGCACACCGGACATAAGCCCCATCATGGCGTCAAACGGGATCTTGAGTAGCTTGTGGCCGACGATCAGGGTAGCCAGCGTCACACCGAATGTCACCGCCGCGCCTGCGGCGAGCAGTTGCACACCACTCGTACGAAGTGTTTCGACGAAGTTGTAGCCTGCATTTACGCCCACTCCGGCCAGGAAAAACAGAAGCCCGATCTGCCGCAGCGTGAGGTTGGCCGACGCCGGCATTACCCAGGTGACCCGCCCCCAATGCTCCATCTTCCCTAGCACCAGCGCGACCAGAAGCGGGCCACCGGCAAGACCGAGGCTCACCGTTGTGCCTCCTGGAAGCGGGACCGGTGCCATGCCGACCATCACGCCCAGAACCATCCCAATCGCTACCGAGCCGAAATCGGTCTCAGCGGTGCCGCGGATGGAGTCGCCAAGGAACTGAGAGACAGCGGGAAAGTTATCCCGGCGGGAGAGTACCCGAACCCAGTCGCCAAGTTCCAGGCGGGTATCTGGGTCTGGGACGATATCGACGTCTCCGCGCCGCAATCGCGTGATCGTCGCCGCGAGCTTGTTCTGGAGATCCAGTTCACGGATGCGCTTGCCGACCACTTGCTTGCTTGAGACAAATACCCTTCGGTAGTCGAGAATCGTCCGGTCCAGTTCGATTCGCGCATCACTAGCCGCCCCGAAAATCTGTTGTGCCCGTTCGAGGGCTTCCTCGTCGCCGACCACAACGACGATGTCTCCTTCACGCAGAACTGTTTCCGATCTGGCGAGGTCGGTTACGCCGTCGTGCCGGATGCGACTGACGACAAAGCCAACCTCCTTATGCAGACGGAGAACCTCGGAGACCTTGCGGTCGATCACTCCGGGGTTCTTGACAACGAAGTCCCTTACGCCGATCTCGGGCGGCTCCTCTGGAGGCGGCACTTCCATCCGAAGAAACCTGCGGGCAACATGGAACGACAGGAGCACGCCGATCACACCGATCGGATAGGCGATGCTGTAGGCCACCACTGGTTGATCTGACTGCGCACGCACCTGCTGTTCCGGCAGGCCCTCCGATCGGGCGGCATCTCGAATCCGCTCGCGGGCCGCGGCCAGCGCCGGGGTGTTGGTCAGCGCTCCACAGTACAGGCCCGCTGCACGGCCGCCGCCGAGCTGCATCGCATATCCGAGGGCAAGCGCAATCCCCGCACCGAACAACAGCACCACAACCGTGAGCAGGCTGTTACGGTATCCCTGGCGGCGGAACGAATCGAAAAATGCCGGGCCGGAGTGAATCCCAACGGCATACACGAAGATGATCAGGCCCAGCGTCGACACAACTTCGGGTAGCGCCACGTCGGCGCTCAACGACCCGATGGCGAGCCCCACAAACAGCACCCCCGCCACGCCCAGCCGGAAACCGTGAAAGTCGATCTCCCCGAGAAGGTACCCAAGGCCGATGACCACGAAGAGCGTCAGAATCGGGTACTCGGCCAGTGTGCGCGCCAACGATTCGAGCATAGAGAGCCTGAAGTGTAAGAACCACCCATATCATCATAGTTCCAACACAGTGATTCCCTGCGCTTGACGCTCCTGTCAAGGGCATGTTACGCAGGTAGTTCCCGCTGCATGGACAACGTCACGCACACGCTGATCGGCGTCATACTGAGCCGCACCGGATTGAACCGGCTCACGCCGCACGCGGCTGCGATCCTGATGCTGTCCGCCAACGCGGCGGACATCGACGTTGTCAGCGCCCTGGGCGGGTCTCTGCGATATCTCGAGTGCCACCGCGGGATTACACATTCCCTGATAGCCATACCGTTGATGGCGATGCTGCCCGTGCTGCTGGTTTGGCTCCTCGCGCGCACACGGCTACCGTGGAGACGGGCCTATCTTGTCTCTCTGGCGGGTGCGGCTTCGCATCCGCTGCTCGACTGGACAAACATGTACGGGGTACGACTGCTTTCACCGTGGTCCGGGTGCTGGTACCGCGCGGATATCCACTCGGTCGTCGATGCATGGATCTGGGCCGTACTATTGCTGGCCCTCGCCGCGCCAGCGCTGTCACGGCTGGTCAGCTCGGAGATCGGTGCACGTCCCGGCACGGGGCGCGGCTGGGCCGTCCTCGCGCTGTGCTTTTTCGCGACGTACAGTTTCGGACGGTACCTGCTCCATTCCCGTGTAGTGGCGACGCTTGACGCGCGGCTCTACGGCAACGAAGCGCCGCTTCGGGTGGCGGCGATACCGACGCCATTCAACCCGTTCCGTTGGGTCGGCCTCGTCGAGACTGAGGGCTTCTATTTTGTCTATGACGATCTGAACCTGCTGCGTGAGTTCGACCCGTCAGGGGGAAGTGTCTTCCTCAAGCCCCCGGCAAGTCCGGAGATCGAGCGCGCCCGCGACACGGAGACATTTCGCGCCTTTCTCGCCTTCTCTCAGTACCCGTTATGGCGCGTGACGCCGCTTGCCGTACCGGAGGGAGGAAAGCGTGTTGAGGTAATGGATCTCCGTTTCGGTTCGCCGCCGAAGCCGCGCTTCGTCGCAACTGCCGTTCTGGATCACGCACTACGGGTCGAGCGTTCGTGGTTCGCCTTCGGCGATCTCTCCGTGCCGGGTTCACGCCGCTGAGGCCGCACTATCATGGCTGTATGGAATACCCGATGCGAATCGGCGGTGAACCGGCCACGGCGGCTGCAACACGGGAAATCGCCATCCCGTACGACGGAACCCCGGTGGCGACGGTCTACGAAGCCTCAAAAGAACACGTTGAGGCAGCGGTGGCGGCGGCGGTCACGGCCGCTCCGTTGATGCGCGAACTCATTCTCGACGAGCGGGCGTCGATCTTGCGCCGGGCGTATCAGAATACGCTGGATCGCCGTGACGACCTGGCCCTGACCGTCAGCTCGGAGAGCGGCAAGCCCCTCCGGGAGGCGCGCCTGGAGGTTGAGCGGGCCTCCCAGACGCTGCTCTTCTCCGCCGAAGAGGCGCACCGTCTGGCCGGGGAGGTGGTACCGATGGAGGCTTCGCCGGCCGGGAAGGGCCGTTGGGCGATGACTCTGCGCGAACCTCTCGGGGTGATCGCGGCCATCACTCCTTTCAATTTCCCACTGAATCTGCCGATGCACAAAATCGGGCCGGCCATTGCCGCCGGTAACGCCATCGTCCACAAGCCGGCGTCGGCGACGCCGATCAGCGCGCTGAAGATGGCTGCCATTCTCGAGGAGTGCGGGCTGCCCAAGGGCGCGCTCAACGTCGTTACAGGTCCGGGCGGGACAATTGGAGACCTGCTGAGCTGCCACCCGAAGATCGCCATGGTGACATTCACCGGGAGCGTCGAGGTGGGGCTTCGTATCCGCAGTCTGGCGGGGATGAAACGGGTGACGCTCGAACTCGGCTCAAACTCCGCGGTGATCCTCGCCGACGACGCGAATCTCGACGAAGCGGTGCCGCGCTGTGTCACGGGCAGCTTCGCTCATTCCGGTCAAGTGTGCATCTCCGTACAGAGGATCTTCGTCGACCGGAAGATTCGCGACGTGTTTCTGGAGCGTTTCGTTGAGGCGACGCGGAAACTGAAGATCGGCCATCCGCACGACCCGGCCACCGAAGTCAGTTCCCTGATCACAGTCAAGGACGCGGAGCGTGTCGAAGAGTGGATCGCCGAAGCGGTGCAGTCCGGCGCAAAGCTGCTCACGGGCGGCTCGCGCCGTCATGCAACGGTCGAGCCGGCCGTGCTTGCGGACGTGCCACCACACGTGCAGATTTCCTGCAAAGAGGCATTCGGGCCGCTGGTGGCGGTGAACAGCTTCGACACGCTTGACGAGGCGATCGGCATGCTGAACGCTTCGGACTACGGTTTGCAGGCCGGGATCTACACTCGTGATCTCGAGAAAGCCTTCACCGCCGCGCGGAAGGTCCACGTCGGTGGTTTTATGATCAACGACGTGCCGCAATACCGGGCTGACCACATGCCGTACGGCGGCGTGAAGCTGAGCGGGACCGGCCGCGAGGGGCCGAAGTACGCGGTGGAAGAGATGACGGAAATCAAGCTGGTTTGCTGGAAGCCGTAGAAGCGGCGGCGCCTACATCGAACCGGCCAGTTCCAGTTCGACAGACGATTCCTTTCCTTCATCGAGCCGGACGGTCCTCACCTGAGAGAGGCCCCAGTTAACCTCATCGGGCTTCTCGTATTCGAAAGAAGCTACGACCTGGTAGGTCCCGGGCGGCAGGCCGTCGACGCGGAACTGCCCGTTCGTATCGGTCCTGAAGGATTCCCGTTCGAACAGCCTTTCCCGAACGTCCGGATCGACCGGTTTCAGGAAGACAGTGGCGCCGACGGACGGCACCCCGCCGGGCGCCTTCACCACTCCGAGTAGCGTCGCGGGCTTCGCGGAAAGCAGGATCGTGAGCAGTGGGTTGCCGCCGGGCGCCAGCAGGAACCGGTTTGTCTCCAGCGGTTTGCCATCCAGTGACATGCCAGTTACATAGACGCTGGGCGGTGTCGCCACGCCAATCTCCCAGGTTCCCGGGCCAATGTAGGGCTCTTCCTGGCAGAAGAAGCGCCGCGCGGACTGCCCTTCGGGAGGCTGAATGCGCCGCACAAAGACTGAAACCTGCCGCTCTACCGCCGCCCTAGAGTCGTTGAGGTCACAGAGCAGGGACAGCCGCGGCACCGTGGACGGTTCCAGAATCAGGCCCTCAATATCGTCGCTGATGAAGATTGCGCGGTAGGCGGCCATCCTCGGGCCGTCGCCTTCGGACTCGGCGAGCAATTCGTAGCTGCCGGGCGGCAGTTGATCGAAGCTGAAACGTCCGTCGCCTCCCACTCCGGATGTCATGCGTCCAAGGTCAGAGTAGAGGCTTACGGTGGAAATGCCGGCCCACGCCGCCCTGCCGGTAAGCTTGTACAGGCGTCCGGTACGAGGCATGATGTCCACGTCGGGAGTCTCTTCATCCAGCCGTACGTCCACGGCCTTCGACTCGCTCAAAACAGCTCCGTGTCCGAAGTAGGTCGGGAGCATGCCTGAGCCGTCTTCCATTCGCCGCGGACCGGTCCGGGCGTGATAACGGCCCGGTTCGAGGCCGGGGATCCGGAAGACGCCTCTGTCGTCGGTCGAGCCGCGTTGGGCGAGCTTGGGCGGACGCCCGTCCCGATACACCAGAACGGGGTGGTTCTCGATTCCGACACCGTTTTCGTCACGAATCTGGCCGGTTAGAACCCCGAGTCTGCTCAGATGAAGCTCGGCGACAAAGCGGGCGCCGGCGTCGAGGACAATTGGGGAGCCCTTCCCGTTCAGTTTCTTCTGACCGAAACTGGCGGACGCGTAGTTAGGCTTCTCGGCACTCACGAAATACGCCCCTGCAGGAAGGCCAGAGAAGACAAAGCGGCCGGAAGTGTCGGTGTAGGCGCGATTTGAGACAACAGCCGCGGCTCCGGAGATCGAGCGCAGGGAAACTCGGACTCTGGCAAGAGGCCGCCCCGAACGCGTCTCGAGGACGACACCTTCGATGACTGCAGCGCCGACAAGGGCAGCGGCAACAAGAAGGAAGAGAGCGAGCCGCAGTGGCCGACTAGAAGCGCGCAAAAATGGGAGGCCGGAGACTTCGGGCTGAGCCCTTTCGGTTCTCCGTGGCACTCTGCTCGTCCTTCTGGGGCGCGGTGCCGGTCGCGGCGTAATAGTAGGCGAGGAGATCCGACTCGTCGTAGTCGATAGCACGGGCATACTGCCGGAGATAGCTCGTATTAAAGATACCGCCGGGAAGCACGTCGAAGGCGCCGTCTTCGATGGCCAGGAGAAATCGCTTGCTGATCTTGGTCGAGTCGACTATCTGATCGAGGGAAACGCCCTTCGAGCACCGGATCGCAGCCAAGTCTGGCCGCGTTCGGAGAGTTCGCAACGCGCCGTTGTCTTCAGGCACTAGACTACATCCATCCTCAGTTGTAAAAACCGGCAAACGGAGTTCCGTATGCCGGTTTCTTGATTTCCATGGACAGTATCGCACAAGAATGCCGCAAGGGCCAACATCAAAATAGTCGAAATAATCCAACAAGCACAAAATATGTTTTAGGCGGTATACATAGTTTCATAACTCTAGTAGACATTCGTAAGGGGTTCCATGGGCCACATGGCCGTCGTCGTGAAGCCGCCGTCTACGGCGATCAACTGAACGGTGCTGTAAGGGGTCGCGAGGACAACAAGCGTGTGCAGTTTCGGGAGACGACTGCTGGGCTGCAAATCGCTCAGCAGGTCACGTGGACCACCACATCGTGCTCGTGGGTAGCGCCGTCAATGCGGATCGAACCGAACGAAAACTCCTCGATGCGCATTTTCCCCCGAGCGGTATTATACGTCGCCACCCACGTGGGCTAAAGCACTGGGATTACGGCGCCAAGCCCTCGTCTATCCACTGTTTAAAAAGCGCGAGGCGCTCCGCAGGCCACGATTCGTCGCACGGCATGCTGCCGTCCTCCAGACGTTCATAGATCTCCGCCGCCTTGTCCTTCACGTCCTCATAGGACGACAAGTCAAGCCCATAGCCTTGCATCGAATCGACGTCCGGGCTGTCACGAAACAGCGGCCGAATGTCCGTAGCGAAACTCAGCGGCATATGGTTCAGTCCTCCCTCGGGGCTTTGTCGGCGCTGCAAAGAAGCGCGGAACGCGCCCGCATGACCAGCTCCTGGCTCCGGCCTTCGATCAGGTCGCCCGCCTCTGCGATGATCTCTTCGGTGCATCGACCAACTCGCTAAGGCCAGTTTCACGGTCGATGATCCTGGCGATTGATTCGACCACCGGAGACTGAAGCGCTCCACCGCAATGACCTGTTACTACTTGAGCGATGGCGACCGCGGCCCGCATTGCGGCTTGGCTGGGTTTGTGATTAGTCATGAGTTCACTCGCAGCCCTCAACCCGCAAACCCCTCTCTCTGGCGGGAATTCTACCACCTTAGGAGCGGATTATTCTTCACCTATCCCGTCGTAAGGGGCTCCATCGGCCACGTGGCCGTTGTCGTGAAGCCGCCGTCCACGGCGATCAACTGACCGGTGATGTAATCCGAACCGCGGCTCGCCAGAAAGACGGCTAGGGGCGCCACGTCTTCCGGTTTGCCGATTTCGGGGTTTGCCTCGCACGATTTCACCCACTCCACCATCGCCGGGATCTCCCAGAGATGCCGGTTCAGGTCCGTACGGATGAAGCCCGGTACGATGCAGTTCACCTGGATGTTGTGTCTGGCCCACTCCGCCGCCAAGGCGCGCGTCATGCCGGCCAGCGCGCTCTTGGTGATCGCGTACACGGTCATGTACGGGAGACCGAGAACCGACATCAGGCTGCCGATGGTGATGACTTTGCCGCCCTTGCCATGCTGGACCATCCGGCCGCCGACCAGTTGGGTGAGTTCGACAATTCCGTGAAGATTTGTTTGGAGAAGCCAGTCGTACTCCTCTCGCGAGTATGTCTCAAAACGCCGGCGCCGGTTGGTGCCCGCCACATTGAAGAGGATGTCCACGTCGGGATACGCGGCGGCAAAGCGCCGGATGGAATCGCGATCGGTCATATCCAGGTGCGCCGCCTCGGCGCGACCGCCGGCATCCCGAATGGATGCCGCTTCTCGCTCGAGATCGTCCATCGAACGGGCGGCAAGAATCGTACGGGCGCCGGCGCCGGCAACACCCCTAGCGATCGCCAGGCCGATACCGCGACTCGCACCGGCCACAAGGGCGGTGCGGCCTTTCAGAGAAAAAGCGGATTGAAGGAAGTCAGGTGTCACTTTGCTATTATGAGATTCCTTTCGGAAGACCCGCTATGACCAAGTACTCCATCGCAGTGATTGCCGGCGACGGGGTCGGACCCGAGGTAATCCCGCAAGCCCGGCGCGTGTTAGAAAAGACTGGCGTGAAGTACGGCTTCTCCCTCGCCTTCGAGGAGTTCGAGTGGGGTGCAGAACACTACTTTCGCCACGGCAAGATGGCTCCTCCGGCGATGCTCGACCTGTTGCGCCCGTTCGACGCGATTCTGCTCGGGGCGGTGGGACACCCGGACATTCCGGATCACATCACACTGAACGGCCTGCTGCTGCCGATTCGGAGGGGATTCGACCAGTTCGCGAACGTGCGCCCGGCGGTCCTGTACGAGGGTGTCGAGTCTCCGCTGAAGGGGCGGAATGCGGGGGACATCGACATGGTGATCGTGCGCGAGAACACCGAAGGGGAATACGCCCAGGTGGGAGGATTCCTCTACCACCACCAACCGGATGAAGTCGCCATCCAGACCTCCGTGTTTACCCGGCGTGGAATTGAGCGCGTGGTCCGGTTCGCCTTCGATCTGGCAGTGAAGCGGAACAGGAAGCGCCGCGTCACTTCGATCACCAAATCCAACGCGCAGGGCTACGGTATGGTGCTCTGGGACCGGACCTTCCAGAGTGTTGCGGCCGACTACCCGGCGGTCGAAACGGAGTCGCTGCTCGTCGACGCGGCGGCGATGAACTTCGTTAGGCGCCCGGACACGTTTGACGTGGTGGTGGCGTCGAACCTATTCGGCGACATTCTGAGTGATGTCTCGGCGATCATCGCCGGCAGCATCGGGCTCGCTCCGAGCGCCAACATCGACCCGACACGCCGGTACCCGTCGATGTTCGAACCGGTACACGGATCGGCGCCGGACATCGCGGGCAAGGGCGTCGTCAATCCGCTCGCGGCCATCCTTTCGGCGGGCATGATGCTGGACCATCTGGGGCAGGCGCAGGCGGCTTCAGACGTCGAGAAATCGGTCGCAGCCGTACTCGCGGACGGAACGGCACGCACCCCGGACCTCGGCGGATCCAGCAGCACGAGCGAAGTGACCGAAGCCGTGGTGGCATGGCTATAAGTCGCACGATAGTCCGGGTCGCATTGACTTCGGACGGGCGCTTATGTAGACTCGGGCTGATTAAAGGAGCCTGAGTGGCGGACTGGTTTTCGCAGGTCAGCACCTTCAGTGTGTTTTTGGGAATTGCCGCCGTCGGGTTCATCTTCCTCCTGGTTTCCCTGCTGTTCGGTGAGATTTTCGACCATTTCGGCGACGGCGGTTTCGATCACGACCTCGATCATGGTGGCCCGAGTTTCCTGAGCCCGCGCATTCTCAGCGTCTTCATCACGGCCTTCGGTGGATTCGGAGCCATGGCGATCCACTACGGCCTCTCGACGCTCGGCGCGTCGGGCGTGGGTTTTGCGAGCGGCGTTTTCTTCGCCAGTCTGATCTACCTGTTCGCGCGGTTTCTGTACGGCCAGCAAGCGACCACTCGCCTTCAGGCGAGCGATCTGGCCGGTATAACGGCGAGGGTCGTCGTGGGCATCCCGGCCAATGGAGTCGGGCAGGTCCGCTGCCAGGTTGGCGAGGAGGTCGTGGATAAAATCGCCCGATCAAGGGACGCACAAGCCGTTCCAGAGAACACAATTGTCACAGTGGAAGAGGTTCTGGGCGAGATCGTCATCGTACGCCCCCAATAGCTCTTCGGGAGTCATGCCTTTATGTTTGCCGAACTATCTCAGTTAATGATGCCTTTTGTCGTCCTGTTCGTCCTGCTGGCGCTGTTCATCGCGATTGCGCTATTCAGCCGCAACTACCTGAAGGTCTCGCCGAACATGGTGGCCGTGCTCAGCGGACGAAAGCGGAAGTTATCGGATGGCCGCGTGGTGGGCTACCGCATGGTGCGCGGGGGCGCGGCCCTGCGGATTCCGCTGCTCGAAAAAGTGGACTACCTCTCGCTCAACGTCTTTACGATTCCTCTCGAGATCAAGCGAGCCTACACGGGGCAAGGTGTTCCGGTTTCGGTGAAGGCGATCGCGAACGTGAAGATTCGCGGCGATGAGGCCTCGCTCCACGCCGCGGCGGAGCGCTTTCTGGGAATGACGCACGTGCAGATTCAACAGGTGATTTTCCAGACGCTGGAAGGCCATCTTCGATCGATCCTCGGCACGCTGACGGTGGAAGAGATCAACAACGACCGGCAGAGCTTCGCGCAAAAGCTGACGAGCGAGGCGGCGGTCGATCTCGAAAAGATGGGGATCGGCGTGGACGTGCTGACGATCCAGGAGATCAGCGACGAGGAGGAGTACCTCAACGCCCTGGGACGGCGCCGGACGGCGGAGGTGAAGCGCGACGCCGTGGTCGGCGAGGCGGAGGCTCAGCGAGACTCCAAGATCAGGTCCGCCGTCGCGCTCCAGGAGGGAGAACGGGCGAAGTTCGACGCGGACGCATCCATTGCCGGAGCGCAGCGGGACTTCCAGATCAAACAAGCGCAGTACCAAGCCGAGGTGGAAACCGAGAAGGCCAAGGCGGCGCAGGCCGGACCGCTCTCCGAGGCGCGATCGAAGCAGGCCGTCGTCACCGAAGAGGTGAAGATTCAGAAGGCTCGCACGCAGGAAATGATCTCGGTCCAGGAACAGGAGGTCCTGCGTAAGCAAAAGGAACTGGAAGCGACCGTAATTAAGCCCGCCGACGCGGAAAGGCAGGCGGCTATTGTCCGCGCGGAAGCGGCCAAGATGGCAGCAGTGCTCGAAGCCGAGGGCCGGCGATCCGCGCTGATCGCACTCGCCGAGGCGGAGCAGGAGAAACTTCACAAAGAGGGCGCCGGACGGGCCGCCGCACTGGAGGTGGAGGGCAAGGCCGAGGCAGCCAAAATCGAAGCCATCGGTCTCGCAAAGGCCAAAGCCATCGAGGCACAGGGCGTCGCCGAGGCGACGGCCATCCGGCAGAAGGCCGAAGCCTGGAAGCAATTCAACGAGGCCGCGAAGCTACAAACGATTCTCGAAAAGCTGCCGGCAATCCTCGAGTCGTCCACGGGCATCTTCGGCGCGGTAGCGGCGCCACTCGGCAATATCGACAAGCTCGTCGTGATCGACCAGGGGAACGGCGCCGCAGGCGCCGGCACTTCCGGCCTCGGACGGATCGCGCAGACGGGACCGTCGGTTGTGTTCAACCTGCTCCAGCAGATGCAGGCCCTCGGTCTGGATGTCCCGACGGTGCTGAAACAGTTAGGAGTACGAGCCGACGCCAGCCAGGCGCCCGGTGAGAGCGCGCAGTCGCAGCCGGAGGCCTGAGCCGTGGCGACTGTCTACCGAACGCATGCGGTCACCGGCGCACAACCTGAAGCGATTGTCCTGCACTGCAGTGATCCGCGATACCAGGCGCATTTTCACGAATTCCTCTGCGAACATCTGGGCATCCGGTCGTACGCTCTGATTGCCACGCCCGGCGGCGCGCAACTGCTCCGCGCAGTAGACCTGTTGCCGAAGTTCTCCTGGGCGGGCTGGAGGTGGACGAAATTCGTCATGGACATCGCGGGACCCGCGAGGTTCATCCTCATCGGCCACGAGGATTGCCGATGGTACAGTGAGGGCCCTTTCTGGCATCGCGGTGGGAATGTTCGCGAACGCGTGATCGACGACATGCGGAAGGTGCGAGAGGAGATGACCGAACGATTCCCGGGGGTGACGGTGGAATTGTATATTGCCAGGCTTGACGGGCAGAACGCGGTGATAGAGAGTGTCTGAAATGCTGCGACGGGAATTCCTGGCGATGCTGGCCGCGACGCAGGCGGCCAAGATCGACGGCAGTGTTCTGGTCCACGAGCACGTGCTGGTGGACTTTGTGGGAGCAGACCGGATCAAGCGGGGCCGCTACGATCCCAACGAAGTCTTCCGTGCAGCAAGACCGAAGCTCGAAGAGGTGAAGCAATTCGGGTGCCGGCGGCTGCTCGAATGCACTCCGGACTTCCTGGGCCGGGACGCCAGACTGATGAAGCGGCTAGCGGATGCCACGGGCGTCGAGATCTGGATCAACACCGGAATCTACGGCGCCGGGAATTACAGGTACGTGCCGCCCTTCGCAAAGCAGGAGACGGCGGAGAAGCTTGCGCGTCGCTGGATCCAGGAGGCGCAGAAAGGGGTGCATGGCGTCAGGCCGCGTTTCATTAAGACAGGCGTGAACAAGGCCCCGCTCCAGGAGCTCGACCGGAAGCTTGTGAAGGCCGCCGCGATCACGTCCTGGGAGACCGGGCTTCCGATCGCCTCTCACACAGGCGACGGAGCCGCCGCCCTGGAGCAGTTGGAGATCCTGACCGCACAGAAAGTCGCACCGCGCAAATTCATCTGGGTCCACGCGCAAAATGAGAAGGACCACTCGGCTCACGAGAGAGTCGCGCGCGCGGGGGCATGGGTGGAGCTCGACGGGATCGGCCCGAAATCGGTCGACTGGCACCTTGAGTGTGTGCGGTACCTCGAAGTGCGCGATCTCCTCGGGCGGGTGCTGATCTCCCAGGACGCGGGATGGTACCACGTCGGCGAGCGTGGCGGCGGCGATTACCGCGGCTACACGTTCATCTACACCGATTTTCTGCCGAAGCTGGACCCGGAGTTTGCCTGGCGGTTGATGGTCGAGAATCCGGTGAATGCGTTCGGGAAGTAAGAAGGACGATCAGCCCTTCAGATCCTTGAACGCTTCTTCGATCTCGCGTTTCGCTTCGGGCGTGGGTGGGGAGAGCGGCAGACGGCAGGGACCGCCGTAGTAGCCGTTCAGGTCCATCGCGTACTTCAGGCCGGGAATACCGTACTTTACCGTAACGAGGTAAGCGGCGCGGCCGATCCGGTTCTGCCAGTCGAGCGCGGCTTCCGTCTCGCGGGTGCGGTGCGCCTCCCAGATCGTCACGGTTGAATAGGGTGCGGCGTTGGCGAACGCGAGAACGGCGCCAACCGCGCCGACCGCGAAGGACGGCCATAGGGTCGGAGCTGAACCCACCAGCACCTGGAAGCCCGGCTTCACCTCGCGGATCATCTGCATGACCTTCTCGAGGCTTCCAGAGCTCTCTTTGATGGCGATGACGTTCGGGTGCTCGGAAAGCTCGACGACGGACTCCGGGGGAATATCGACGCCAGTCGCCTGCGGCCAGTTGTAGATCATGATCGGGATCTTCACCTGGTCGGCGACTGCACGGAAATAGAGCGTCTGGGCGTCCCGCCGGTTCAGCATGTTCTTGTAGTAGTGCGGCGTGCGGACCATCGCGGCCTTGTAGCCCATCTCGGCCGCTTTGTTCGTGAGCCAGACCGTTTCACGCACGCTCTCCATGCCGGTGCCGGCGAGTAGCAGCTTCTCCGGGGCTGTGTATTCAGCAACCCACTCCCAAAGCTGGAGCTTCTCGTCCGGAGTGAGCATGACGCTCTCGCCGGTGGAGCCGCAGACCACGTAGCCAGAGAGACCCGTCTGATTCCATTTCTCGATGTTGTGCCGCACCTTCGCCTTGTAAAGATCACCGTTGTGGTCGAAGGGCGTGGCGATGGGGGGAAAGATACCGTTCAACTTCATGGTTTTGAGATAAAGGGGCGGGCGCGAACCCGCCCCTCCACTGAAAAGACTAGCCGACCTTCAAGAAGATGATCGCCAGGGTGTAGAGCGCCAGAGACTCGATCAGCACCAGACCGAGCAAGAGCGCGAACCGGATGGCGGGTGCGGCAGAGGGATTGCGGGCCATGCCTTCGGCGGAGGCTGCCACAGCCTTGGCTTGCGCCAGGCCGCAAACGGCCGAGGCAATCGCCATCGAAAAGCCCGAGGTAATCGACACCCAATCGGTGCCGCCCTGGGTCTGGGCAAACATCGGGCTCGCGAAGACCAGCAACGCGAGCAGAACGAGCAACTTCACCTTCATGTTTCTCTTTCTCCTTTGTATAAAGCGCTCCAGGAGGTGGTTCCCGTCATCCTCTTGCAGCCGGGCTCACACTGGAAGCGGCATAAAGCCAGAATTAGTGCTCGTGCTCGACGGCTGACCCGACGTAAATCATCGTCAGCAGCGCGAACACGAATGCCTGAAGGAACGATACGAAAACGTGCAGCCCCATGAAGACCGCGGGCACAACCAGCGGAACGAGACTAAGGAAAACCAGCGTCACCTGCTCGCCGGCGAACATGTTCGCATAAAGACGAACGGTCAGCGAGAGGAGGCGGCCGAGGTGGCTGATGATCTCGATGGGCACCATTAGGGGAGCCATGATGGGCATGGGCCCGGCGAAGTGCGCCAGGTACTTTCCGGCGCCGTGAGCCTGTACGCCCATCGTGTTGTAGTAAGCGAATGTGACCAGCGCGCAGCCGAGCGGCACCGGGGCGAACATCGTCGGCGATTCAAACCCGGGGATGATGCCGATCAGGTTGCAGAACAGGATGAAGAAAAAAATCGTACTGAAAAGGTGGATGTATTTCTTTCCGTCGTGGCCGACGACTTCGTCTGCCTGCCCGCCGAGGAACTGGTAGACCACCTCGAAGCAATGCTGCATCCTGCCGGGCTTGTCCATTGACATCCGCGGGCGCAGGATGGCGAAGACGACAATTACGATCAGCGCTACAAGCGCCTGCATGGCGATGTAATTCGCCCACGGCTTCGACGGATCTTCGACGTGAACGCCGGCCATAGAGAGGAACGAATTGGCGACACCGGCGAGGTACTTATTGAAGAGTGCAGTAATCCACAACTCATGCTCGGGCATAAATCAACTCGTAGATGATTTCGAGGATGACGGCGGCAGCGGCAACAAGAAGGCCGATGAGACCTGCAGCCAGGTTCAAACCGAAAAACTTCACTATAACATAGCCAACCACACCCAGAAGGACATAGCGGAGCGCGAGAAACCACACGAGACGCTTGCGTGGGCGGCGGGCTCCTTCTCCGAGCGCGGCCACCAACTGGTGGAGCCAGACGAAGTTGAGCAGCGAGACAGCGGCCCCCGCGAGAAATCCGAGGCCCCACTCCCAGCCCTTCCATCCGGCAGCCACGGCGGCACCGGCCACACTCAGCCACAACATGGCCCGACGGATGCGCTCGATGGCCCGGTCGAAATGGGCCGCTTCACTGTTCGCGGTCACTCGTGTCCTTCTGCACCTGCTTGATCAGTTGGACGAAGCCGGCGCCAATCCCGAGAACCAGGAAGACCGGCTTCAGAAATGAGGTTCCAAGAGCGTTGTCGAGGAGGTATCCGATGCCGTACCCGACGACGGTCGCGGCGGGCAGGAGCATGGCGAGGGAGGAATACTGTCCTACCATAACCCAAACGTTCCGTTTCTCTTTCATCTGTCCGCCCGCTTGCGTTCCAGAATTCCGGATGCCTGTTCTGCCGTCTCCCTGACGAGAATCCCCATCTTGGACTGGCTCGGCACAACGTCCGGCTGAATATCGTACTCCTCCAGCATCTCGCTTGTCGTGGGTCCAATGGAAGCGACCACGGCTTGTCCAAGTCCCCGGCGCATCGCCTCCTCGACACCCTCCTCGGAGGCGATTCGAAAAAGGTGCGGCACCTGGTTGGCGGTGGTGAACATGACGACGCTGGCAAGGCCGGAAGCGATCCTGCGCGCCGCCTCTCGGAGCGGTCCGGTGTCCTCGGGAAGGTCCCATTGGTAGATTCGTACGGGCGTAACCTCGCGTCCGAGCGCCCGCAATCCGGCGAGAAGCTCCTCGTTCGAACGGCCATACTCCTGCACCGCCATACGCCGCTCGGGGCGCACGGCGGCGGCGGCCAGGATTTCGCGCCACGTATTCGGCGCGGGCACAGAGACGGTCACGGGGACGTCCATCTCTCGCAGCGCCGCGGCGGGCTTCGGACCGCGCGCCACCACGGTAATCGAGCGCAGGGCCTCGGCGAAGCGACCGGCGGGATAGCGCGTGGCCAGCAGCCGATCGAGCGTGCGCGTGCCGACGCCTGTCAGCAGAACCATCATGTCGAATTCACCGGCAAACAGGCGTTCCGCGAAGCGAAACGCTTCCTCGTTCCGCTCGAGCGGAACCTCGCGCATGGAAGGCGCGACAAACGGTTCGCCGCCCTGGATGCGGATCAGCTTCTCGATCTCCGTGGCTCGCCTGCTCTCCAGGCTGACCACTCGAATGCCGTCGAATCCCATCGACTCCCGACCTCCTCACTGGACGGGGACGTCCACCACCGGACTGCGCGCCTCACCGGCCTGAAGGATAAGCTCCAGAGTACCGGAAGGGACCCCGTCAGGCACCCGGATGTTTACCTGGTAGACGCCGACGAAGTCCGGGGCGAGACCCGAATACTGGGTTTCACACGGTACGCCGCCGAGTGTGACCCGAACGTCCGCGCGGGCCGCGGCAAGTGGGTCGCGAGGTCCTCCTGAGCCGCTGGGTGGCGCATGATCGACCGGTCCGAGCCCGGCGGCATAAAAGTATGCGTACTCGCCACGGATGAGCGGCCTGCCAACCGTAACGAGCGTGTTGTCGGCGTGATGCACGAAGACCGCATCCCGGCCGTTGACGGTGAATATACCCGGTTGGCGCGCCAGAACGGGAACGTCGACCGGCGTACTCGACCTGCCGTCGCGAGTGACGACGACAGAAGCTGACATCGCGCCCGCGAGTTGCCATGGAGTCTGCACATTCACCTGCTCCTGGCCGTTCACATTGGCTACCGCAAGCACCGGTGCGGCAAAGCCGTTGACGGTCACGCTCACGCCGGCAACCGAGGTGGGCAACGGTACTCGGTCCGCCGCGGCGATTCCGTTATCGTCCTTCACGCCGGCGGCAAAGATCGTAGCGAGTGAGCCGGCAACGAGCCCGCTAGCGTAGCTCGCGGCATTGGTGACTCCCGCGCTAGTGAAGAACGGGTCAACGGGACCGCCGATCCGGTAGATGGCGCCGCCGTAATCCGCAACGAGAATCTCCCCCGCCTCGTCCTCGCCGAAGGTGGAGATGGACAACCCGCTCGCCAGCAGCAAGCGGTTGTTCCACAGGTCACCCTCACGCCGCACGCCCCAGATGCGGCCGGTGCAGAAGTCGCCGTAGAGATACGTGCCGCGAAGCCCGGGAGATTCCCGTCCGCGGTAGACGAATCCTCCGGTCACCGAGCAGCCCTCCGAGCGGACATATTCGACCACCGGCAGGGTGAGGCCCGCGGTGTTACAGCCCGAGCGGTAGCACTGCATCCCCTCCATCTGATTCCAACCGTAGTTCTCGCCGCCCCGGCTGGATGCCAGCTGGAAGTCAATCTCTTCGGCGCGGTTCTGCCCGACGTCCGCGATCCAGAGGTCGCCTGTGGCTCGGTCGAAGGAGAAACGCCACGGATTCCTCAGACCAATCGCCCAGATCTCCGGGCGGGCGGCGGTGTCGTTCACAAACGGGTTGTCCGGAGGAATCAGGACACGCGCCAAGTCGGACTCGACGTCGAGCCGGAG
>DATIFQ010000138.1:0-9906 GCA_035455185.1 Bryobacteraceae bacterium | reverse complement strand
GCTCCACCGGTAGAGGAGCGTCCGGCGCACCGCGGCAGGGACGGCAGCATCGCCGAGTTCGCGAAGCAAGCCCCCGGCTACGGCTGACGTCGACCGGAGAACCCGCTCCGGTAGCGATATGAGGTAGTCACCGATACCTGGCCGGTCCATGTCGCGAGGATCTTCACTTCAGATCCTCTCACACCCGCGAGATGCACCCGCGGAACGCCGGGAAGCAGATTTGTCATGATAGACACGAATTGACTTTCCTGAGCCAGTCATCGGACGTAGGAAAACGGCTTGACCACTTCCTCCAGGAGCAGCTTCCGTCCTACAGCCGGACGCGGCTGCAAGACTGGATTCGTAGCGGCCGTGTGCGGGTGGATGAACGCCAGGAGAAACCGTCGTATTGTCTGCGGGGCGGCGAGAAAGTCGATGTCGATCCGGCGGAGTTGCGGCGTCTCAAGGCCGAACCGGAGCCGATCGCGCTTCAGATCCTCTACGAGGACAACGACGTTGTGGCAGTGGACAAGCCGGCGGGAATGGTAGTCCATGCCGGGGCCGGCTGCCGCTCGGGTACGCTGGTGAACGCTCTATTGCACCGATTCGGAGAACTGTCGGGTCTGGGCGGGGAGTTGCGGCCGGGGATCGTCCACCGGCTCGACCGCCATACCAGCGGGGTTATGCTGGTGGCACGTAACGACGCCGCGCACCGCCGGTTGGCGGAGCAGTTCGCCCGCCGCGAAGTTGAGAAGGTTTATATCGCGCTCGTCCACGGCGTCTTGAAGACGGATCGCGGGCGGATCGAGAAACCGATCACGAGAGATCCGGCGCGCCGAATTCGGATGACCGCGCGCCTGGGCCGCGGCCGAACCGCCCTGACCGAATACCGGGTGGTGCGGCGCTACCACGCATTTACTTTGCTCGAGGTGAAGATCGGCACCGGGCGCACGCATCAGATCAGGGCCCACCTCGCCAGCATCGGTCACCCCGTTGCCGGCGATCGGCTCTATGGCGCTCCGTCGCGCGTTGAAGGGCAGCCATCGCTGGATCGTTTCTTCCTGCACTCGCACCGCATCCGTTTCGAACAGCCCGCGACCCGCCAGACCATCACCCTCGAATCTCCGCTGCCGCCCGAGCTTGAGGGCTGGTTGGAGGGACTCCTATAATCAAGGCGAGGGTTCTCATGAAGCCGTTCACCGGAATTCTTTTTCTCGCCTGCGCATTGGCGGCCGTGCCGGCAGTGGGACAGTCGAACCAGCAGGCCGGTACAGCCGTGCTCGACGAGAAGACACGGATCATCCTCGATGTGACCCGTGTGAACCTATTGTTCACCGTCACTGACAAAAAGGGCCGGTTCGTTACCGATCTCACCAAGGATGACTTCGCCATCCGCGAAGGGAAACGGCCGCAGACGATCCTCGAATTCGTCTCCGAGAGCGACCTGCCGTTGCGGCTGGCGATCCTGGTGGATACGAGCAACAGCATCCGTGACCGTTTCAAATTTATCCAGGAAGCAGCCATCGAATTCATCAATAGTGTGGTTCGCCCCAACCAGGACAAAGCCGCGATGATCTCCTTCGATACCGCTGCGGAGCTTCAGGCCGACCTTACGGGGGATCTCGCGACTCTCGACAAGGTGATTCGAAATCTCCGGCCTGGAGGCGGCACTGCCCTCTACGATGCGATCTATTTCGCCTGCCGCGACAAGCTCATGATGGACCAACCGCGCCACAAGTTTCGACGGGCGATGGTGATTCTGAGCGACGGCGAGGATAACCAGAGCCGTTACAGCCGCGATCAAGCGTTGGAGATGGCTCAGAAGGCTGACGTCGTCATCTATACGATTTCGACGAACATTACACGCGTCGAGACGGACGGGGACAAAGTACTCAAGTACCTCTCGGAGGAGACTGGCGGGGTCACCTTCTTCCCATTCAAGGTGGAAGACCTGTCCCAGTCCTTCGAGAACATCGCCAACGAACTTCGCCATCAGTACAACTTGCTCTACAGGCCAGAACCCATGAAGACGGACGGCACTTATCAGACCGTCGACGTACGGGTGAAAGAGCGGAAGGGACTCATCGTGCGCGCTCGTAAGGGATACTATTCACCACGCCTGTAGGCCTTACTCCGGGGACGCTTCCGCCCCTGTTGTATAATCGGCTTTCAACCCACTCTCCCCCCTGAGGATTGTCTGGCAATGGACGAAAAAGAACGGTCGCGCATGTTGGGGCTCGCTCTGAGCCAGATCGAGAAGCAGTTCGGAAAAGGCTCGATTCTCCGCCTCGGGGCTAAGGAGGCGATCGTTCCCGTCGCCGCAATTCCGACAGGCTCCATCTCGCTCGATGCGGCGCTGGGAGTGGGCGGATTCCCAAGGGGCAGGATCTGCGAAATCTTCGGGCCGGAATCCTCCGGCAAGACGACGGTCGCACTCCAGGTGATTGCCGGGGCCCAGAAGGCCGGGGGGATGGCAGCGTTCATCGACGTCGAACACGCGCTTGATCCCATTTATGCCCGGAAGCTCGGAGTCGATGTCGACAACCTTCTCGTCTCCCAGCCTGATTACGCAGAGCAGGCGCTTGAAATCACCAGCGCGCTGATCACCTCAGGCTCGATCGACGTGCTGGTGGTGGACTCTGTCGCGGCGCTCGTGCCCAAATCCGAACTTGACGGGGAAATGGGTGAGGCGCAGATGGGGTTGCAGGCGCGGTTGATGTCGCAGGCCCTGCGGAAGCTCACCGGAGTGGTTTCGAAGTCGAACACTTGCCTGATCTTCATCAACCAGATCCGCGAGAAGATCGGCGTGATGTTTGGCAATCCAGAGACAACCACCGGCGGACGCGCTCTCAAATTTTACGCTTCCATTCGCGCCGACATCCGCCGAATCGCGGCCATCAAGGAGGGCGACGCAATTACCGGCAACCGCACGCGGGTAAAGATTGTGAAGAACAAGCTGGCTCCGCCGTTCCGGGAGGCGGAATTCGACATTCTATACGGCGAGGGCATTTCCCGCGAAGGCGACCTGCTGGACCTCGGCGTCGCCCACAACATCCTTGAGAAGAGCGGTTCGTGGTTCAGCTACAAGAGCGAGCGCATCGGTCAAGGGCGGGAGAACGCCCGGCAGTTCCTCAGGGACAACGTGGACATCTGCCAGAAAGTCGATGCCGAGCTTCGCAAAATCCTGGGATTGGTCCGTGAGGAGAAGGGCGCAGCGCCTTCTCCGGAGCCTCAGCCTCAGTCCAAGCCGGTCCCGGCCTCCGCCTCCAGGGGCCGCTGACCGCCCCCAATGCGCACCGCGCGTCTGCTGGCCGTTGTTGCTCTACTCGCTTCAACCGCGCCCGGGTTTCCGGATTCCGATCCGGCCTACCGGGCGTCGATCGAGGAGTGGCGGCGCGGCCGGGAGGCGCGACTGAAGGCAGACGACGGCTGGCTTACGGTCGCCGGCCTGTTCTGGTTGAAAGAGGGAGCGAATTCGGCGGGTTCCGGAGCTTCCAACGGCATTGTATTGCCTCGCGAAGCAGCGCCGGAGCGAATCGGATCGTTTGTCTTGAAGAACGGCAAGACGGTCTTCCTCGCCGAGCGCGGTGTCCCGGTCACTTCGCGCGGCAAGACGGTGGGCACGCTCGAGATGAAGCCGGATACCTCAGGTAATCCGGATGTCATCGCCATTAGCAGCCTCTCGATGCATGTTATTCAGCGCGGAAAGCGGTGCGGTATCCGATTGCGGGACAAGAACAGCCGGTTCCGGCGGGAATTCACCCGGCTCCTTTGGTTCCCGGTGAACGAGAGCTATCGCATCAACGCCCGGTTCGTACCCTACAATCCCGCCAGGAAGATCGCCATCCCAAATGTCCTCGGGGACATAGAGACAGAGACCAGCCCCGGCTACGTGGTCTTCACGGTGGACAGCGTGGAATGCAGGTTAGAGCCGGTCTCGGAGGGCGATCAGCTCTGGTTCATTTTCCGGGATCTGACCGGCGCGAAGGAGACCTACCCTGCCGGCCGCTTTCTCTACGCTGACCCGCCGAAAGATGGGAAGGTCGTGCTTGATTTCAACAAGGCTTACAATCCCCCCTGTGCCTTCACGCCGTATGCGACCTGTCCCTTGCCGCCGCCGCCGAACCGGCTACAGGTGCGCATCCCGGCCGGCGAGATGCGGTACCACGAGTGAGCGCCGCCTCAGGTGACGTTCAGCGACTCGTGGTAGCCCTTCAGCAGCCCGACAAAAGTGGCTACCAGCACCGGCCCCAGGATGATACCGAGGAAGCCGAAGGCCGCCACGCCGCCCAACAGGCTGATGAAGATCAGGAGCCCGTTCATCTGCGCCCGTCCGGCGATCAGAGCTGGCCTGAGTACGTTGTCCACGCCGCTGACCAGAAGGGTTCCGAGCACAAGCAGCACAATACCCTTCGCGGTGTGTCCTGAAAACAGCAGCACGACCGCCATTGGCCCCCACACCAGCCAGGCCCCAAGCACCGGCAGGAGAGACAGCAGCGCCATGAGTGCACCCCAGAAGAGGGGGGAGGGCAGGCCGAGAATCCAGTAGACGAGTCCGCCGCTTGCTCCCTGGATCGCCGCCACCACGAATGAACTCGTCATGGTGACCCGGATCATTTCGGTGACCTCGTCAAGAATCCGCCTCTGCCGCTCGTTGCTGAGCGGGCTCACATCCTCCAGGAAGCCGACGAGCGCCGGCCCGTCGCGAAACAGGTAAAACATCGCCAGCAGCATCATCACCAGGCCAAACAGCGTAGTTGCGACGTTACCTGCAATCTTCGCCGACTGCGTAGCAGCGACGCCGATAAGGTCCTGGCCCCAGGTCTGGATCAGTTCACCTGTGCTCGGTATCTCCAGCGGGAGCGTCTGGATGTAGGAGTCCAACCATGTCGACGCCTTCCGAAAGAGCTCCGCGGTGGTGAGGGCTCCGACGAAAGACACCGTCTCCCCAATGAATACCGGAACCAGAAGGCTGACCGGGACGATCAGGACAACCGTGACAGCGAGAACCGAGGCAAGGGCCGCGAGACTCGGACGGCGGACCCGCTTCAACAGGCGCCAGTGCAGTGGGTACAGGAATACGACCAGAATCACGGCCCAGGCCAACGGAACCAGGAACGGCTTGACGATCAGATAGAGCAGCAGCACCAGCAGACCCAGTAGGGTCCACATTACCGCGGTTTGGAGACCGGCAAACATACGCGCCTCGGGTGAGGTCAGTATACCCTTACTGGACCGGCAATCTAGAAGCTTGCGCCGTAACTCCATTCACGGTGACCACCAGCGGCTGGATACCCGTGGGTGCATCCCCCGGCACAACCACATTCACCTGATACAGTCCCGCAAACAACGGCGCCAGCCCGCTGTACTCGACGACCGCCTTCACCCCGCCAATAGTGACCTCCGGCATCACGGTGGTGCGGGCCAGCGGGTCGGCGGGCGCCGGTTCACCGGTTTCCTGCGTGTGGTCGACGGGACCCAAGCCGTTCAGAAACAGTTGAACCGGACGCCCCTTGGCGACCGGATTGCCACCACTAACCACGGCGTTCTTCTCGTCGAGGGCGGCAGCTAGAGTCTGCTTGCTGACCGGGTCCGCGTATTCAAACACGCCCGGGGAGTACTCCGCCAGCGGCAGTGTGTACACCTCACTGGAGACATCGCCGATGCTGACCTTCACAAGAACCGAAGTCTGACCATGCAACTCCCACGGCACCTGGACGTTGATCTGGCCGGGCGCGACGAGATGCAGACGTCCCGGCAGGCTGAGGCTTGCGGAGGGAACATCGAAGCTGACACTGACATCCGAAAGGGACAGAGGAAGCGAGGTGGACGGCGTCGAGAGTATCTCGTCGGCCAACCCACTGCCGAAGATGGACACATAAGACCCCGGAGCGGCTCCGGCTTTGAAGCTCGCGGCATTGACAATCCCGTTTGTTTGGATCGTCGGCCGCACGCGGGCGCCACCGCTGAACATCGCCGTCAGCCCGCCGGAAACGGCGCTGAATTGCTGAATACCAGCCACTGGGCCAAGGACCGCCTGAGCCCTGGCAACACCATACGCGTCGGTCTGTGAATTCGCCGCGAGAATTGCACCACCTCCCCGCACGACACTGAACTGCACCGGCGCACCCTGAACCGGAGCACCGTATTGATCGGTTAGCTTGAAGGAAAGCCCATGTCCGGGGATGGAACTGCCCACAGCCTCGACGAAGCCGCTGCCGGAGAGTACGAGCAGGTTGTACGCGACGCCGTCACCGACAAGGTACAGATACGGCACGTGCAACGTCGTGCCGCCGCCCTGAACACTGACGGCGCCTTCATAGGAACCGGCCGGCGGCAGGGTGCCGGATAGCGTGGCCAGCACCTCTACACTTCTGCCGGGGGGGATGGTCACTACAGTCTGGTCGAGACTCAGGAGTCCCGAGGAGGTCACCGAAAGAGTCAGATCGAGCTGAGCCGTCCCACGGTTGTGGAGGGTAAGCCCCTGCGTTCGTGGGAGCGATCCGGACCGCAGAACCCCAAACGAGAGCGTCGATGGTTCTGCCGTGAAGCCGGCTTGCACGGCCGTCCGGGCGTCCAGCCGCCCTCCGCCCTGCGCGACGGCTCCCACGGGCACACCGCCATCGGTGGCGTCAGCCGTGGCCGTGTTCGCCACGGCCGACTTCAAGTCCGCCGGGCTAAAGTCAGGGTTCTTTTGCTTCACCAGCGCAACCGCACCAGCAACGAGAGGAGTCGAAAAACTGGTGCCCTGGGCCACGGTGAATCCGGAGGCGTCGTACATCACGCCGTTCGGGTCGAATTTCTGCGTCCCCATGTACATCGTCGTGCCGGTGGCCACGATTTCCGGCTTGATCGCCGATTCGCCCGCCGACGGCCCGCGAGACGAGAACGCCGCCATCGTGTTCGGTGCTCCGCCCGACACCGCAATGAGAGACGGATCCAAGGTGACGGGGGCGCCTCGGTTTGAGGCCAGGTATTGCTTCAGTGCCCGCCCTGCCGTGTTGCCGATCATGACGGCGGGGATGGAGGTCCCCGTCAAACCACCGGGCCGGATAAGGTCTTCGGACCCGTCCTGCTGATAGAACACTACGCCGACGGCACCGGCCTGCTGAGCGTTGAGCAACTTCTCCAGAAACAGGCAACTGCCACGCTGGATCAGCACCAGGGCGCCCCGCAAGGACTCGAGAGGAATCTTGACTGAGCAAGCCAGCCCGTCAGCACCGAATTCGGTGACATCCCGCAACGGCGCCGTCAGCGTGCTGGAGAGCGCCGGACCGTCTCCGAAGACAGCGGAGATGACGCGGAGGTTCTCGGGGACCGCGCCGCCGGCCACCCGCACACTGGAGGTAAACGTGCGCGGGCTCGAAACCGCACCAACCGCGATCGCCGAGGGCGCCGTCGCCGGAGAACTGACCGAGTTCAGCGTGGGCGACTTCTCCCCGTCGTTACCCTCGTTGCCCGCCGCCACAACGACGGTCAATCCCGCCTGCACGGCGTTCTCCACCGCGCGTGCAAGAAGATCGCATGGAACGTCCGGAGGCGCTCCGCACGCCGCCCCCTCGTCGAGCGGGCCGGTGAAGGCCGAGCCTCCGAGCGAAAGGACCGCGATGTCCATCCCGTCCTTTCGGGCGTCTTCGAGTGCCGAGATCACCGCCGCGCCTGACGTGCCGTCGTTGACGCCAGGCGATCCAAACACCTTGTAGTTGCCGAGGTACGCTTTCGGCGCCATGCCGGTTATGGTTCCGAGTGGGCCGGTGCTCGTCCATCCGGCGGCTGCTGTCGCCACCGCAGTTCCGTGACCAACGCGGTCGCGCGGCGATAGGTCATCGGGACGGGAATCGGCTGCTGGGTCGGGCCCGGTCCCGGCCGCAACCAGGCGAACATAGCTCCGGGCAGCGATCACCTTGTGGTTAGTGAAGGCGCAGTCAGAGCCGTCGCATTTCGGGTAGCCGGCCGGCATGGGCAGGGAGTCATCCTGAAATGCCGGGTGCTGATAGTCGATCCCCGTGTCGATCACCGCAATCTTCACGCCGGCCCCGGCGCTGCCGACGCCCCCCAGCAGATTCCAGGCGGCAGGCCCGTTCGCGGCGGGAACAGCTGCGTTCAGCTTCAACTCCAGGTCCGGTAACGGGACGACACCCTTCACTCCCGGCAGGGAACTCAGCTCTGGGATCCGTTCCGGAGTGCAGCGCACAAAAACGGCGTTGAGCAGAAGCTGGACAGCGCCGGTCGGCTGGATCCCAAGCTGCTCCAGGTTCTTCCGCAATGTGGATTGGGCAGCTTCGATCCTGCGGGAGTGGTCCTCGGCTGCACGCGGCGTGATTCCCTTGGACTGTGCGGCAACCTCGGCCGCTGGCGGGTCCTCGAGGATCAGTGCGTAGCGGCCGGCGGTTCTGTCAGACGGTGCCGCCAGAAGGGGGACGGCGAAAGCGATCAGGATCAAGCGCCGGAAGGAATGTATGAGGCCCATCCTTGCGATTGTACGCATAGAACTTGGTGAGAAAATTCCTGTCGTCGGGACACAGAGTACTCGTGGACGAAAAAGAACGCCGTCGTGTCATCGACCTCGCCTTAGTGCAGATGGAGAAGCAGTTTGGCAAGGGCGCCGTGTTGCGGCTTGGCTCCGGCAACGTTGTTCCCGTCGAGGTGATCCCGAGCGGCTCAATTTCTTTGGACGCTGCCTTGGGCGTCGGTGGTTTCCCAAAAGGCAGGGTGGTCGAAGTCTTTGGGCCGGAATCTTCGGGCAAGACAACCATCGCGTTACAAGTGATTGCCGAAGCGCAGAAGGCGGGCGGGACGGCTGCGTTCATCGACGCTGAGCACGCGCTGGACGCGGCGTACGCGAGGAAACTCGGGGTCGATGTCGACAACCTCCTGGTGTCCCAACCGGATTTCGGAGAGCAGGCCCTGGAGATTACCTCCGCACTCGTAAGCTCCGGCGGAATTGACGTCGCGGTGGTGGATTCGGTGGCGGCGCTGGTGCCTAAGGCCGAACTGGACGGGGAAATGGGCGACAACCACGTCGGCCTTCAGGCCCGGCTCATGTCCCAGGCGCTCCGCAAGCTCACCGGCACGGTAGCACGCAACAACGCCTGCCTCGTTTTCATTAACCAGATTCGGGAGAAGATCGGCGTGATGTTCGGAAGCCCGGAGACGACCACTGGAGGCCGGGCGCTCAAGTTCTACAGCTCCGTCCGGCTCGATGTCCGCCGGATTTCCACCTTGAAGGAGGGAGACAAGGTTGTTGGCAGCCGCACGAGGGTCAAGGTCGTGAAAAACAAGGTGGCAGCCCCGTTCCGGGAGGCGGAAGTGGATCTGCTTTACGGCGAAGGAATCTCGCGCGATGCCGACCTGTTGGACCTGGCCACCACGCACAATCTCGTCGAGAAGAGCGGCTCGTGGTTCAGTTACAAGGGAGAGCGGATCGGCCAGGGTCGCGAGAACGCACGTATGTTCCTGAAGGAACACTCTGACACCCGGGACCGCCTTGAGGTCGATGTGCGGAGACTCCTCGGGTTGCCCTTGAACGGATTGGCAAGCCTCACTACTTCCGTTCCGGTAGCCACAGCTAGTCGGTAAGGGAGCCTCTCAGAACCAGTACCTCGTCTTTCGCGCCCAGACGTTCTTAGGGTAGCGGCGGTGTAACAGCTCGAAAGCCTGGCGTGAGAACCGGCTGGTCGCGGCATCAACGCACCCGTATCGGGTGGCGCGAACTGCCAGATGGAGTGCCTCGGGAACGCGAGGGTCTTGCGGATTCACGAGCGCCCAGCGGATCGCCTGACCCGCGAGGTGGTTCGGCGCGGTGGGGAGGGACGCCATTCGCTTCCGCTCCGCTTCCGCCTGCGTCTTCGCGTCCCCACTCAGGAACGCGGGGGAGTCCACAGAGCCTGACGGGTAGAGCATTCGGAGAGGCGCACTCAGCTCGGA
>DATIFQ010000137.1:0-22305 GCA_035455185.1 Bryobacteraceae bacterium | reverse complement strand
GCGGTGCTCCAGCCGGGAGACACGATCCTCGGCATGAACCTGGCGCACGGCGGGCACCTGACGCACGGGCACCACCTGAATTTCTCCGGCAAGACCTACAAGGTGGTCCCGTACGGCGTGCGGCGCGAAGACGAGATCATCGATTACGACGAGCTGGCGAGGCTGGCCGAAGAGCACAAGCCGAAGATGATTATCGCCGGCGGAAGCGCGTATCCGCGGATCATCGATTTCCGGCGATTTCGCGAGATTGCGGACGCCGCCGGAGCGATCTTCCTCGTGGACATGGCTCATTTCTCGGGACTGGTGGCGGCCGGTCTGCATCCGAATCCCTGCGAATACGCCGACATCGTGACGTCAACGACTCACAAGACGCTGCGCGGGCCGCGCGCGGGGATCATCCTGTCGCGCGCACAGTTCGCCCAGGCGATCGACAAGACCGTGTTTCCAGGGGTGCAGGGAGGGCCGCTGGTACACGTGGTGGCAGCCAAGGCGGTATGCTTTGCCGAGGCGATGACACCCGAGTTCGTGAGCTATCAGAGGCAGGTGAAGGCGAACGCGGCAGCGCTGGCGGACGGGATGGCGGAAGCGGGTTACCGGGTGGTCTCCGGCGGCACAGACACGCACCTGTTACTGGTCGACGTGTTTGCACGGGCAATTCGGGGCCGCGACGCGGAAACGGGGCTCGACAAGGCGCACATCACGGTCAACAAGAACGCGATTCCGTTCGACGCCAACCCGCCGCTGAACCCGAGCGGGATCCGGTTAGGATCTCCCGCAGTGACGACCCGGGGGTTCCGCGAGCCGGAAATGCGCGAGGTCGCGTCGATGATCGCCGAGGTGCTCGGAAACCTCGGAAACGACGATGTGATCGCTTCGGTCCGCCGCCGGGTGGCGGAGTTGACCGGACGGTTTCCGCTGTACCACTGGAAACTTAACGCCGTCGCCGCGAATTGAATGGCGCTGCGCATACTGATCGACGCCCGGCACCTGCGGGACTTCGGCATCGGCACGTACATACGCAACCTGGTACGCGCTCTGGCGTGCATCGACCGGGAGAACCACTATGTGCTGGCCTGCGGGAAGGAAGGCGGCGCAGAGCTGGCGGGCCTTCCCGGCAATTTCAAGATCGCCAGATATGAGCGCCATGATTCCGACCCGCTGGATGACGTCGCGTTCCCGTGGTTCCTCCGCCACTTCTCGGCGGATCTCTATCACATCCCGCTGAATGCGGTGTCGCTGGCGATGCCCCAGCCGTACGTGGTCACGATCCACGACATGAGCAGCCTGATGTATGACCGGCAGCGCGACTTTTGGCGGAGGTTGCGCCTGTACCGGTTCCGCCGGGGTCTTCAGCGCGCGGAAAAGGTCATCGCGGTTTCGGAGGCCACCCTGCGAGACGTGGAAGACCTCTTCGGAATTCTGCCGGAGAGGGTGCGGCGGATTTACAACGCGCCGGACCCCCGCTTCCTGGAGCACAAGCCCGCCGCCGACGCGCGCTCGGCCGGCCCCGAGGGTCACAGCCGCGAAGTGCGCCGCATCCTGGAGCGCTATCAGATCGACTACCCGTTCGTGCTGTACACGGGATCGATCCGCCCGCAGAAGAACGTGCCCCGGCTGGTGGAGGCGTTCGCCGTAGTCCGCGGGCAGCTAGAGACACATCCGGTGTATAAGGATCTCCGGCTGATCATCATCGGCGATGAACTGAGCCGGTATCCGGCGGTCCGGCGGGCGGTGATCCAGACGCGGGTGGAGGACGTCGTCCGCTTTCTGGGTTTCGTTCCGATCGACACTCTTCGCGTCTTCTATGAAGCGGCTGCTGCGTTCGTTTTTCCATCGATGTACGAGGGCTTCGGGCTCCCGCCGCTGGAAGCCATGGCCTCCGGGACGCCGGTTGTGTCGTCGAATCGCAGTTCCCTACCGGAGGTTGTCGGCGACGCCGCGGCGTTGGTGAATCCGGAGAATGTGTTCGACATCGCCCGGGGTATTCGAGACGTGCTGACGGATGAGCAGCTCCGGGTCTCGCTGATTGCCCGGGGCTACGAGCAAGCGCGGCGTTTCAGTTGGGAGTCAACGGCGCGGCAAGTGCTGGAAGTGTACGAAGAAGTGGGACGAGAACGAAAGGTGCTGCGCTGAGGAGCGCGGGCTCCGCCGGATCGCCGGCGCGTTTCAGAAGCTTAGAAGATACCGTCCGATCCAGACGACACGCGCCCGAACGATATCCATGACGTGGCTGTTCTCCAGCACAATCTCCTCCCATTCGCACGGCCGTCCGAGGCCGGCTTCGGTTCCAAGAAACACGCGCCGGCCTTCCATACGCAGCCGCCGGATGAGTCCTTCCCCGTGACGGTTTACTACGTATAAGCCCTCTCCGTCGAGCCGGGACCGGCTGTGGTGGGATCTATCAAGCAGGACGAGATCATTGTGGCGGACCACCGCGGTCATCCTGGCATCCGCGGTCAGCCGCGCCACCACGGGATCGGTCAGCGAGGTGACAAGCAGGGTCGGGAAGGGGCATCTGTACTCCGGGCCGGTGGCAGTGGGAAGCGGCAGCCCGGGTCCCAGCCAACCCTCCAGAATTGGGACTCCCCGGTAGGCGCCATGTTTCGGGCACTGGGGACAGCCCGCCTGGTGGAGTTCGGGGACGGTGATCAGGTCTAGCACTGACAGGCGGAGACATTTGAGGACGCGATCGGCGGCGTCGGGAGAGAGAATTCTTGCGCCTTTCAGCACATTATGCATATGCGGCTGCGAAATCCCGGCCAGGCGTGCGAGCCGGCGTTCCGTGAGCTCTCCGTTGTGGAGGCGCGCTTTGAGAGCGGCGACGAGGCGCGCCTGCAGTTCCTGGAAGTCCATTGTGGGGCCCACGCCCTATTTCCCTGTGAAATAGGTAGTACTTCTTAAGAAATACTATCATAGAACTCTCATAACTTCAGTACCGTAGCCGCAAATTGAGATCGCCGTAAGACGCTGAAAACAAATGATAAAATAGAATTTACATCGATTTAAGATATTTCCCGGAAAATACTGCGAATTTAATGTTGACGATTTTCGGACCTGGAATAGTCTGTGAGCAGGAGCGGAAAGGCGTCCCAAAGGGCGCCGCCGCGAATGAGCCTTATGGAATGGACCAGATCCGAAACGTTAGCAATGGCGAGACACTCATGTTCGCACTGCCATGGCCTGGGATTGAGGCAGGGGCACCGGGAGCGGATGTACCCCTGCAACTGCGTCCTTCGCGCCATTTTCCGCGCCTGCTACGCGCGGTTTCGCTACTGTGCCGCGAAAGAAAAGTACTTGAGCCGGGTTTCTCTCGAAAAGATCTCCGGGCGGGAGGGGAGATGGTCCTGGGGACGCAAAGATGAGGAGTACGTAGCCGATTTCTGTCTGGTGAGCCGGCGGATGCTCACCGAGTACGAACATATGGTCTTCCGGTATCACTTTCTTCTCGGAGCAGACTGGAAGCTCTGCTGCCGGAAGCTCAAGATGGACCGTGGGAATTTCTTCCATTCCGTCTATCGGATCGAGCAAACGCTCGGCCGGGCATTCCGCGAACTAGAGCCGTACCCGCTCTATCCGCTGCACGATTATTTCCACGGAACGATGCTTACGGAGCCCGATCGCAAAGGCCCTGCGTCATCCGCCCTCGCCGCGCCATTGCGTGCGGCGCGGCCCGTCTTTCATCCGCCTTTACTGAAAACTGCCTGACTCCCGCCTTCACTCCTCGTCGTGAGTACAGGGCAGCGCGCTGCCGGGAGCTGCCGTCCGAGCCGGAATGGCGCGGACGGCGGTCCCCGGCCGGGCTCCGATCCTGCGAAGCCGATTACCGGCGTTCCCGGAAGAATTCGCGCAACAACTCGGCACAATCGGTCGCGAGCACGCCTTCCTCCACGTCGACGCGGTGATTGAGCAGGTCGGAGTCGGCGACTCGGAACTTGCTGCGGACGCCGCCGAAGCGCAAGTCCCTGGCGCCGAACACGAGACGGCGGACGCGCGCCGTCACGAGCGCGCCGGCGCACATGACGCACGGCTCGATCGTCACGTACAGGGTGCAGTCCTCCAGCCGGTAGTTCTCCAACCGTGCCGCGGCTTCCCGGAGAGCAAGGATCTCCGCGTGAGCGGTGGGATCGACCCGGGCAAGTGGCGAGTTCCGGCCGCGTCCGACGATCACGCCGCCGCAGACGACGATGGCTCCCACCGGCACCTCACCCTCACTTCCGGCTTCGCGCGCAAGGGCAAGCGCCTCGAGCATCCATGTTTCGTCGGTCATGCGGCAGACAGGCCCTCCACCGGGCGCCGCAGCTATTCTAAGATGAATCTAATACCCTGTGCGCTACCTCCCGTTTATCTTTAAGAACGCCTGGCGGAACCGCCGTCGCACGGCACTGACCGTGCTGAGCCTGGGAGTGTCGCTGTGTCTGCTCGGATTGCTGATGGCGATCTATCAGGCCTTCTACCTGACGGAGGCATCCCCCGAACAGGCACGGCGTCTCATCGTGCGTAACCGTGTTTCGCTGGCGGTGCCGATGCCGATCTACTACCGCGAGCGGATCCGGCAGATCCCCGGTGTTCAGGAAGTCATGATTTCGCAATGGTTCGGAGGCGTCTTTCGGGATAGCCGCGATCCGGAGAATTTTTTCGCCCGGTTCGCCGTCGAACCCGAGAAGCTGTTCACGGTTCGCGGCGAAATCAGGGTGCCGGAGGACCAAAAGCGGGCGTTTCTGGCGGAGCGCACTGCCTGCGCCATCGGACGGCCGCTGGCCGAGAGGCACAACCTGAAACTCGGCGACCGCATCACGCTGAAGGGCGACATCTTTCCTGTCGACCTGGAGTTGACGGTCCGGGCCATCTGGGAAGCCGCGCAAGACGACGAAGTGCTGTATTTCCATTGGAAATACCTGGAGGAAGGGCTCCCCAACAGGCGGCAGGGGATGGTCGGGACCTTTACCATTCTCGCGGCCAGTCCCGACGCCGTCGGTGGAATTGCGGCAGCGGTCGACGAAACCTTCCGTAATGCGCCGTTCCAGACCCGGACGGAGACGGAGCAGGCTTTCGCGCTGAGCTTTCTGGCTTTCCTCGGCAACGTGAAGGCGTTCCTGCTGAGCATCTTCGCGGCGGTCACGTTCACTATCCTGCTGGTGAGCGCCAACACCATGGCGATGTCGGTCCGCGAGCGAATCCGGGAAGTGGGCGTGATGAAGACGCTGGGGTTCAAGCCTGGCGGCATCGTGGGGATTATCCTCGGCGAGGCGACGGTCATCTCGCTGGCCGGCGGCGTGCTCGGGTGCCTGCTGGCGGCGGGGCTAGTCAGCGCCATCAGGAACGGGCCGGCGGCACTCGCGATGTTAAGGAACCTGGCCGTCGGCCCGCCGGTGGTGGCTGTATCGCTGTCAATCGCAGTGTTCGTGGGGCTGGTGAGCGCGGCAGTTCCGGCCTGGAGCGCATCCAGAACGTCGATCGTGGACGCCCTGCGGCACGCAGGTTAGCAGACAGAGGGACAACATGAAGATTCCGTTGACATATAATCTGCGGAACCTGGTGGTCCGCAAGACGACCACCGTCATGACGGCGCTTGGCGTCGCCCTTACGGTTGCGGTGCTGCTCTCGGTTCTGGCGCTGCTGGACGGCCTAAGGATCGCCTTCCAGTCGACAGGCAACCCGTTGCATGTGCTGATCCTGCGGAAGGGATCGGAATCCGAGCTGGTCAGCAATTTCACCCGTGAAATGTATCAGGTGGTCCGGGCGAAGCCGGGGATCCAACGAGGCAAGTCCGGGGAGCCCAGGGCTTCCCTGGAAATGGTGACGGTGGTGAACCTCCCCCGCGTCGACAGCCCGGAGGGGATGAACGTCACGATTCGGGGGCTCATGCCTGTCGGCATAGAGATGCGGGAGGACCTGAAGCTGCTCCGGGGCCGATGGTTCGAGAGCGGCAGGCGCGAGGTTGTCGTCGGCTCATCGATCGCCAAACGCTTTCCTGGAGCGGAGGTCGGGAAGAAAATCCACGCCGGCAGCGGCGACTGGGACGTTGTGGGCGTAATGGAGGCGGGAACGGGCGTCTCCAACAGCGAGATTTTCGCGGATCTGAACCAGTTGAGCTCGGACTACAACCGCACCGAGGTGGTGAGCTCGGCGCTGGTCGAAGCGTCCGACGAGGTGGCCGCGCAGGCGCTCATCAACGACCTGAACAGCGACCGGCGCTTGAACGTCGAAGCGCGGACGGAGAAGGACTATTACGCGGCGCAGACGGTTTCGGGTGCGCCGATCCAGTACATTGGAACGCTGGTGGCGATCATCATGGCGGTCGGGTCGAGCGTCGCAGCCATGAACACCATGTATGCGGCGGTGGCCCGCCGCGCACGGGAGATCGGCACGTTGCGCGTCCTTGGATTCTCCCGGGGCAGCATCCTGTTCAGCTTTCTGATCGAGTCGGTGCTGTTGGCATTACTCGGTGGGCTTATCGGAGTGCTCCTGACACTGCCCCTGAACGGCGTCACGACCGGGATCGGGAATTTCGTGACCTTCAGCGAGATCGCTTTCAATTTCCACGTCGGACCAAAGACAATCACGACAGGGCTCATCTTCGCCATGCTGATGGGGGCCGTGGGCGGCTTGTTCCCCGCCCTGATGGCAGCGAAGAAGGAGATCCTCATCGCACTGCGTGAAATCTAAGAGATCGAGATGGATGCAGACCTGAAAAGCTTGCAGATCGAGCGCAAGCACCGCGACAAAGGCGAGCCTAAGTGGGCGACGCGATGGATTGTCGCCGGCGTCGCGTTTTTCCTGCTACTCGGGCTGGGACGGTTTCTATACAGCCGTATGAACGCAGCCACCGAAGTCTCGGTGGTGAGAGTTTCGGCCTCCGGCGGGGCCGGGGACAACGGCCGGAACACGATCCTGAACGCCACGGGCTATATCGTGGCGGCACACAAGATCGAGGTGGCCTCGAAGGTCATCGGCCGAGTGGCCTGGATCGGCGTGGACAAGGGTGACAAGGTCAAAGAGAGGCAGGTCATTGTACGGCTGGAAGATGACGAATACCGGGCGCAGTTGCAGCAGGCACGCGGCCAGCTCACCAATCTCGAGGCACGGCTACAGGAACTGCTGAACGGTTCCCGGCCGGAGGAAGTTGCGGTCGCGAAGGCGAATCTGGAGCAGTCGCGAGCCGACCTCGAGAACGCCAGGACGAATCTCGATCGCATTCGTAAGCTGCACGCGGAGAAGGTAACATCGCAGCAGTCGCTCGACGATGCCCAAGCGCGGTACGACGCCCAAGCGGCACGCGTTGCATCGCTCGAGAAGAGCTATGAACTCGTTCGCATCGGGCCACGGCAGGAACAGATCGACGCCATGCGAGGGCAGGTGGAGCAGGCCCGCGGCATGGTGGCTTTTTACGAAACGCAGCTTGCGAATACCGTGATTCGGGCGCCGGTGACGGGGACCATCCTGGAGCGGGTGGTCGAAAAGGGCGAGTTCGTCACGACCAGTTTCGTGGGCGAGCGCGGGGCAAAGGGTTACGTAGTTTCCCTGGCGGACCTGAACGATCTCGAAGTTGAACTTGACATCAGCCAGAACGATTTCGCCAAGCTCGGTGCACAGCAACGCGGCGTTGTGACGACCGATGCGTTCCCAGACCGGAAGTACGAGGGCGTGATCGACGAGATCTCCCCGGAAGCAAACCGGCAGAAGGCCACCGTGCAGGTGAAGGTGAAAATACTTCATCCCGACGAGTACCTTCGGCCGGAGATGAATGCGAGCGTGGCGTTCTATGAAGAAGGGGCCACCGGCGCGCCGGTGCGGCCCAGCATCGTGATTCCCGCGTCGGCTGTCCGCGATGGCGCGGTCTTTGTGACCCTCGGAGAGAAGGCCGTGCGCCGGGCGGTGCGAACCGGCGCGACCACAAACGACGGGATTCGCATCGAGCAGGGATTGACCGGGGGCGAGGATGTGATCGTGAATCCGCCATCGGAGCTCAAAGACGGCGACCGCGTGCGGATCAGGAAAGGTTGACGGCATGAGCGAACTGGTCATCGAAACGCGAGACCTGGAGAAGGAATTCCACCGGGATGGCTTCGGCATCACCGCGCTGAGAATGATCAATCTGACGGTTCACAAGGGCGAGTTCGTCGCGCTGATGGGGCCGTCCGGCTCGGGAAAGTCCACGCTGTTGCACCTGATCGCGGCCATGGACCGGCCGACCGGCGGTGAGATCCGGGTCCTGGGAGAAAATCTGCGCGACCTGAGCGACGGTGAGATCGCGGATTGGCGCAACACGCACATCGGGTTCGTCTTTCAGACGTTCAACCTGATTCCCGTTCTGACTGCGTTCGAGAACGTGGAACTGCCGCTGAAGCTGACGCACCTGAAGAAGCGCGAGCGGATCGCGCACGCCACGACGGCGTTGAAACTGGTGGGCCTCGGGGACCGCCTTCACCACCTGCCACGCCAGCTTTCCGGCGGACAGGAACAGCGCGTGGCCATCGCCCGCGCGATCGTCACCGACCCGGACCTGATCCTTGCCGACGAGCCGACCGGAAACCTGGACGCTGGTTCCGCGCAGGAAGTGCTCTCGCTGCTTTCAAAGCTGAACAAGGAATACGGCAAGACAATCGTCATGGTGACGCATGACCCGCACGCCGCGCACTTCGCGGTCAAAATCCGGTATCTCGAGAAGGCGGAGTTGTTGCCTGAGGGTCAGGTTCCGGCCGACTGGGCGATGCCGGCGAGGTCTGTGAAGAGAACGGGCGAATAATCCGATGCCAACAACAACGGCACTTCTGCTCGCGCTCCTCATCGCCCCAACGGGTTTCGCCGGCACAGCAGACGCCTCCGTCTTGCTGGACGCCGACCGGGCGTTTGCTGTAGCGACTGAGAAAGGAAGGTTGGAGGGCTTCTTATCATTCCTTGCCGAAGACACCGCGACGTTGCGGCCGGATTTGCCGGTCATTCGCGGAAGGAAGGCGGTCGCCGAACGCTGGGCGTCTCTTCTGAGCAACCCTGCGATGTCGATCCGGTGGCAGCCGCTCGATGCAGCGATTTCCAGTTCCGGCGATCTTGGCTACACGATTGGCGCGTACGAGATTGTGCGCAGCGGCGAGAACGCCGGCGTGGTGGCGACCGGTAAGTACGTCACTATCTGGAAAAAGCAGGCGGACGGTTCGTGGAAAGTTGTCTTCGACTCCGGCGTACCGGATACACCGAAAAACAAGTAGCCCACTTCGCGGTCCGGGTCAGGCTGTCACTCCGACCGTTACAACCTCCAGGAATTCGCGGGCCCGTTTGGCCAGGGCGTCGACGCCTTCCGGTTGCTCCGGGCGGGGCAACAGCGGCGCCCAGAGCGTCTCACAACAGAGCGGAATCTTGAGGCCGGTCCGCGCCACGGGCAGCAGCAGCTTGTAGTGATCGATCTCGCCAAGGCCGGGACCGCAAGCGTCCCGTTTCGGCGTGAGGCGAACGTCTTTGATCGCAAAGGCGCGCACGTACTGCCAGCAGTGGCGGATGTCCGCGATCGGGTCGTCGCCTACGTAGCCGAGGTTGTTGCCGGCGTCGTAGCACATCTGGATGCCCTCGTCGAAGACTTCCCGCAGGATCTGGGCGCAGAGCTTCCCGGTGGCGCTGTTGCCGCCGTGCTGCTTAATTACAATCGTTACCCCGGCGTTCCGCGCGATCGGCCCGAGTTCCTTCAGGTTCCGGATCCACGTCTCATAGGAAGCGATCCGGGTATGGCCGAAGGTCAGCACGAAGGGAACGCCCGCTGCCGCCGCCTGCTCGATACGGCGGGTGTGGCTCTTGATCGAGTCCGGCGCCTCCACGTTGACCAGCGAGAACATCATCACCGGTTCGAGCCCGAGGTCGCGCGAACGACTCCCAAGCTCCTTCGCGGCGGACGGGGGATCATCCACGGCCAGTGCCTGTCTGGTCTGCCCGTCGGACTCCTTGTGGGTGGCGCCCCAGGCGACGTAGCGATAGCCGGCGCCCGCGATCCCCTTTAACGCCCGTTCGAGTGGAAAGGCGGCATACGGGAGCGTCATGCATGCAATCTGGAATTCGGTAGCCTTTCCCTGCGTCTGCGCGGCAGCTCCGGCGGCAGCCAGGATGCTTGCCTTCAGCAGGCGGCGGCGGCTAAGAAACTCTCGTCTCATGTGGGGTTCTCCAGTTCACTTAATGCCGGAAATGCCGAATGCCGGTGAATACCATGGCCAGGTCGAGACGGTTCGCCGCGGCGATCACTTCGGCGTCCTTCACCGAACCTCCCGGCTGGATCACCGCCGTCGCGCCATAGCGCGCAGCTTCCTCGATCCCGTCGGGGAACGGGAAGAAGGCGTCGGAAGCCAGTGCGGTCCCCTGAAGCGGCAACACCGCCTTCATGGCGGCTACCTTGACGGAATCCACACGGCTCATCTGGCCGGCGCCCACGCCAGCGATCTGTCCCGCCCTGGCAAACACGATGGCGTTCGACTTGACGTGCTTCACCACCTTCCACCCAAACTCCAGAGCCGCCCATTCTTCTTCGGTTGGAACGCGTTTCGTCTTCACCTGAATCTGCGCCCGGTCAAGTCGATGCAGGTCGGCAGTCTGGGCAAGGAAGCCGCCGCTGATGGACTTGATCACGACGGGATCGGGCGCTGGATTCGTCACGTGCAGAAGCCTCAGGTTCTTCTTCGCGGCCAGCACGGCCAGTGCTTCCTGCGAGTAATCGGGTGCGGCGATGGCTTCGATGAAGGTTTTGGCGATCTCGCGGGCCGTCTCCTCGTCCAGCGGGCGATTGAACGCCAGCACTCCCCCGAACGCCGACACCGGATCGCACTCCAACGCCTTGCGATAGCTCTCCGCGAGCGAGGCCGCCTCGGCGCAGCCGCAAGGATTCGTGTGTTTGATGATGGCGGAGGCAGGATCGCCAAACTCGGAGACGAGTTGCCATGCGGCGTCCAGGTCCACGAGATTGTTGTAGGAGAGTTCCTTACCCTGCAACTGCTCGGCTCCGGCGATGCCGCTCCTCCGGTCCGAGTACAGCGCCGCCGACTGGTGGGGGTTCTCGCCATAGCGAAGCGGGAGCGCAAGATCGGCGCGCAAGTCGAGCACCGGCGGCAGGTTTGGAGTGCTGTCAGCGAAGGCGCCTTCCCGGACCTCGATCCGCGCCAACCGGGCGCTCACAGCCCGGTCGTAGTCGGCGGTCAGGCGGTAGGCCGTTTTCGCAAGGCGCCAGTGCGTCGCCAGCGACAAGCCGCCGGAGGCTCGCAACTCCGTGAGAATTGGATCGTAGTCGGCGGGGGAAACCACGACGGCGACGTCCTGGTAGTTCTTCGCCGCGGCGCGGATCATGGTCGGCCCGCCGATGTCGATGTTCTCGATCAGCTCCGGCACGGTCGCGCCCTCCCGAGCGGCAACTTTCTCGAATGCGTAGAGGTTGACCACGACCATGTCGATGGTGGGAATGCCGTGCGCGGCGAGAGCCTGCATATGTTCTTCATTGGAGCGAATGGCGAGGATGCCGCCGGCGATGCGCGGGTGAATCGTCTTGACGCGGCCATCGAGCATCTCCGGAAAGCCGGTCACATCGGCGACGTCGCGGACCGCAAGTCCGGCGTCGCGGAGCATGCGGGCCGTTCCGCCCGTGGAGAGGATCTCGACGCCGAGCTCCGCCAATCCGCGAGCAAATTCGAGGATTCCGCTTTTATCGGTGAGACTGATGAGCGCGCGCTGGATTTTGGCCATGGCCTTTCATTTTGCCATGACGGGAAGGGTGAGAAGATGGCTGCACGTCCCAAATGGAGCATGGACTTAATCTTCAAGAGCGCCCACTGGGTCATATCGGCCTCGACATGCGATTCGAAACCAGAAGGTAGCTCCGCTTCAGAGCGCCGTATCCACGCGCTTCAGGGCAGATGCAGCTTCCAAGGTCTTCATTTCTTTGAACCAGAGTAGGTTCGCAACCAACGAGGTTGGCCCTGGAAACTCGAACAATTTCGCAGTCCAGCCCTGCTCGATGCGCACCTGGAAGAAAGCAGGCTTTTCGCCTAGTTTCCGTCGTCCGTAGGTTCCGGTAAAGAAGTACCTGTTCTTCAGGCCCGGCATGGCATCGAAGGGACGCGCATTGAACATGCGCCTGAGCGCAGAATATCCCTCGGCAGAAACTCCAAACTCGAAGGCGGCAACCTGTCCCGCACGCTTGACTCGCACCAAGCCGAAAAAATGCGCATCGCGCTCGTAGGCATCATCAGTTCAGGAAGAGCTTCGCTGTCGTTCCTCATGTGACCGCAACACCCTGATTCTACTGTCCAACAGCCGAACAAGTCGAGACTCCGCGCCCGATCTGGCGGAATTGCTGGAATTCCCGGGAGTCGACGTCTTCTCCCAGGTGAACCCTGAGGGATTAGCGGGTTGCTGGCCTTGTATCGGAATCGGGTTGACGGGCTGCCCGTCTCCGTTGTAAAATTAGACTAGTCGAATCGACTGGTTGAATTTTATGCGCGAGATTCAGGCTTCTGACGCCAAAACTCATCTGCCACGGCTCCTCGACGCTGTGGAGCGCGGGGAGACGGTCGTCATCACTCGGCACGGCCGCCCCATCGCCAGAATCGTTCCCGAGGCCAATCGCCGCCAGAGGGAAATCGACGACGCACTTGCGAGAATCGCCAACCTTCGCAAGCGCACAGGGCGAATCACGTCGGATGAACTGCTGTCGGCCAGAGACGAGGGTCGCGAAGGCTGATGCCATTCGTCCTAGATGCATCCGTGGCCGCATCGTGGGCGTTCCAGGATGAGGATCATCCCGCTGCGGACCTGGCGTTTGAGCACTTCCGAAGCGACGAGGCAGTCGCGCCGAGCCTTCTATGGTTCGAGCTGCGAAACATCTTGGTGGTTAGCGAACGCCGCAAACGGCTCGGCCAAGCCGATACAACAGCCTTCTTACGAGAATTCTCGCGATTGCCACTGAGGGTGGATCGCTCACCGGACGAGCTTGAAGTCCTTCGACTTGCCCGGTCATACCAGTTGTCAGTCTACGATGCCGCCTACCTGGAGCTTGCGCTGCGGGAAGGCTTGCCGCTCGCGACACTTGACACGACGTTAGCGAAGGCGGCTCAGGCCGAGGGTGTTCGCCTCATCGGAGTGACTTGAGTTCTCCAGGAGCGAAACGAAAGCGCTACCTCGGCACCACCCAGCGTTCGCCGCAGCGGAGGATCTTGAAGTTCTGGCTGGGGCGGATCTTCATGTGTTCGACGAACAGGCCGATGGCCACGGTATTAAACGTGAACATATCGTAGTGGGCGGGGATGAGCCAGCGCGCGCCGATGTCTTCGGCGAGTTGGGCGGCTTCAGAGATGCTGAAGTTGCCGGCGACTCCGCGGGCCGGGTCGCGCCCATTGACCGGCAGCAGCGCCACGGTGACACCGAAGGGCCGCAAGCGTTCCACAAGGACGTCGTAGGGAACGCAGTCGCCGGGCTGGTAGATCGTCCACTCGCCGAACCGGATGACATATCCCAGGTACGGATAGCCGCTTTCCGGGGTCCAGTCCAGTTGCTCGTGCGCGGACGGAATGGGGTGAATCGTCGCGACCGCTCCGTCCTTGCGAAACTCGATCACGTCACCCGCGTCCGTTGGTCGCATGCGCTCGCTCGGAACTCCCATGGCACAGGCTTTCTCGACCAGCGCCTTCGGCAGCACGAGCCGGGCCTCCGGAGAAGAGGCGAGAATCGCCGGGACGGTGCCCGGGTCGAGATGGTCGCTGTGCCCGTGCGTCGAGAAGACGAGATCAGCGTGAATGACGTCTTCGCCGCGGAATGGGGCCTCGGTCATCCGGATATGCGGCCGGTTCGTGTTCCCGTACTTCTTCGTCAGCGATTCGGAAAGGTACGGATCGAGGTAGAAGACGATCCGGCGGTACTTGACGACAAAGCCGCTCTGCCCAAGCCACCACAGAACAGGCGTTTGGGCAGCTTCGTTGTCGATCTCATCGAGCAACTCACGGCCCTTCCGGACAGGCTGGATCATGACTTGTCCCCGCTTCCGGATCGTTTCGACTCCGCACGCGTGAGCCGGTCGGTGACACCGGCCCATTCCGGTCCTTCGGGCGGCCGCTCGACGGCGATCCAGTCCCACCCGGCCGCGTCCTCCCGGTGAAGCGTCTCGTAGAGAACCGCAGCATAGGCGCCAGCGTCCGTGGGCATTGCGACGCAACGGGCAGCCTGCGCGTGGCGCTCGCGGTAGAGATAGACGCCCCGGCCGGCGGGAAGAGGCCCGCCATCCACAAGAACAAGCGGCGTGGCCGGACTGTAGTGTTTCGGATGCAGGCCGGGCGAGGGATGGCCATCGTTGTCCCCATTCTCGATGCGGCCGGCGATTTCGATCGAGCCGATGACGGCTTCGATGTCCGTCTGCGTGACCCTCCCGGGACGCAGCAGCCGTGGCGGGCTCGCCGCCAGGGACAGCACCGTAGATTCAATGCCGACCTCAGTGGGTCCTCCATCGAGGATCAGGTCGACGCGGCCGCCGAGCGCATCCCGCACGTGTCGCGCGGTTGTCGGAGACAGTTTCGCAAAACGGTTGGCGCTCGGCGCAGCGATCGGCACGCCGGCCGCGCGAATCAGGGAAAGAGCCAGCGGATGGGCCGGCATGCGAAGCCCCACAGTCGGAAGTCCGGCCGTCACGATGCCGGGCACGTGCGGCTGCTTTTCGAGCACCAGGGTCAGTGGTCCCGGCCAGTACTGGCGGGCCAGCGCTTCCGCGGAGGGCGGCCAGTCGCGCACCAGTCCCCGCGCCATTTCGACTGACTCCACATGCACGATCAACGGGCTTGTGGACGGGCGTCCCTTCGCTTCGAAGACGCGCCGCACCGCCTCCTCGTCAAGTGCGTTGGCGCCGAGACCGTAGACGGTCTCGGTGGGGAAGGCGACAATCCCACCGGCGCGGATCAGCTCCGCGGCGCGGGCCAGGGTCTCAGGCGTGACGGTTTCCACCGGACTACTCGGGCAGCTCATCCTTACCGTCGCCCGCAGTCCTGCCGGTCTTTCGGAAGACAAGGTGCGCGTGGATGAGGTCGTCGAGATCACCGTCCAGAACGCGATCGACATCGCCGATGGCCAGCTTGGTGCGGAGATCCTTGATGAGGCGATAGGGGGCGAGCACGTAGTTTCGAATCTGGCTGCCGAAATTGATGTCGAGCTTCGTGGCCTCGAGCTTGCTGTCTTCGGCCTGCTTCTTCTCGAGCTCGAACTCATAGAGGCGCGCCCTGAGCTGCTTCATCGCCGAGGCGCGGTTCTTGTGCTGCGAGCGCTCGTTCTGGCACTGCACCACGATGCCGGTCGGCAGGTGGGTCATGCGGATCGCCGAGTCTGTGCGGTTGACATGCTGGCCGCCGGCGCCGCTGGCGCGGAACGTATCGACGCGAAGATCCTCTGGCCGGATGTCGATCTTGATCTCGTCGTCAATCTGCGGGTAGACGAAAACAGAGGCAAACGACGTGTGCCGCCGGGCGTTCGCATCGAACGGCGAGATCCTCACCAGGCGATGCACGCCGACCTCGGATTGCATGAGCCCGTAGACGTATTCGCCGTTGATCTCGAAGGTAACCGACTTGATGCCGGCTCCGTCGCCCTCGAGCCGGTCCGTTACGACGGTCCCGAACCCCTCCCGCTCGGCCCATCGCAGGTACATGCGGAGCAGCATCTCGGCCCAGTCCTGGCTTTCTGTGCCGCCCGCGCCCGGATGAATGGTTACAATCGCGCTCCGGGCGTCGTTCTCACCGGAGAGCAACATAGCCGTTTCGATTCTGTCGAGATCGTGCCGGAACTTCTTCAGCTCGTCGAGCGGATCGCCGAGGAGCACGAGCGCGCCCTCGGTGTTGCCCTCTCGGGCAAGCTCAAACACGGCATCAAAGTCGGAGATCCGGCCCGCGATCCTGGCCTCGTCGGCGATCGACTGCTCCAGGCGCTTGCGCTCCTGCATGACCTGCTGGCTTTTTTCCGGCTGGTTCCAGAAATCCGGCGAAGAGATCCGCTCTTCCAGTCGAGTTAGTTCAGCTTTCTTTTTGGGGGAGTCAAAGATAGCTCCGCACAGCTTCAGCCTGCTGGCGGAGCGGCGAGTATTCTCTTTCGAGTTCCTCGATGTTCATACCTTCAGTGTAGCAAAGTCGAGAAGATAACCTTGCTGCCCGACGTTGATTCCACGGGTCTTTCCGATTTCGGCGGAGGCGCCTTCGGCCTCGTGGATATGGCCGCAGAAGAAGAAGACGGGCTGGTGTTTCTCAATGAATGTCCTGACGGAGCGGCTGCCGGCATGGAGTCCGTTACGGATTCTGTCGAGCGCCGTGCCGAACGGCGGGCAGTGACAGATCAGAATCAGCGGCTTCAGGTTCGCAAACCGCTCCAGACGCAACTCGATCTCCTGTTCCGAATATTCGCCCGGGGTATTGAACGGCGTCGGATTCGAGTAGCCGAGCCCGGCGATCTGGAAGCCGGCAAGTTCCATACTCTGTTCGTGAAAATCATGGAAGCCGAATTTCCGGCAGAAGGACGCAATCGAGGCCGCGGACTCGTGGTTGCCGGGCAGTACGTACATGCGGTCCGTCCTGCGGCTCAGAATCTCGCCGCAACGGTCGAGGCCCCTCGACCAGCTCACCAAGTCGCCGGCCGCGATGTAGCAGTCGGCTTCGACGTCCATCAGCCGCTCAAGCGCCCCGTGGTTGCTGTGGATGTCCGAAAAAACGAGGAGCTTCATTTCGCGTGATTGTACTATTCTCTCAGCATGTTCAACTGGCTTGTGATCGGAATTGGAGACATCACCAGGAAGCGGGTTATTCCTGCCATCCAATTGCAGGGGCGGAGCCGGCTCTACGGGATCGTCACCCGCGACCGGCGGAAGGCGGAGCCCTATGGCGTGCAGGCCTGGACTTCGCTCGACGAGGCCCTTGTGGACCCCCTCATCGATGCAGTCTACGTTGCCGCGCCGGTTTTTCTTCATGCTCCGCAGACGATCGCTTCGCTTCGCGCCGGCAAGCATGTTCTCTGCGAGAAGCCGGCCGCGATGAACTTTACTGAAGCCCGCGAGATGGTCCGGACCGCGAACGAGGCCGGCAGGACCCTCGGAATCGCTTACTACCGCCGGATGTACCCGAAGCTCCAGCGAGCCAGGCAGTTGCTGGCGGAGGGGGCGATCGGCCGGCCGGTGCTGGCTGAGATCAATTGCCACGACTGGTTCAATGACGAGGACGGCACGCGAAGCTGGCTGCTCGACCCGCGCCAAGCGGGCGGCGGGCCGCTTTACGACATCGGTTCACACCGTATCGACGTGCTCAACTTCCTGTTCGGCAGGCCGGTCCGCGTGACCGCGCAACTCTCGAACGTCGTTCACTCCGCTCCGGTCGAGGACAACGCCACGGTTCTTATCGAATACGAGAGCGGGGTACGCGGCGTCGTCGACGTGCGGTGGCATTCCCGCGTCAGCCGCGACGAGTTCCGCATCGCCGGAACGGACGGCGAGATGGAACTCAGTCCTCTCAACGGACCGTTGCTCATCTATGCGGGCGGCCGTGAGGAATTGCGGGCGCACGCAAACCTCCACTACCCATGCGTCGATAACTTCGTAAACGCCGTGCTCGACGGAACGCCGCTCGTCGCCGACGCGGAATCGGCGGTGTGGACGGATTGGGTGACGGAACAGGCGCTGGTGGCGGCCCGCGTGGGTTCGCTCGGGTATCATGAATAAAGAAGAAGGCCTGCCCGAATGTCCTCCAAGAGCGAAGAGAAACTGGGTGTCAACAGTTGGCTGGAAGATGAGTTGTACCAGCAGTACCTGCACGACCGTGCGGCAATCGACGAGAGCTGGAAGCGTGTTTTTGACGCCGACGGCGGGACGGCGGCGGCAACGCCGCGCTCCGACTCCGCGACGTCCCGGCCCACGCCATCCGCCCCGCCGCTGCAGCCCGGCCCTGGTGAAGAAGTCGTCCCCCTTCGCGGCGCGGCAGCGCGCATTGTGGACAACATGACGGCCAGCCTGGGCATTCCCACGGCCACATCGCAGCGCATCATCCCGGTGAAAGTGATCGACGAAAACCGGCACATCATCAACCACCACCGCACACTGGTCGGCAAGAGCAAGGTCTCTTACACGCATCTCATTACCTGGGCCATTCTGAAGGCGCTTGACAGCTACCCCGTGCTCAACCACGCTTACGCCGAAAGGGAAGGGGAAAGCTTTCGCGTTATCCGGAAGCAGATCAACTTCGGCGTCGCCATCGACCTGCCGGGTAAGGATGGCTCCCGTTCTCTCGTGGTTCCGAACCTCAAAAACGCTGGCGCGCTCGATTTCCAGGAATTTCTGAACGCCTACGACGGCCTGATCGCCCGTGCTCGCTCCGGCAAGCTCGCGATCGAGGATTTTCAAGGCACGACCGTCTCGCTGACCAACCCGGGCACCGTCGGTACTGTCGGTTCCGTTCCGAGGCTGATGGCCGGGCAGGGCGCAATCATCGCCACGGGCGCCATCGGTTACCCGGCGGAATACCAGGGCGCGGCCCCCGAAGTCCGTGCGATGCTCGGCATCGGCAAGGTGATGATGATCACCTGCACGTACGACCATCGGATCATTCAGGGCGCTGAGTCCGGCATGTTCCTCGCACGCGTTCACGCACTGCTTCAGGGCGAAGACGGATTCTATGACAGGATCTTCGCCGATCTGAAGATGCCGCACGGCCCAGTGCGCTGGGAGTCGGACCGCGCCGCTTCCGTGCCGGGAGCGGGCGGCGGCCGAGCCGCGGAGATCGCCAAAGAAGCGGCCGTCCTGCAGCTCATCAACGCCTACCGGGTCCGCGGCCACCTGATCGCCGACCTCGATCCGTTGGGCTCTGAGCCCAGCTATCACGCCGAACTGGATCCCGCGACGTACGGCCTCACCATCTGGGATCTGGATCGCGAGTTTCTGACCGGAAGCCTCGCTGAGGCGATCGGCGAGAAAAGCCCGCAACCGGTCGCGACTTTGCGCGAGATTTTGGAGACTTTGCGCCGGACCTATTGCGGCAAAACCGGCTGCGAGTACATGCACATCCAACATCCGGAGCAGAAGCGCTGGCTCCAGATGCGGATGGAGCCCGAAACCGACAACAGGCCGCTCGATCGCGACACACGCGAGCGGATCCTGGCGAGACTGACGGAGGCCGAGGAGTTCGAGCATTTCCTCCATGCCCGCTTCGTCGGGCACAAGCGCTTTTCGCTCGAAGGCGCCGAGACGGCCATCCCGATTCTCGATGAGTTGCTGAACCGCGCCGCCGCGAACGGCGTCGTCGAAGTCGTCATGGGGATGGCTCACCGTGGGCGCTTGAACGTGCTGGCGAACATCGTCGGCAAGCCGCTCACGCAGGTCTTCTCCGAGTTCGAAGGAGAGATAGACCCAGCCAGCGCGCAAGGCTCCGGCGACGTGAAGTACCATCTCGGCGCGCGCGGCGCGCACGTCTCGCCCGCAGGACAGCAGATCGTCGTCTCTGTCGCTCCGAACCCGAGCCATTTGGAGGCGGTCGATCCCGTGGTAGAAGGGATCGTCCGGCCGAAACAGGAGCGGCTGGGCGATACGGAGCGAGAGAGGGTGATCCCCGTGCTCATTCACGGTGACGCCGCCTTCGCAGGCCAGGGCGTGGTGGCCGAGACGCTGAACCTCTCGCAACTCCATGGTTACCGGACGGGCGGCACCGTGCACCTGATCATCAACAACCAGATCGGTTTCACCACAATGCCCGAGGAGGCACGGTCTTCGCCCTATTCCACGGACGTCGCACGCACCGTCCAGGCGCCGGTATTCCACGTAAACGGCGACGATCCGGAGGCGGCCATCCGGGTGACACAGATTGCGTTCGACTACCGGCAGCGGTTCAAGAAGGATGTCGTGATCGACATGTTGTGTTACCGCCGCCACGGACACAACGAGGCCGACGACCCAAGCTACACGCAGCCGATACTGTACCGGAAGATCAAGGAGCACCCGTCCGCGGCCGCGCTCTACGCCGAGCGGTTGATCCGCGAGCAGGTCCTCAGCGCGGAAGCCGTTGAGGAGATGCGAAAGCGCGCCACGACCCGCCTTTCCGCGGCGTACGACGCATCGCAGACTCATGCCGAGCAGTACGAGCTTCAGGAACTGACCGTTGTCGGCGAGGAGGAAGCCGGAGCGTGGCGTCCGCAGACCGCGGTCGACCAGAGCGTGATCGAGCGCGTGGTGGAGGGCATTACGACCTTCCCGGCCGATTTCCACTTGCATCCGAAGCTCCGCGGATTCATCGACCGGCGCAGAGATGGGTTGCGTAAGGGCGGACCGATCGACTGGGCGTTCGCGGAGTCGCTCGCGTTCGGCAGCCTCGTGCTCGACGGCACGCCCGTCCGGCTCAGCGGCCAGGACAGCGGGCGCGGAACGTTCAGCCAGAGGCATCTCGTTTTGTACGACTACGAGACGGCCCGCGAGTACACTCCGCTCCAGCACGTTTCCGACGGCCAGGCCCGCTTCGAGGTTTTTGACAGCTCCCTGAGCGAGTACGCCGTACTCGGATTCGAGTTCGGCTACAGTGTCGGCGATCCATTAACACTGGTGCTCTGGGAGGCGCAGTTCGGGGACTTCGGCAACGGCGCGCAGATCATGATCGATCAGTTCATCTCCTGCGCCGAGCAGAAGTGGGGACAGCCAACGGGCCTCGTGATGCTGCTGCCGCACGGCTTCGAGGGACAGGGCCCGGAGCACTCGAGCGCCCGCATCGAGCGGTTTCTTGTACTCTGCGCCGAAAGCAACATGCAGGTGTGCAACTGCACGACGCCGGCCCAGTATTTTCACTTGCTGCGCCGCCAGATGTATGGCGGGCAGGATCGCCGGGGGGTCCGTAAGCCGCTGATCCTGTTCACGCCAAAGAGCCTGTTGCGCCACCCGAAGGTGGTCTCGAGCATTCCGGACTTCACCGGCGGCGGCTTCCGCGAGATTCTGAGCGAAACAGGCGCAATCGATCCCCAAAGCGTGTCGAGAATTCTGCTCTGCTCTGGCAAGGTCTACTACGACTTGATCGAGGCTCGGGAGCAGCGAGAAGCCGGGCAGGTGGCCATCGTCCGCGTCGAGCAACTGTATCCGTTCGCTTCGTCGCAACTCGGAGACATCCTTTTGAAGTATCCGCCGGCAGCGGACGTGTTCTGGGTGCAGGAAGAGCCGCGCAACATGGGCCCGTGGCGCTTCATGCGGGATCGCATCCAGCCGTTGCTCGACCCGACCGAGCGGATGCTCCGCTTCGCAGGGCGCCCAGAGAGCGCCAGTCCGGCTACTGGTTCCCACAAACGACACGCCGCCGAGCAGGCCGCATTGATCGAAGAGGCCTTCGCCCCGGCGGCGATGCCGAGCAGGAGCGCCGCCCGCATTGTCGCCCGGCGGAAGGCAAAGTGAGTGAAGACCAAACGGGCGCCCCAAGTACTCGCCAATCCGACAGGTACAATAGAAGACAGATGAAGAACGCTGGGGCGGAGGCGGCCACAGGGGCTGCGCGGCGCTTTGAGACGCTGAGCGGCATTCCCGTGGAGCCGGTGTACGGGCCGGAACACCTTTCCGGTTTCGACACCGCTCGCGACCTAGGCGCTCCCGGAGAGTTCCCTTACACGCGCGGAATCCATCGCGACATGTACCGGGGAAAACTCTGGACCATGCGCCAGTTCTCGGGATTCGCCACCCCCGAGGAAACGAACCGGCGCTACCGGTATCTTCTTGAGCAGGGCCAGACCGGGCTTTCCGTCGCATTCGATCTGCCCACACTGATGGGCTTCGACGCCGACCATCCGACATCGCTCGGCGAAGTCGGCAAGTGTGGCGTCGCCATCAGTTCGCTCGAGGACATGGAGACGCTGTTCGAGGGTATTCCGCTCGGCGACGTTTCGGTCTCGATGACCATCAACTCGCCGGCGCCTGTCATCTGGGCGATGTATCTTGTTGTAGCGGAAAAGCAGGGTGTCCTCTGGGAGAGGCTGGACGGCACGCTTCAGAACGACATTCTGAAGGAGTACATCGCACAGAAGGAATACATCTACCCGCCGCGCCCTTCGATGCGACTCGTAACGGACGTCATCGAGTTTGCGGCGCGGCGCGTGCCGAGGTTCAATCCGGTCTCGATCAGCGGCTATCACATTCGCGAGGCCGGATCGACGGCGGTGCAGGAGCTGGCGTTCACGCTGCGGGACGGCGTGGAGTACGTCGACTGGGCGCTCGAAAGGGGACTGGAAATCGACGAGTTCGCGCCACGGCTCAGCTTCTTCTTCAACGCCCACAACGATTTTTTCGAGGAGATCGCGAAGTACCGGGCGGCG
>DATIFQ010000136.1:0-13952 GCA_035455185.1 Bryobacteraceae bacterium | reverse complement strand
GGCTGCCGGTGACGTCTCCGCGCTCACGGCGCGGGAACTGGAGGTGCTGCGGATGATGGCCGAGGGTGCGGCAAACAAGATCATCGCCTGGAAGCTGGGAATCTCCGAGCACACGGTGAAGTTCCACGTGGCCTCGATTCTTGCCAAGCTCGGCGCTTCCAGCCGCACCGAAGCCGTCACCATCGGGATTCGCAAGGGCCTCATTCTGCTTTGACAATCCGGTCAGAGAGAACTGGGCGGCGCCACCCGCTCGAAGTCGTGAAGCCGGTTGAGGTCGATGGCAACCTTGTCAACATCGGGGAGGTACATGTCGCGGAAGCGGGCGCCCCAGACGATGTCGCTCTTGTCGTAGCTGGTTTTGCCGTGGACGGTTTGAGCGAAGGTTTCATCGTCAGCGTTGATGAGGCAGACGATTTCGGGGTCGGCGGCGGCCAGAGATTCGGGGGTGAAGCCGCGCATCGGGCTGGTTTCGGTGATGGGGTGGACGACGGCCCAGTGCAGGGGCATAAAGATGATGAAGTCGCGCTCGAGGGGAAGTTGATCGAAACGGCGGCGACGCAGGCCGTTCACTTCAATCCAGCGGGCGAAGCTCACGATGGCGTGGACATTGGTGAGCTCGTGGTTGCGGAGGCTGGCGAGGCGGAAGATCAGCGCCCAACCGTTCTCGTAGGGCGCGATCAAGGCGTTGCGGCTGAACGTGATCTTGGCGGTGGGACGGGCGAAGCGTGCGAACAGCAGTGCGCTGAGGATGGCGAAGCCGAGGAGACCGACAAGAGCCTCGATGGCGACCAGGAAGTTGGCCGCCCGCGTGTGCGGGGTGAGCTTGCCGTAACCAATGGTGGCGAGGGTCTGGACACTGAAAAAGAAGCAGTCCTCGAAGCGCGTAAGCGGTGAGGGGGCGGCGCCCGAGAGCGCGTCAGGGCCGGCAAGCCAGTACAGGGATGCGAACAGGAGGTTGGTGGCGACGTAGCCGGCAGCCACGAGGGCGAGCAGGCGGGGAACCGGAAGAGAGAGAAGCGTGTTATAGGCGTTGTAGGGATGGAACGAGCTCAGGTTGTTGCGGCGGACGTTGAAGGTGCCGTCGCGATTGAGGAGGCGGGCGCGGCTGCGCTCGGACATCTTGCCGCCGAGCCCGAGGTCCTGATTGAGCCGATCCTGTTGCGGTGATTCCGACACGATCCAGGTTCTCTCATTCTAGGTAATTACGGCGACGGACTCCAATTTCGCCGGGTTTGAGAAATTGGTCGCCGCTCTCCTGAAAACCGCCACAAGTGGAACGAATTGGGAGCTCCGCCAATCACAACGATGCTGGCAACTTGAGTGAAGGATCTGCGAACACCGGCTGCCCTCACTGCGTAACATCAATCAGGACACGATGCGCCTGACTTTCTTAATACCTGCCCTTCTCCTGCTAGTGCTTCCGCCGCCGGCGCACGCCTGCACCGCATTCTGTGCTGCCGCAAAAGGGCGGGTGCTCGTCGGCAACAACGAGGATCTGTTCGACCCGCACACGCGGCTTTGGTTCTTTCCGGCGGAGAACGGGGAACACGGCCGGATGTACGTGGGATATGACTACGCCTGGCCACAAGGCGGGATGAACGATCGCGGTCTTTTCTTCGACGGTTTCGGCGTCCCGCTCGTCAAGCTTCCGCCAAGCACCAAACCGCCGCTGCAACCCGTGGCGAACCGCGTGCCGAACAGGCCATTTCCAGGGGGAGCGCTGGATCGGTTCTTGGCAGAGTGTGCAAGCATCGAGGACGTTATCGGACTCTTCCGGAAGTACGAGTTTCCCTGGGCGGAAAAGTCCGTTCTGATGTTCGTCGATGCGAGCGGGGATGCGGCCATCTTCGACGGCAACACCATCCTGCGCAAGAAGGGGAGATTCCTTGTCCAGACTAACTTTCGGCAGTCCGCGACCAGACCGGGTGAGGCTCCGTGCGAACGGTTTCGGATCGCGACAAGGATGCTGAAAAGTGCTGGGGACAACACAAACATCGACTTGTTCCGGCGCATTCTCGCGGCCACGCACCAGGAGGGAAACAATCCCACTCAGTATTCGAATATCTACGACCTGAAACGCCGCATCATGTATCTCTACCATTTCCATAACTATGAAAACGTGGTGACAATTGAACTCTCGCGGGAACTACGCAAAGGGGCGCATTCCGTTGCGATCCCCTCGTTGTTTCCGCGCACACACGCCGCGGAAAAGTGGGCTGCCGAACATCAGGATGCCTTGAAGAAATTGTTGATCAAAAAATGATCCTGCTGCGCACTTCAGCCGCCAGCCCGCGTCGTTGTGTGATCCCTGAGCCAGTCGGTGAAAGGTCCAGGACGCACGGCGCAAAGATCTCTTCGATCTGCCCCAACAGAGAACCTCGCAGCCATCAAAAGGGGCGCTGGCTGACGGAAAGAACCCCGATGTGCAGGTTGTCGAGTTCGACGGCCTGAACCATTTCTTCCAGACTGCAATAAGGGGTTCGTCCCTGGGAGAGGAAGAATCCTCTGTTTACCATCCGTGCGGCCGCGATCTGCTGGACAACGGCAGCCGCAAGGGCCGGCGCGGGCGCGTCCACTCCGGGGGTAGCATGCGGCAGACCACGTCCGCGAAAGCACGTTTCATTGCCGGATCGGCTTCTCCCGGAAACATCCGGGGCTCTGGGACTTCTGGATTCAGCCGCGCCTGGCTGCCTTGCGCGGCGGCGCTGCCGATTGGCGGGACAACTCTTTCGAGGCTCGCGGTTTGCGTCTGATCTTTCGAGAAGTTAACCACCGCCGCAAAGACTCGGGGCTCTCACCGGACTGACGACCGGCCAACAATCCCGAGACGGTCAGATCTTCGTCGAGGGCGGGCCAGTGGATGTAAGCGCCGTCCCCGAAGATCTCGAAGCGATACCGTTCCTGCGCCGTACCATGCCAAAGGCGGGGGAACCACACCAGCGGCACGATGATAGTACGGCCATCCACTAAATCGACGGACAAGGCGTCGTCGGTGACCTTTACCGACTGCGCACGTGCCTCTTGTACTTCAACGGCCGAAGAACTCATACCAACCCTCGATTAGCATCTCGCGATGCACCTGCACCAGCTTCATGATCTCATGAAGCTCAACTCGGGTGAATCCCCCAGTTGTCATTGCGGATGTCACCAGGAGAAACCCTAACGGCTTGTGTTCGCTGCAAGAGTGCGTGGAAAAACCCTCGAACAGTTACTCACCAATCGCGACGTCCGGTTTCTCTCCATTTGTCGGCTGAGGTGGGGTGCAGGTCGGGGGCGTTGCCATCTCGGTCCACCACTAGCTCAGCCCGCCCTTCAGCATTCGCGCGCGGATCTCGCGTGAACACTCGGCATGGCCGACAGCAGTAAATTGCCAAACAGGTTCACTTTCCGGCTTTGCCGTATTGGAGGACGGTGACCTTTTCGAGGGTGACGAGGCCGCTGCCGATCATGGTGTCCAAAATGGGCAGAAAAGCGTCAATTTTGGCCTCGGAATCGACAATTTCGACCACAATTGGCAGGTCCTCGGACAGGCGCAGGATTTTCGCCGTGTGCAGGCGGCTCGAGTGGCCGAAACCCATCGGTCCCCGAAGCACCGTAGCCCCACCGAGGTGCATCTCCCGCGCCTTTAGCACAATCGCTTCGTAGAGCGGCTGGTGCCCGTGGCGGTCATTTTCGCCGAGGAAGATCCGCAGCAAAACCGCGTCCCGTGGAATCTGCATCGCGCACCTCTACCTTTCGTTGAGCGCCGTCGCCAGCGCGTACCCGCACCAGACGCCGGCGAGGCACAAGATCACTGTCCCGAGGACGTTGCCGAGCACCCGCCCCCACTCCCCGTCGCGGGCAAGGTTGAGGGTCTCCAGGCTGAACGTGGAAAACGTCGTGAAGCCGCCGCAGACACCGGCCATGACGAACTGCCTCGTGGACGACGGAACCAAGAGCCGGCCGTCGGGAGAGGTCAACGTCGCGAAGAAACCGATGAAGGCGGATCCGATGACGTTGACGGCCAGTGTGCCCCATGGAAAGGTCTCGCCGAAGAGGCGGGCCGAGATGCCGTAGGACCAGTAGCGGGCGGCACCGCCGATGGCGCTGCCGAGAGCAATCCAAAGATAGATCAAACGAAGATTCTCCCATGTCGATGATCAAGATAAAAGGCGATACGGCTTGCGGGCCGTATCGCCGAAGGGCGAGTGAGACTTGGTTGGGGTCAATTCCAGGCCGGTGCGCCGAGTTCCGTTCTCAGCGCAACAGTCTTGCCATCCACCGTGAGCTCGAGTGCTACCCATTCGTCCTTGCAGGCAGACTTGGCGATCTTCGCGGTCACCGCTTCGCCGGCGGTCAGTTCGACATCGTTTTCGAGCAGGATCCGCTCCGGCCCAATCTTCACGCTGATGAGAGACTTGTCGGCCTGTTCGATCACGACAACGGGCTGCTTGATGCCGGTTCCCATCGTCACCTGGCTTACAATGCCCGAAACAGTGGTGCCAGAGGCCATGTCGAGGCACGCTTGTCCGCCGCCGTTTCCACGCAACATCCGGTCCTGGCTCCAGCGCCCAGCGCGTCCGGCCTGCCGCGTGGTCCACAGAGGCGTTCCGCTTTTGTCGCGCAGCGTAATCAGCGCGTTGCTGTTGGTGACATTCACGATCTCGACGGCGTGCAGGTAAGCGTCGGCGGTTGACAGCGCCGCCGTTACCTTGACGACATCATTCACGTCGATTTCGAAGTCATTCTCGATCAGGAACCACACCGGTGCGATCTTGATCAAGGTCTTGTTGACTTCGATTGTGGGGTACTGCGCTCCATAATTGAGTTGTATCGCCGAAACCGGTCCCTCCACCGTGACCAGTTTCGTCATGTCCAGCGCGGGTTGTCCCTGGCCGTTTCCGGGTGCACTCTGGGCCCGCCCGCGGGGACCCTGCGCCCACGCGACGGCAAGCGCAGCGACCACAAACAGGACAACCAGCAAGCGATAGTTCGGTTTCATAACGTTCTCCTTTTTACTCTTCGGACCTGACGTCCGCACGACCGGAGCGCACGGGTCACGCCATAGTGGAACAGTCTAAGAATCAGATGGTTACGAGCGACCGACATGGGTGAACGACGCACGGGTTGCGCGACGGACTGGTTCGATGCGCAGAAGATGCAGCGTGTCAGCCGAGGAAGCGGAGGAGGAGCTCGGCGGTGATGCAGGCGTTGGCCTCCGTCGCAGGGCTGAGGCCGGAGCCCTGTCCGAAATCGATGCCGGGAACGCGGCAGAGCCAGGCTTCGCCGCGAAACGAAAAAAGCCGGCGCGAAAGCGCCACAAGCTCGGCGGGCCGCACGACGTGCGTGAGCGGGTTGTCTGGGCGCTCTTCGACCTTCTCAAGGCGCGGCTCTCCGGGAGCCACGTCAGCGTCGATGATGATGACCGTGTCCGCGGACGCGATTTCTTCGGCCATTTCGGGGGTCAGTTGATGGCAGGAGCGGACAACGACGCCGGCGGGTGGCTTCAGCAATTCGAGGACGCGGTGGGCCACGCCGTCGTCACGACGGAGTGTGTTGCCCACCGCGATCAGAAAGGTCATCTTCGGGCAAGCCTGCCGAGGACCTCGCCGCGCCGGTTGCGAATCTCGAGCATGAGAGGCATCTGTCCGGCCGCGTGCGTAGAACACGACAGGCAGGGATCGAAGCAGCGAATCCCGGCCTCCACGCGGTTCAGCATCTCCTCGCGGAGCGCGCGCGGATTCACGAACCGAATCGCGGTCTGCTCCACGGTCTTGTTCATCGCAAGGTTATTTTGGCCGGTGGCGATCAACAGATTCACTTTGCGGATCAGGCCATTATCGTCGACTTCGTAATGGTGGAATAGCGTGCCGCGCGGAGCCTCGCTCGAACCGACGCCTTCATTGCGGTTCTGGCCGGCGACGGCGCGAACGCGCGTCTTGAGGAGAACGGGATCGGAAGCAATCTCCTCTATGCGCTCTACGCAGTGCAGCATCTCAATCAGCCGCGCCAGGTGGTAGTGGAAGGACTGGTTGACCGCGCCCGTGGAACGGTGTTTGAACTCGCGCAACTCACGGTCAGCCAGAGCGGTGCCGGCCGCGCGGGCGATGTTGAGGCGCGCCAGCGGGCCGACCCGGTACATTCCTCCCGGATATCCGAGCGGCTTGTAGAACGGGAACTTCATGTAGCTCGACTCTTCGCTGGCCTCGCCGAGGTAAGTATGGAACCGCTGCGGGTCGAGGCCGTCGGCAACGATGTTACCCTCGCCATCGACGATCCGGATGACGCCGTCGTAGTATTCCAGCTCGCCGGTCGGCGTAACAGTACCGAGGTGCAGCGTGGGGAAGTTGCCGATGTGCTCCACTTCGTCGGGACACGAATCGATGATCGTTTTCATCCGCCCGAGAGCGAGCTTGACGGATTCGAGCGCCTCCGGCACGCCCGTGGCGATCTCGGCGCGTTCGGACGGATCGACCGTTCCGATGACTCCTCCCGGCGTGCCCCATGCCGGATGAATTCGCTTGCCGCCCAGCAACTCGATGATCCGCTGTCCGAATTTCCGAAGACGGATGCCGCGGCGGGCGAAGTCCGGGTCCTCGGCGAGAAGCCCGAAGATGTTTCGCTTCTCGATGGGGGCGTCGAAGCCGAGCAGAAAATCGGGAGAGGAGAGGTGGAAGAAGCTCAGAGCGTGCGACTGGAGGATCTGGGCGTAGTTCATCAGCTTTCGCTGCAACACCGCCGTGGGCGGAATCTCGACGCCGAGCAGCGCGTCGCAGGCTTTGGAGCTGGCCAGGATGTGGCTGATCGGGCAGATGCCGCAGGTGCGGGCCGTAAGGCCGGGCATCTCATGGAACGGCCGGCCCTCGCAGAACTTCTCGAAGCCGCGAAACTCGGTGACGTGGAACATCGCCGATTCCACTTCCTGGGCGTCGTTCACGAAGATCGAGATTTTCGCGTGACCCTCGATGCGGGTCACCGGCGCGATGAGAATTCGTTCGGCCATTTATCCAAACCTCCTACCGTCGGTGCGGGGCGTTCGTCCGTTGAGCAGATCCATCACGAAGCCGTAGATATCGTCGGCGGACGGCGGACAGCCCTGGAGGAAGTAGTCCACTTCAACGACTTCGTGGACGGGCCGCACGCGGTCGAGCAGAGCCGGGACGACATCGCCGCCACCCGGCCGTCCGATCACCACGGCGGCGTTCTCCACGTAACTTCGGTCGATCACTTCTTCGACGGGGAAGGCGTTACGCATGGCGGTTACGGTGCCGGTGACGGCGCAGTCGCCGAAGGAAACGAGGATCTTTGTACGCTTGCGGATTTCGCGGATCTGCTCCAGGTGCTCGACATTGGCTACCGAGCCCTCGACGAGGGTGATGTCCGCATCCTGAAACTCCTTGAAATCGGTCAGCGGCGACGCGAGGAACTCGACCCGGCCGGCCAGCTCCGCAAGCCGTTCGTCGAGGTCCAGAAACGACATGTGGCAGCCGGAACAACCCCCAAGCCAGACGGTCGCCAGACGAGGTTTGTCCTTCATTTGATCCACTCCCCTTTCTCACGGGCGGTCACGATGTACTTGAGGAAGGTGCGGCTCTTGCGCATCTCGCTGACCGTCTTTCCCTTCTCGAAGAGCGCGCCGGTCGGGCAGACCTGCACGCACTTGCCGCAGCTCGTGCAGGTGTCGGAATCGCCCCACGGCTGGCCGAGGTCGGAGATGATCTGCGAATGGGTTCCGCGCCCCGAGACGTCCCAGGTGTGCGCCCCTTCCACCTCGTCGCAGATGCGAACGCAGCGCGTGCAGAGGACACATCGGTTGTGGTCAATCCCGAAACGTTCGTGGCTCGTATCGACTGAAAGGGCCGGGAACTGGTAGCGCAGCCGGATGTGGTCGATTCCGAGGCTGGCAGCCAACTCCTGAAGCTCGCAATTGCCGTTCATCACACACACCGAACAGACGTGATTGCGCTCGGCGAACAGGAGTTCGACGATCAGTTTCCGGTGCGCGCGGAGCCGGTCGTTGTCGGTGCGCACCGACATGCCTTCCTCGATGGGGGTCATGCAGGCCGCCTGCAACTTCCGCTGGCCTTCGATTTCCACTAGGCAGAGACGGCAGGCGCCGACGTCGGTCAGACCGCCGACATGGCAGAGGCGCGGGATCTGGATCCCGTTGTCCCAGGCAGCGCTGAAGATGGTCTGGCCGGCCAGGCCGGTCACCATCTTCCCGTCAATTTGCAGTGTCTTGACGCTCACCGTCCACCTCCGTCCTTGCCGTCGAACGAGCAGTGGCCAGCGGGGCATTTGTGGTCGCGGATGTGGGCTTCGTATTCCTCGCGGAAGAACCGGAGTGTGCTCATGACCGGGTTGGGGGCCGTCTGGCCGAGGCCGCAGAGGCTGGCTTCCCTAAGCAGCTTCGCCAGTTCCTCCAGAATCTTGAGATCCTTTTCGTGGCAGTCGCCGCGGGTGATGCGGTGGAGAATGTCGTGCATCTGGACCGTGCCCGCCCGGCAGGGAATGCACTTGCCGCAGGACTCATCGGCGCAAAACTCCATAAAGAAGCGGGCGACGTCGACCAGGCAGGAGGTGTCGTCCATCACGATCAAGCCGCCCGATCCCATGATGGAGCCGATCTTTGCCAGCGACTCGTAGTCGACCGGCGTGTCGAGGAACTCAGCCGGGATGCAGCCGCCGGACGGACCGCCGGTCTGCGCGGCCTTGAACTCGCCGCCCTCCGGAACGCCGCCGCCGATATCGAAGAGGATTGTGCGCAGGGTGGTGCCCATCGGCACCTCGATCAGGCCGGTGTTGTTGATCTTTCCAGCGAGCGCAAAGACCTTGGTTCCCTTGCTGGCAGGGGTGCCGATCGCGGAAAACCAGGCGGAACCTTTGGTGATGATCGCGGGCACGTTGCCGAAGGTCTCGACGTTGTTGATCAGCGTGGGATTGCCCCACAGGCCCGACTCCGGCGGATAGGGCGGCCTCTGCCTCGGCTGGCCACGCTTGCCTTCGATCGAGGCGATCAGCGCAGTCTCCTCGCCGCAGACGAAGGCGCCCGCGCCAATGCGGATGTCGACGCGGAATTGGAAGCCGGTTTCGAGCACACGGTTGCCGAGGAGTTTCTCGCGCTCGGCTTGCTTGATGGCGGCCTGAAGCCGCAGGATGGCGAGCCCGTACTCGCCGCGAACGTAGATGTAACCCTGCTGTGCGCCGGTCGCGTAGCCCGCGATGGCCATTCCTTCGAGCACACGATGGGGATCGCCTTCGAGAACGCTGCGGTCCATGAACGCGCCCGGGTCACCCTCATCCGCGTTGCAGACAACGTACTTGGGCTGGGCGGGCTGCCGTGCAACGAGTTCCCACTTCAGGCCGGTTGGGTAGCCGGCGCCGCCACGGCCGCGAAGTCCGGAGGCCTTGATCTCTTCGAGGACCTCCTGGGGACTCATCTCGGTGATGGCACGAGCGAGCGCTCCGTAGCCGCCGGCTGCAATATAGTCGGGCAGTTTCTCGGGGTCTACGAAGCCGCTGTTGGCGAGGACGATCTTCTCCTGCTTCGCGAAGAATGGCGCGGTGGTGTCGATGCGGAAGGGTGCCAGCTTCTCTTGATCCTCGGCAGCGCCCCGCACAAGCGCGGCGGCTTCGGCCGGCTCGATGTTTCCGTAGAGGGCGTCGTCCTTGGATGAGCGAACCAGCGGTCCGCGGCTGCAGAGTCCCATGCAGCCGGTGCCGCAGACTTCGACCTTGCCGTCGAGCCCCTGCGCTTTTACTTCGTCCGTGAGCGCCTGTTTCAGCCGGTCCGCACCGGAGGAGACGCAGCCGGCGGCGGTGCAGCAGTAAATGCGATTTTCGAGCCCGCGCTGGCGCTCCTGTTCGTCAGCTTGTTTTTGCTCCAGTTCTTCGACTGTCATTGGACACCGATCCGATCTAGCTCCGCGTTGAGCTGGTCCGGCTTCACACGGGCCATGATGTTGCCGTCGTAGATCACCGCCGGCGCTAAGCCGCACGACCCGATGCAGCGCGCCGCGGCGATGGTGGCCTTACCGTCCGGGCTGGTTCCGCCTGACTTGCAGTGGCAGCGCCGCTCGAGGGTCTCCAACAGCCCCTGCGCGCCGGCCACATAGCACGCCGTTCCGGTGCACACGATGAAAGAGTGCTCACCTTTGGGTGCGAGCGAGAAGAAGTGGTAGAAAGTGGTAACGCCAAGTACGCGGCTTGGCGGGAGACGAAGCTTTCGGGCGATTTTCGTCAGCAGCTCCGGCGTCAGGAAGCCGTACAACTCCTGCGCGGTATGAAGAACTTCAATCAGGGAATCCCCGGAATACCGGTGGCGGGACATCGCCCGCTCCAGCAGCTTCTCCCGGTTGTCCCGGGGCGGGGCAGCTTGCGCCGTGAAACGCTCGGCCAATAAAGGCATAATAAGACCTTAAAACCTGTTATATGGCGAACCGTCCGCCTTTAGCCCCGGTCCGCTCCGTGTCAGCCGGGCTACACGTGCCGCTCTGGTCCTTCCGTGCCTCGGGGTTGATACACGCAGAAAGGCTCTTCGGCCAGGTAGTCTCCCATCATTCCGAACGCCCGGGCGCGGCAACCGAGGCACACCTGTTTGAACTCGCAGATGCCGCATTTCCCCTCGAGGCGGTCGGGATCACGGAGATCGAGGAACACCTGAGCGCTCTCCCAGACTTCCCGGAAGGGCTGCCGACGAAGGTTGCCCGCCTCGACGGGCAGGTACCCGCACGGGTACACCTTGCCTTCGTGGGAGATGAAGCAAACACCGCTCCCCGCAAGGCACCCTCGCGTGACGGCGTGCATGCCGTGACTGGCGAGCTCCGGGACTGCCATCCCGGCGCGGCGGGCTTCGGCGCGCCGCTGCCGCATGATCCGGTAGTAGTGCGGGGCGCAGGTCGCCTTGAGTTCGAGACCGCTGTCGATGGAGCGGTCATAGAACCAGTTGAGAATCTGCTCGTATTCTTCGCCGCGGATCGACTGTTCCTCTGCGATGGTCAGCCCGCATCCTACGGGAACAAGCAGGAAGATGTGGAATGCGTCGACCCCGAGCGACTGGGCGAGTTTCAGAATGTCGGGCAACTGATGGACATTGTGGCGGGCGACGCTCGTGTTGATCTGGGTGGAGATGCCGAGTGCGCTCAGGTGCTTGAGACCCGCGATGGCGGAGTCGAACGCACCGGACTGGCCTCGGAAGGTGTCGTGAGTGATCCGGTCGGCGCCATCCAGGCTGATTGCCACCCGGAGGATGCCGGATTCCTCGATGCGCTGGGCCATTGCCTCATCGACCAGGGTCCCGTTGGTGGCGAGCGCCACGCGGATGCCCTTGCCGGTCGCGCGCTTTGCAATATCGAAGACATCGCGCCGCCAGAGCGGCTCACCGCCGCTGAGGACGAGGATCAGTGGGGCATATTCCGCAATTTGGTCTACGATATCGCAGCATTCCTGGTAGTTGAGGTCGTCCGGAGACATGAGCTCCGTGGCGCTGGCGCGGCAGTGAACACACCTTAGATTACAACCAGTTGTGAGTTCCCAGAACACCAGCCGGGGGCGGTTTTTCCCAGTCGAGCCATTGCCGTGCATACTGTTCCGGGTGCAATTGATGGGCCAGAAAACGCAGAGAATGATGCAGGATCGTTAATCTTCGACACAGGCCAGGATGCGCTTGTGATCGTGTGTTCGGATATACTTCGCAGCATGGACGGTCCTGAAGAAACAAGGAAGAATAATCCCAGAGAGGCAGAAGGCTAGTGAAACGACACGATTCGACAGGGCGGTGTCGACTTATCTCGATGGCCGTGGTGCTCCCTCCGCTGGCGACAATCTTCCTGCTTTGGCAAGGGTGCGCACGGCGCCCCGAAAACCAGAGGGCTGGAAGGTTCCCCGAAGAACTTGTCTATGTCCGGTCCGAGGACGATATCGTCAATGGCGGCGCGATCTTTGTACCGCCGAAAGAATCAGCCAAGCCCATCGCGGTCGTCTGGATCCACGGATGGGGTGTGAATTTCTACTACCCGACATACGTGGGGATCGGCCGGGCACTCGCGGAGCGCGGCTATGCGTGCATCTCGGGGAATACGCGTATGCATGACCTCGCCAACGTTGCCGCGTGGCGAGGGGAGAAACGGATCCGCGGCGGTGGTTACTGGGGTGTGGCTAGTGAGGAGGTGCGAGACCTCGCCGCCTGGATTGACTTCGCCGAGGATCGAGGGTTCAAGAAGGTGGTGCTGGTAGGGCACAGTGCCGGCTGGTCGGCGGTTCGCAGATACCAAGCTGAAAAGCAAGACCGACGCGTAGCGGGGGTGGTTCTTGCCTCCGGAGCGGTTCAGGCAGACACGAGGGTGCCAGACCCGGAACAGCTTGCAGAAGCGACTCGGTTGATGGCTGAAGGGAAAGGGGACGACTTGGTCCGCGATCCCAAACGCTCCTTTCCGTCCTTCACCAGCGCGGCCACGTTTCTGGATATCGCCAACGCGCCTCCGGAATTCAAAGATTTCTTCGGAGTACAGACACCAAACCCGGCCGTCACGCGTATCCGCTGTCCGCTCCTCGCCTTCTTCGGCACGAATGGGGATGTCGGAACTCAGCAGGACCTGGAATTGCTTAAGTCCAGCATCCAGCGTCAGTCGAGCGGCCCCAGTCGCGTGAACACCGTCATGATCCAGAACGCCGACCATATGTACACAGGGGAAGAGGCACAGGTGGCCCAAACCATCGCCGGGTGGGCTGACACCCTGTTGTCACCGGAAGCAGGCAAAGCTGAGGTTCCAGGGAGACGCTAACAGAAGACGCCATCCCTCCATTCCGGCTGAACCACAAACTGGAATCAGAACTGGAGCGCGGCGCGGATGTCTTTGAGTAGGCGAAATAGATGGTACGGATCGCTCGGCGACGCCGTGAAGTCGTAGCGTTCATAGAACGACTTCGCCTCGGCGTCCTTCGCGTGGACCACAAAAGCCCGGATGCCGGCGATGTCGGCCGCCTGCAATGTACGAAGCATTGCATCTTTCAGGAGACCGGAACCAAGGCCCTTGCCCTGCCAGCCGATAGCAATCGCGAGACGAGCCAAGAGCATAATCGGCACGGGATGGCGGGCGAGACCTCTCTTCAGACGCTCCGGCGCGCCGTCATACTCGACTTGACCGACCACCAGCGTGTAATAACCGGCGACCTCTGCATTCGCCAACGCGACATACGTCTGGGACGCTCCGGCCTGTTGGCTCTGGAGCGCGTAGCGGATCAGAAAGCGGTTGAGCGCTTCACGCCCGCAGTCGAAGCCTTCCAGCACGTGTCCGCGCTGAAGCTTCTCAATGCGAAGAGTCATTTCCTGGGGCCGCGCTCGAAGACGCTCGGCTGACGGAGGAGCCTGGCCAGTCGCCGAGCGGGCGGAGGAGGAGCATCCAAGAGAGCTTGGAAAGCGGCCCACTGCTCGGCGCTCAAACCAAAACGCCGGCGATCCGGCAAGGTTTCCTCGGCGCGAGCAAGCGCGCTTTCCAATACGAACTCGCTGACTGACCGGCCGGCAGCCTGGGACGCAACTTGAAGGGTGCGCTTCGCAGACGGAGTCAGGCGCAGATCAAGTTTCTCCTTACGGGTTTCCGAAGCCGGCATGGCTCTTTCCTACTCTCACACGATCAGGATAACACGTAGGCCAGACAATGTCATGACAGCGGACGGGCTGTTCCACTTGTCCGATCAGAGCTCTGGTTCCCGGTTCAGTGGGCCGCCGTCTCGGACGCGGATCTGGCCGGCCTGATGTTTTGGTTCATGCGGAAGAAGTTTGTCGGGTCGTATTTGGCTTTCAAGGAAGCCAGCCGGTCATATTTCCGGCCGTAGGCTGCCCGCACGCGTTCCTCCTCAACCTCGCCGAGGTAGTTGACGTACACCGCATCCGCGAGGAAAGGTTGCATCGCCGTCCAGAATTCACGTGCCCAGCGGATGTTGACATCGGTTTCTGATGGATCGGTCCAGGC
>DATIFQ010000135.1:0-12590 GCA_035455185.1 Bryobacteraceae bacterium | reverse complement strand
AAGGAAATTCCTTGTCGCCGTTCCGGAACGGCGCGGACGCACGCTTCACCTCAGCTCCCAGAGAGACCATCAAAGCCGCCAGCTTGTCCACGGCCGATTTATCGCCTCGCGCCGGCAGGATGTACTCGCGAACCGGTTCGGTGGAGCCTTCTTGAATCGCGGTGCTCCGATACTGGTAAAACTCACCCAGCAGCTTTTCCCGGTTCCGCGCCGAAGCCTCTGCAGTCGAGAGTGACGCGACAAAGTGGTTGCGGACGGTGTCGCGGAAGCGCAGCAGCATCTCGTCGGTCCGGCGCATCAGGAGCCCGCGCGAGGAAGCTTGCTCGTACGTCATTGCGATCGCCCCGTGGAGCGAGGGCCAGCTTGTTCCGTAGCCCGGGAAAAACTCGTCGAAGACCTCGCGGATGAAGTAGCTGAACCCAAACTGATCGAACCAGCGCGCGTTGTTCTTGCCGAAGATGTCGAAACCCTCCCGCTGGAACTTCGTCAGATGCGGGTTGAAGGGAAGCGCGCCGGGCGCGAAGTAGTACGTGGAGTCGGCGCCCATTTCGTGGAGGTCCACGCAGACTTGCGGGAACCACTCGAGCATCAACCTGACCCGGCCACGGGTCTCGGACTGTGTGAGCGCGAACCAGTCGCGATTGAGATCGAAGAAGTAGTGATTGACCCGGCCGCTTGGCCACGGTTCGCTGTGTTCAGCCGCGAGCGGGCTCGGGTCAGGCTCGATTCCCTCATTCTGCTCGAAGTTGTGAACGAAGCGGTCGTGCCCGTCGGGGTTCTGGTCTGGGTCAATCAAGACCACAACGTTGGCGAGAATGTCCTGGACCATCTTGTCGTTTCGCGCAGCCAGCAGGTGATAGGCGGTGAGCAGCGAGGCTTCTGGCGACGAGAGTTCGTTGCCATGGACGCCGTAGGCGAGCCAGATGACGGAGGGAAGACCCGCCATCAGTTTGCCTGCTTCTGCTTCAGGAGTGCGCCTGGGGTCGGCGAGCTTTTGCATCGCGGAGCGGATCTGATCGAGCCGCCGGATATTCTCCTTCGCACTGATAGCGGCACAGACAAGCCGGCGGCCTTCCCAGGTTTTGCCGTACTCGAACACCTTGACACGGTCGGGCGCGGCGGCCGCCAATGCTTCGAGGTACTTCACGAGATTTGCGTGCCACGAGATGCGCTCGCCGGTCTCGTAGCCGAGCACTTTTCGGAACGTGGGGATCGCCGGATCGTAGACGGCGCCCGGCCAGTATTCGAATTTGTCCTGGGCGGCGGGCACCAAAGCGGCAAGAAACAGAGCGAGAAGGCCGATTCTCCGCATAGATTCCCCAGATTACAGCAGCTTTCGGAGAAGTGGCAGAGGGTCTGTCACCTCACCGCGGTCCCCTGCATCATGGATGACAGCATGCCTCTCTACGAATACCGGTGTGGGAACTGCGGGCGGACGTTTGAGAAGATACGCCGGATGGCGGACGCAGACCGCGTAATGCAGTGTCCCCACTGCGAGTCGGAAGCGATCGAGCGGCTGCTCTCGGCCTTCGCGACTGGCGGGTGCGGCGGCGGTGGCAAAAGTCGCTTCACGTGAGGGTAGTCCTGCCACGCGGCCGGTCGGCCGCACAAGAACCAAGTCATCGTCACCCCCCTGAAACGCCGTGAAACCCCTTTCCCACCGGCTGTTGTTAACAGAGGTAAACCTCCTTTTTTCTTTTATTTGCGGGGATTATAGGGCTTTGACATACGGTATGACAAGAAAATATACTGGATGTTTAACATTTACCTACGAAGGCGGGGCGTCTGGGTCTGCCTGAGGGGATGTTTGGGTACTGGGCTTGCAGATCTTTCATCCAAGTACGAATACGATCGCCCGGGTGAGCATCTTCGGGGCGCTGTTCATCGGCGGCGGGTTGCTCTGGGTCCTCAACGAGGTCAATCGCTCGCCGTACGTTACCGACGTTGGAGTCGCGCTCGATCAGCCGGTGCCGTTCAGCCATAAACACCATGTGGCCGGGCTTGGCATCGACTGCCGGTACTGCCACTCGACGGTCGAGATTTCCTCTTCGGCTGGGATGCCTCCGACTGAGACGTGCATGAGCTGCCACTCGCAGATCTGGGCCGATAGCCCGATGCTCGAACCGGTGCGGGCAAGCTTTCGGAACGACCAGTCCATCCGCTGGACGCGGGTGCATGATCTGCCGGGATTTGTGTACTTCAACCACAGCATTCACGTGAAAAAGGGGATTGGCTGTGCGACCTGCCACGGGCGGGTTGACCAGATGCCGCTGATGTGGAAGACGAACACGCTTTACATGGAGTGGTGCCTGGAGTGTCACCGGCAGCCGGAGCGCTTCGTGCGCCCTCGGGGCCAGGTTTTCAACATGGCCTACCGGGCGCCTTCTGACCAGCTCGCCTTGGGGCGCAAGCTCGTCGAGGAATACAAGATCCGCAAGTTGACGGACTGTTCCGTCTGCCACCGATGATGCAACCGAAGAATTCACTGCTCGACCTGTCCGCGATCCGCGCGCGTCTGGAGAACGCCCGGGGAGAGGAGTACTGGCGCAGCCTGGACGAAGTCGCCCAGACCGCCGAATTTCAGGCGTTTGTCGACAACGAGTTCACGCCGGGCACTTCCGAATGGAAGAACCCGCTCGGCCGCCGCGACCTGCTGAAGCTGCTGGGAGCGTCGATCGCCTTTGCGGGCCTCACCGCCTGCACCAAGCAGCCGCCGGAAAAGATCGTCCCCTACGTCCGAGCTCCCGAGGACATGATCCCGGGCAAGCCGATGTACTTCGCTACGGCGATGACTCTGGGCGGGTACGCCGCCGGCGTTTTAGTGGAGAGTCACATGGGCCGGCCGACGAAGATCGAGGGCAATCCGGAGCATCCGGCGAGCTTAGGCGCGACCGATGCCTTCGCGCAGGCGTCGATCCTGACGCTCTATGATCCGGACCGGTCGCAAGTGGTGTTGCGGAACGGGCTTATCAGCAACTGGGCCGCGTTCCTGGCGGAAGTGGGCCTGTTGCGCGAAGGCCTGCTCGCGAAAGAGGGCGCCGGGATGCGCATCCTCACTGAGACCGTGACGTCGCCCACACTAGCGCAGCAGTTGAAGGACCTGCTGGCGGAGTTTCCGGAAGCAAGGTGGCACCAATACGAACCGGCGGCGAGGGACAGCGCGGTCGGCGGCGCGAAGCTCGCTTTCGGCGAACCGGTGAACACAATCCACAGAATTGGCCAGGCCGACGTGATTCTTTCGCTCGACGCGGATTTCCTGGCCTCCGGTCCGGGCAGCGTCCGTTATGCGCGGGAGTTTGCGGCGCGGCGCCGGGAAGGCGGCGACCGGATGAACCGCCTGTACATCGTTGAAGCGGCCCCGTCGAGCACGGGAAGCATCGCCGACCATCGATTGCCGTTGCGTGCAAGCGACGTGGAACCATTCGCGTGGGCGGTGGCGGCGGCGCTGGGAGTCGCTGTGCCGGCACCGGGCTCGCCGGCACCGTCCGGATGGGTGGAGGCGGTGGCGGCGGACCTAAAGAAGCATGCCGGGTCGAGCCTGGTAATCGCGGGCGACCAGCAGCCAGTGGCAGTCCACGCCCTCGCGCACGCCATCAACGCGGCTCTCGGCAACGCCGGGAAGACCGTCGTCTATACGGAGCCGGTTGAAGCGGCGCCCGTGGAGCAGGGCGAATCCATGCGGCAGCTTGCCGAGGACATGAGGGCAGGCCGGGTCGAAACGCTCGTGATCATCGGCGGCAATCCCGTATACAACGCGCCGGCCGATTGCGAGTTCCGGCAGGGGCTGCTCAAGGTGAAGCGCCGGATCCGGTTGGGGTTGTACGACGATGAGACATCCGGCCTGTGCCACTGGCACCTGGCTGAGACCCACTATCTCGAGGGCTGGGGTGATGCCAGGGCGTTTGACGGGACGGTAACCATCCAGCAGCCGCTGATCGCTCCGTTATACGGAGGCAAGTCGGCGCACGAAGTACTCGCCGTGCTGTCGGGCAAGGGCGAACTGGCGGGACACGACATCATCAAAGAGTACTGGCGTGGCCGGCTCGGCGAGGCGGGGTTCGAGAAAACGTGGAAGACTGCGCTGCACGACGGCCTGATAGCCGGCACGGCCGTCGCCCCGAAGAACGTTTCGGTGCGAAAGGACTTCGCGGCCGCTCTGCCGGCGCCGAAGGGCCAGGAAGGAATGGAATTGTGCCTGCGTCCTGACCCGACGATTTGGGACGGCCGCTTCGCGAACAACGGGTGGCTCCAGGAGTTGCCGAAGCCACTGACCAAGCTGACGTGGGATAACACAGTGCTCATCAGCCCGGCGACTGCCGAGCGCCTGGGCGTGGCCAACGGGCAGGTATTGGAGCTGCGACGTGCCGGCCGGACGGTCCGTGGGGCGGCGTGGATCCTTCCGGGCCACGCAGAAAACTCGGCGACCGTTCATCTCGGCTACGGCCGCACCCGGGGAGGCAAGATCGCGGAGGGGCCGGGCTTCAGCGCTTATCCGCTGCGAACTTCGGACGCCCCGTGGGGCGGAGGGGGACTGGCGGTCTCGAAGACGGGCGCGACGTACAAGCTCGCGTGCACGCAGGATCACCACAGCATGGAAGGGCGGGACCTCGTGCGCGAGGCGACCGTCGACGAGTACCGCAAGGATCCGCACTTCGCCCAACACGTGGTTCACGGCCCGGTGAAGGAGTTGTCGCTCTACAAGGAATTCAAGTACGAGGGCCATTCGTGGGGCATGGCGGTGGACCTGAACGCATGCACCGGCTGCAATGCGTGCGTGGTGGCCTGCCAGGCGGAGAATAACATTCCCGTGGTCGGGAAGACCGAGGTGGCGCGCGGCCGGGAGATGCAATGGATCCGGATCGACCGCTACTTCAAGGGCGGGCTGGACGATCCGGAGGTGTGCCACCAGCCGATGATGTGCCACCATTGCGACCACGCGCCGTGCGAGGTCGTCTGCCCGACAGGCGCGACGAACCACAGCAGCGAGGGGCTGAACCAGATGGTCTACAACCGCTGCGTCGGCACCCGCTACTGTTCGAACAACTGCCCGTACAAGGTGCGGCGCTTCAACTTCTTCTTGTACTCGGACTGGGATACGAAAAGCCTCGAGCCGATGCGGAACCCGGACGTCACGGTGCGCAGCCGAGGCGTGATGGAGAAGTGCACTTACTGCGTGCAGCGGATCAACTCGGCGCGGATTGAATCGGAGAAGGAAGGCCGCAGGATTCGTGACGGCGAGGTGGTCACCGCATGCCAGGCGGTGTGCCCCACTCAGGCGATCGTGTTCGGCGACATGAACGATCCGAACAGCCGCGTGGCGAAGTTGAAGAAGGACCCGCTGAACTACGGCATCCTGGACGAGCTGAACACCAAGCCGCGAACAACCTACCTGGCGCGACTGCGGAACCCCAACCCGGAGCTGAAGAAAGGCTAGCGCAATGGAAGCGGAACAGCGTCAAGATCCGGGTGCGGCGGCAGTCGCGGCAACGCGCGCAGGTGAGGTTCCTGTCATCGGCCCGGGGCACACATACGCGTCGGTCACCGGCAAGATCAGCGAGATTGTGCTGACGACGAAGACCCCGCGCGGGTGGATCATCGGCTTCGCGATCTCGTTCCTGCTGACGATGATGCTGCTGTTCACAATCGCCTCGCTTCTGGTGAAGGGAGTCGGACTGTGGGGCATCAACATTCCCGTCGGGTGGGGCTTCGACATCATCAACTTCGTCTGGTGGATCGGAATCGGCCACGCCGGGACGCTGATTTCGGCTATCCTGCTGCTTCTGCGCCAGGAGTGGCGCACCTCCATCAACCGCTTCGCCGAGGCGATGACGCTGTTCGCGGTGGCGTGCGCGGGCCTGTACCCGCTGATGCACATGGGCCGGCCATGGCTGGGCTACTGGCTGCTTCCGTATCCGAACACCATGGGTACGTGGCCGCAGCCGCGTAGCCCGCTGGTGTGGGACGTGTTCGCGGTGTCGACGTACGCCACGGTGTCCCTGCTGTTCTGGTTTGTGGGACTGATTCCCGACTTGGCCACGCTACGGGACCGTACGAAAAGCCGGCCGCTCCGGGTGGTGTACGGCATGCTGTCGATGGGCTGGCGGGGGTCGGCGATCCACTGGCAGCGCTACGAGACGGCGTACCTGCTGCTGGCGGGGCTCGCCACGCCGCTGGTGGTTTCGGTCCACACAGTGGTCAGCTTCGACTTCGCGATCGGCATCATCCCGGGGTGGCACACGACGGTGTTCCCGCCGTACTTCGTCGCCGGCGCAATCTTCGCCGGATTCGCGATGGTGCTGACCCTGGCGATCCCGCTCCGAAAGTTCTACCGCCTCGAAGACTTCATCACGATGCGGCACATTGACAACATGGGCAAGATTCTGCTGGCGACCGGGCTGATCGTCGGCTACGGCTACCTGATGGAAACCTTCATGGCCTGGTACAGCGGCAGCCAGTACGAACAGTACATGATTTCGAACCGCATGAACGGGCCCTACCAGGGGTACTACTGGGCGCTCATCTTCTGCAATATCCTGACGCCGCAGTTGTTGTGGTTCAGCCGATTTCGCAGGAATCTGCTTGCGCTCTGGCTGATCAGCCTCGTGGTTGGCGTCGGGATGTGGCTTGAACGGTTCGTGATTATTGTCGTGAGCCTGCACCGCGATTTCCTGCCATCCTCGTGGGGCATGTACCACGGGACGAAGTACGACTGGAGCATGTACATCGGGACGATCGGGTTCTTCCTGGCGCTGATGTTCCTCTTCATCCGTGTGCTCCCGATGATTTCGATTTTTGAGATGAGAACGCTCGTCCCTGAGCCGGACGGGAAGGCGAAGCACTGAGCGTATGGAGAGACGGCGACTGTACGGAGTAATCGCGCAGTTCGAAAGCCCGGGCGATCTGCTTGCGGCCGCGCAGCGGGCGTACGCCGAAGGCTACCGCAAGATGGACGCCTACACGCCGATGCCGATCCACGGGCTGGCGGAGGCGATCGGCTTCCGACGCAACTACCTGCCGTTGCTGGTGCTGATTGGCGGGCTGTTCGGCTGCGGTGCGGCGTACCTGATGCTGTGGTCGATCGAAACGATCATTTATCCGCTGAACGTAGGCGGCAAGCCTTTCAATAGCTGGCCGGCGTTTATTCCGATCACGTTCGAGACCACTGTTCTGTTCGCTGCGCTGGCAGCAGTGTTCGGAATGCTGGCGCTGAACGGATTGCCAATGCCGTACCACCCCGTGTTTAACGTTCCGAGTTTCGCCCTGGCAAGCAACGACAGGTTTTTCCTCTGCATTGAAGCCAAGGATCCCAAGTTCGATTACGAGGCCACCCGCAAGTTCCTCGAGAGCCAGCACAGCCGGGAGGTATCTGACGTTGAGCTTTAGAGAGATGAACCACAAAGGCACAAAGAACACAAAGGAATCAGGAGTGCTCTGTGTTTTCTGCGTTGCTGTGGTGATTTTCAGTGCCGGCTGCCGGCAGGATATGCACGACCAGCCGCGTTATAAGCCGCTCGGGGCAAGCAGTTTCTTTGCGGATGGCAGGGCATCGCGTTTGCAGGTGGAAGGCACGGTGGCACGGGGACAACTCCGGGAGGACGAACTGTACTACACGGGCAAAACGGGAAACGATCCGGCCGCGGTGCTTCCATTCCCCGCGACCCGTGAAGTTCTGGAACGTGGGCGCGAGCGTTACGGCATCTACTGCACGCCGTGCCACGGTCTGCTCGGCGACGGCGAAGGGATGATCGTGCAGCGCGGTCTCCGCCACCCGCCATCGTTTCACAGCGACCGGCTTCGGGAAGCTCCGGTTGGTCACTACTTCGACGTAATGACGAACGGTTTCGGGGCGATGGCGAGTTACGCCTCGCGAATTCCGACGGCTGACCGGTGGGCGATCGTGGCATACGTGCGCGCGTTGCAACTGAGCCAGAACGCGACGCTTGAGGACGCACCGGCGTCCGAGCAGAAGCGGTTGATGGAAGGCGCGAAATGAACGCGAACATGGCAAGAACGGAGGACTTCAAGAGGGCTCAGAAGCTGGCGCTGGCATTCGGCGGCGCGGGACTGGCCGTGTGCGCACTAGGCGCCGCGTTCAACCCGGCGCAGTTCTTCCGCTCGTATCTGGTGGCATACCTGTTCTGGGCCGGAATCGCGCTCGGCTGCTTTTCGGTTGTCATGCTCCACCACCTGGTGGGCGGACGCTGGGGTGTCATGATCCGCCGCCTGCTCGAATCCGGCACAAGAACCTTTCCGCTGATGGCGTTGCTGCTGGTGCCGCTGCTGTTCGGTTTACCGCACCTCTATCTCTGGGCGCGGCCGGAGGTTGTGGCCCATGACGAACTGCTCCAGCACAAGAGCCCATACCTGAACGTGCCGTTCTTTCTGGCGCGCTCGGCATTCTATTTTGCGGTTTGGCTGATCCTCTCGTACTTCCTCAACAAGTGGTCCGCAGAACAGGATCGGACGCCCACGGCGTCAGTGAAAAGCCGCCTCCAGTATTTGAGCGGTCCGGGGCTGGTGCTCTACGGACTGACGGCGACGTTCGCGGCGGTGGACTGGGTCATGTCGCTCGAACCCCACTGGTTCTCGACGATCTACGGCGCGGTGTTCATCGTTGGACAGGTCCTGGCGACGCTCGCCTTTGTGATCGTTGCGCTGACGCTGCTGTCGGGCCGGGAGCCGATGAAGGGCGTGCTGCGGCCCTCGCACTTCCACGATCTCGGCAACCTGATGCTGGCATTCGTGATGCTGTGGGCCTATGTGGCGTTCTCGCAGTTCCTGATCATCTGGTCGGGCAATCTGCCCGAGGAGACGCCCTGGTATGTACGGCGTCTCAGCGGCGGCTGGGGCTGGATTGCGGGAATCCTGATCGGATTCCACTTTATCTTGCCCTTCTTTCTGCTGCTGGTTCGGGAGGCCAAACGCCGGGCCGGTGTTCTGGCGATACTTGCCTGCGCCATGCTCGTGCTGCGGCTGGTCGACTTGTTCTGGGTCGTGGCGCCGGCGTTTCACGAGAACCGGATCCAAGTGCATTGGATGGACCTCGCAGCGCCGGTGGGTGTGGGCGGGATTTGGCTGGCGGTGTTCTTGTCGCAACTGAAACGTCGGCCGTTGCTGCCTGCCGCCGAGTTTCCGTTGGAAGGAGGGCGCCCGGCGTGAAGAACTACGAACCACAGGACGCGAACATCCGCGGCGTCGTGATATTCGGGATCGGGCTGACCGCGCTCGTGGCGGTAGCGCTTCTACTGATGGGCGGGTTGTTCCGTTTCCTCGCCGAGCGGAAAGAACCCGGGCCGGTTCCTTCGCCGCTCGCCCTGGAGCGAACGGTTCCGCCGGAGCCACGCCTGCAGGTAACGCCCAACACCGACATCGAAAAGTTGCACGCCGCCGGGCAGGCCGCCCTGAACAGTTATGGCTGGGTGGATCGGCAGGCCGGCGTGGTGAGGATTCCGATAGAGCGGGCCATCGAACTGACCGCGCGGCGGGGGCTGCCGGTCCGGGCGCAGGCTCAGGAGAAGAAATAGGTGCACTTTATGTTACGCGCGCTCGTTTTTGTCTTCGCCGGGATTCTGCTCGGCGTTGCGGCTCAGGCTCAGACGACGGGCATGCCCGAGCCGCTAAGCAAAGTCGGGATCGACCAGCGCCTGAACGAGCAGGCGCCGCTCGACCTGACGTTTCGCGATGAAACCGGAAAGCAGGTCCAGCTTCGCCAATACTTCGGCCGGAAGCCAGTGGTTTTGTCCCTGGTCTATTACGAGTGCCCGATGCTCTGCACGATGGTGCTGAACGGGCTGCTGCGGAGCCTGCGGGCCACGCCGCTGAACGTTCACGAGCACTTCGAAGTGGTCACGGTAAGCTTCGATCCGAAGGAAGGCCCGGAATTGGCGGCTCCGAAGAAAGCGGAGTACGTGAAAAAGTACGGGCGAAAGGGCGGTTCGGAGGGCTGGCATTTCTTGACGGGAGATGAAGACTCCATTAAGAAGCTCGCGCAGTCCGTCGGATTCCGCTACGCCTGGGATGCGCAAACGAACCAGTGGGCTCACGCGAGCGGAATCATGGTGCTCACCCCTCAGGGCAAGATCGCGCGGTACCTGTACGGGGTCGAGTATTCGGCCAAGGATCTGCGGTTCGCGCTGGTCGAGGCGTCGGCGGGCAGGATCCTGTCCCCGGTCGACCAGCTGCTACTGCTCTGCTACCACTACGATCCGAAGACCGGCAAGTACGGGTTTGTCATCATGAACGCGCTTCGCGCGGCTGGCATGGCCACGGTGTTCTTGCTCGGTCTGTTCATGTTCGTGAATCTCCGGCGCGACCGGCGCAAGACCTGATACGCACAATGTGGACCGACTTTCAGCTATTTCCCGAGAAGGCATCCAGCATCGCTGCGGGAGTGGACAACCTCTACTTCTTCCTGGTGGCGGTGGGCGTCTTCTTCTCCACGCTCATCTTCGCGACAATTTTCGTGTTTGCCATCAAATACCGGCGGCGCCGGCCGGACGAGATTCCGCGGCCGATCCACGGCTCGACTCTGCTGGAGATCTTCTGGTCAGTCACGCCAGGCATGATCGCGATGATCATGTTCGGCTGGGGCGCCTACGTGTACTTCCGCAATTACCACCCGCCCGAGGGCGCAATGGAGATCTACGTTGTCGGCAAGCAGTGGATGTGGAAACTCCAGCACCCGGAGGGCCACCGCGAGATCAACGAGTTGCACATTCCAGCGGGCCGGCCCGTGAAGCTCACGATGACGACCGAGGACGTGATCCACAGTTTCTTCGTGCCGGCGTTCCGGGTGAAACGGGACGTCGTGCCGGGTATGTACACCTCGATGTGGTTCCAGGCCAACAAGCCGGGGAAGTACCACCTCTTCTGCGCCGAATACTGCGGCAACCAGCATTCGGGGATGATCGGGTGGGTCTACGTAATGGATCCGACAGACTACGAGAATTGGCTGAGCGGGACTTCGACCGGCGAGACGATGGTGCAGGCTGGCGAGCGGCTCTTCCAGCGTCTGGGATGCCACACATGCCACATGCAGGACGCCAGTGGAAGGGGGCCGGCGCTCGAAGGAGTATTCGGGAGCACGGTGCTGCTTGAGACAGGACAGAAAGTCGTGGTTGACGAGGCCTACTTGCGCGAGTCGGTTCTCAGGCCGGGCGCGAAAGTAGCCGCCGGATACAAAATTCAGATGCCTACCTTCCAGGGACAGATCAGCGAGGAGGGGCTACTGCAGGTGGTCGCCTATATCAAGTCCCTCGCGCCAAAAAAGAGGGTTGAGACGCAGCAATGAGCACGAGCACTGTAGAACCGAGTACTGACGCGGGTACGAACTACTTGAACGCCGGTTACGGCATCAAGTCATGGCTCTTGACCAAGGACCACAAACGCATTGCGCTGCTCTACCTCGCCGCGATCACCTTCTTCTTTTTCATTGGCGGTGCGTTTGCGGTGCTGATCCGTCTCGAGTTGATTACGCCCGCCGGCGACCTGATGGGCGCCGAGACCTACAACAAGGCCTTTACGATGCACGGGGTGATGATGATCTTCTTCTTTCTCATCCCGTCCATTCCCGCAGTACTTGGTAACTTCCTGATCCCGATTATGATCGGCGCGCGGGATCTCGCGTTCCCGAGGCTGAACCTGCTGAGCTGGTACATCTACATCGCCGGCGGTCTGTTTACGCTCTACGCGATGGCGGCAGGCGGCGTTGATACCGGTTGGACGTTTTACACTCCGTACAGCAGCACGTACTCGAACACACACGTAATCGCGACGGCGCTTGGTGTGTTCATTACGGGATTTTCGTCTATTCTGACCGGTCTGAATTTCGTCGTCACAATCCATAAGATGCGGGCGCCGGGTTTGACGTGGTTCCGGCTGCCTCTATTCGTGTGGGCGCATTATGCGACGAGCCTGATTCAGATTCTGGGAACGCCCGTGGTGGCGATCGTGATCGTGCTGGTGGGGCTTGAGCGACTGTTCCGCATTGGCATCTTCGATCCCAAGCTCGGGGGAGATCCAATCCTGTTCCAGCACCTCTTCTGGTTCTACTCGCACCCTGCGGTGTACATCATGATCCTGCCGGGCATGGGCGTGATCAGCGAACTGATCACCTGCTTCTCGCGGAAGAAGATCTTCGGGTATAACTTCATCGCGATGTCCAGCGTGGCCATTGCGGTACTGGGCTTTCTGGTCTGGGGCCACCATATGTTCGTGAGCGGGCAGTCCATGTACGCGGGCATGGTGTTCTCGGTGCTGAGCTTCCTGGTGGCGATCCCCTCGGCGATCAAGGTGTTCAACTGGACGGCGACGCTCTACAAGGGGTCGATCTCCTATCACACACCGCTGCTGTATGCGTTGGGATTCATCGGGCTGTTTACGGTCGGCGGGCTGACCGGACTGTTCCTGGCGACCCTCGCCGTGGACGTACACGTCCACGACACGTACTTCGTGGTGGCGCACTTCCACTACATCATGGTGGGCGGGATGCTGATGGCCTACCTGGGCGGCATCCACTTCTGGTGGCCGAAGATGTTCGGTCGCATGTATCCGGAGCTGCTCGCGCGCTTCTCAGCGGTCGTGATCTTCGT
>DATIFQ010000134.1:0-7677 GCA_035455185.1 Bryobacteraceae bacterium | reverse complement strand
AGCGTCGGCCGCTTTCAGCGGCACGTGGAACACAACCGAGTGGCGTGGAATTGCCGAAGAGCATGGATGCAGATTGTTTTGTCTTCGGATAGCTGGCGGTGAGGGTGGGATTCGCTATCGCGACCGCGGCCCATTCTAAACACGTTGCCCTGTTTTCAATACGTTGGAGGCGTGGTGCCAAAGTCGACTACGTGGAAACCCTTGAAGAAAGAAAACGGTGGGACGACTCGACCTGGGAGGGGTTTCTCCTGCTTCACCCCAAGCTCTTTGAGGTGGCGGGAGGGGCCTAAGCTGCTCATTTGTCTTTCGATGGGCATTATCCGACAAAAGCTTGTGTCTCTCGGCATTAGAGACACCCCCTACTATTCGGCATCTGCGCTGGCGGTCAACTGTGGATAAGTCGGGCAGGGCTGTTCGAGGTTTGTGGCCAGCCCTTTAGGTGTGTTGCTTCTGCTTTTTCTGCCTACGCAGTTTTCTCCAAATCGGGATGTGGACCGCGTAATACCGCCATGCGACGCCGATCCAGATCAGGAGGCGTTGCATCAATGAGTCCGTGCCAACATAGTCAGCTCGGATCTCTCCGGCCATACCGGCCGAAACATAGGTGAGATAGCGCGTACCCACAATGCTGGCATATCTCAGAAACACTTCGTACTCGTGCAGCTGCTTGTACAGATCCTCTCCGTACGAATTCTGCTCTACGGAGAACACTTTTTCGAGATTCGCTACGACGAAGTCTTCGTCCTGACTGCACGGCTACTGCTGACCGCATCCTGTCCCGACTGAACTTCGGCATCCAAGCCAGTCCGCTGCCCGAATGCACATAGATGGTTGAGGAGACGTTTAAGCCCGTCCCATTCCCTGTGTTGCAAAAGACCAGAGATCCACTCGTTAGATATGGTGGCTCTCGGCTTCCATCTGATCGGCGCTCCCTCTTCAGCGTCAACGCCGGCTGAACCGTCACTCTCATCTGGCGAACATTGATCCGGAGAATCCAACCTGTCACGACGGTGTACACGACCGCTCCGATCAGCAGGCCGAAGTTGATGAGGGGCTGGTTGTGTTCGATCCAGGGCCTCAGGCTAACGAAATCCATTTCCGCTTAATATACGCCAGGACCGCAGCCGCATGCATAAGATTAGGCACAGTTGGCATTATGGGTTCGAGTGGCGTCCGATGGCTCCCGGGCTGCTGGGCGGGGAATTGGGAGCATCAAGTCTGGCCGTGAGGGGGGATTCGTCCTCGGACTAGCCGCCAAACCCGCGCGAGATTCCGAGTGTTCGAAGTCGTGACGCCAGCGTGTTGGGGTTGAGCCCAAGCAGGTCCGCCGCCCCGCCGGCGCCGGAAACCTTGCCGCCAGCCTGCTTCAACGCCCGAAGGAGGTTCTCGCGTTCCATGTCCCGCCACTGCGCTTCCGTGTAAAAGCGGGTTTCGTCGTGAGGCGCCGTGATCGGCGGGCGAGCGGAGCCGAGATCGAAGGTGAGATTTCCGCCGTGCGCGAGAATCACGGCGCGTTCGACGACGTTCTGCAACTCGCGCACGTTGCCCGGCCAAGGATAGTTAATAAGGCGGTCGAGTTCACGGCGAGGGAGCTTTGCTTCCGGCATGTGGAGCCGGGCGCAGGCCTGGCGGACGAAGTGCGCTGCGAGTACGGCGATGTCCTCGCGGCGGTCGCGGAGCGCCGGGACCTCCAGCGGAAACACACTGAGCCGATAGAAGAGGTCCGATCGGAAACGGCCGGCCTCTGACTCCCTCAGCAAGTCCCGATTCGTGGCTGCGATGACGCGCACGTTTACTTTGCGGGTGTGCTCGTCGCCAACTCGCTCGAACTCACCCTCCTGCAGCACGCGCAGCAGCTTCGATTGCAGATCGGCCGGGATCTCGCCGATCTCGTCTAGAAACAGCGTACCGCCGTCGGCGAGCTGAAAGCGCCCGATGCGATCGCGGATCGCGCCGGTGAACGATCCCTTCACGTGTCCAAAGAACTCGCTCTCGAAGAGATCCTTTGGAATCGATCCGCAGTTCACCCGGATCAGCGGTTTCGCCGCTCGGCGGCTGCGTTGGTGAATTGCGCGCCCGACGAGTTCCTTGCCGGTGCCCGACTCGCCTTGAATCAAGACGCTCGAATCGGTCTGGGCCACGAGGTCGATCTGTTGGAGCACACGCATCAGCGCGGGACTGTGGCCGATAATGTCCCGGAACTCGCCGGTCTCGACCACCTCCTCGCGCAAGTAGTCGCGCTCCTGTTCGAGCTGGCGGCGCAGCCGGTCGATCTGCTGGAACGCGCGGCAGTTGCCGATCGCGACTGCGGCGTGGGCAGCAAAGGTGCTCAGCCATTCGAGCGTCGCTTGGTTCGGATGCACGCGCAGGAACACGGCAAGCACTCCGACAACGCTGCCGCGAAATAGCAGCGGATGGCCCACGAAGCCCTCGATGTGTTCGTGCCGTGCCCATTCGCGGTCCATCACGGCGTCATGAATCCCCTGGATATCACGGATCAGCACCGGCTCGGCCGTACGCGCCATCTGTGCGAGCTTTCGCTCCGAGTCGAGGGGCACGCGGTGGTGGGCGCCGTCGATGCGGCTCCAGTCGGCGCCGGGCGCGAGCGGACGGCCTCCGCTGGCGCGCATGTGGAGCGCGGTCTCCTCGCCCGATTCGCCGCACTCGAGGCACGCTCCGTCCTGGTCGAGAAACCAGATGCGCGCGAGCGCCACATGTTCGTTGGCCATGATCGCCTTGATGATCTGGCCGAGCACGGAAGGCGGCCCTTCAGCCTGTGCAATCGAAAGGATGACGGAATGAAGATCCATCAAGCGTCCCTCTCGTTAGAAATCACGAATTCGTGGCGCCTTATTCCCGTCTCGTGATGGATCATGAGAACAGGCTGCGCCGTTTTCCTGCAACTCATTGATTAGATGCCATCAGTACTGCGGCTAGGTCCGTGCACCATCCCTCCGCGGGTGTCAACCCACAACAGAAAGGAACTCAGCCATGTATTACAGATACGCGAATGTGGATGGCTTGCAAGTGTTTTATCGCGAAGCGGGCGATCCAAAGAACCCGGCAATGGTGCTGTTGCACGGTTTTCCTTCGTCTTCTCACATGTATCGCAACATCATCCCGAAACTGGCGGACAAGTTTTACCTGATCGCGCCGGACTATCCGGGTTTCGGCAACACCAGTGCGCCCTCTCCCAAAACGTTCCCCTACACGTTCGACAAGCTCTCGGAGGTGATGGAAAAACTACTCATCTCACTCGGCGTGAAGAAGTTCACGCTGTTCATTCAGGACTACGGCTCGCCCGTCGGCTTCCGCATCGCCCTGCGCCATCCCGAGTGGATCGAAGGCCTCGTTTGCCAGAACGGCAACGCCTACGAAGAGGGGTTCACGGGCGTGTGGGACGCGCTGCGCTCCGCGCTGTGGAAGAATCGCACGCCGGCGACCGAGGCTCCACTGGCGGCGTTCTTCACGCCGGACGGGGTGAAGTGGATCTATAGTGAAGGTACGAAGGACCCCGCGAAAATCAGCCCGGACAACTGGAACACGGATCTTTTCTTCCTGGGCCGGCCGGAGAACCATCGTATCCAGCTCGACCTCTTCTACGACTATCGCACCAACGTGGATCAGTATCCGCGCTGGCACGAGTATCTGCGCAAGCATCAGCCGCCGACGCTGCTGGTGTGGGGAGCGAACGACCCCATCTTCACGCAGGAGGGTGGCCGGGCGTTTGCGCGCGACCTGAAAACGCCGGAGCTGCACATGCTCGACACGGGGCACTTTGCTCTCGAAGACCATTGCGACGAGATCGTGGGGCTGGTGCGTTCTTTCTACGACCGGCGCATCACGGTGAAGAAGGCCGCTTGAAGAGTTGGAGCGGCTCGCGCGAGTGCGTCGCCGATCCGAGCCGGGACACTAACGTGCGGATCAAGGAAATCTGGCGGTATCCGGTGAAATCGATGGCAGGGGAGATGCTGCAAACTGCGGAGCTTTCTTCCACGGGAATCGCCGGCGACCGGATCATTCAGGTGCGGAACGCCACGGGACGGATCATGACCGCGAGGACGCGACCGCTACTGCTACGCCATCGGGCGGAACTGCGCCCCGGCGATCAGATACTGATCGACGGCCAGCCGTGGAGATCGCCCGAGATCGCGCGCCGGGTGGCTGCGGCGGCGGGTCCGGGAACGCGCCTGGTGATGAGCGGCGCGCAAGACCGCTTCGACGTGTTGCCGCTGTTGGTCGTGACAGACGGGATGCTGGAGGCCGTGGGCTATGACCGGCGGCGGTTTCGACCGAATCTCGTGATCGGTGGCGTTCCGGGTCTTTCGGAACGGCAATGGGAAGGTACGCAACTGCGTATCGGCGAAGTGGTGATCGGGCTGGAAGACCTTCGTGGTCGGTGCATCATGACAACCTATGACCCGGACTCGGGCGAGCAGGATCTGAACGTGCTGCGGAAGGTACAGAAACAATTTGATGGGCGCTTGGGGCTCAACAGCTACGTCGTGACGCCGGGCCGGATCGCGGTGGGTGATCCGGTAGAGTGGATCAAATCTCGATGAATCGCTTCGTGGGTGTGGATCTCGGCTGGTACGGGAAGCCCAGCGGTCTCGCGTCGCTCGAGTGGAACGGCCGCGAGTTGATTCAACGGAAGCTCGACCGCCTGGAGCGGCCGGACGAGATTCTCGGATGGATTGACTCGGAAACCGGACAAGAGAACGCCGTTGTTGCGGTGGACGCGCCCTTGGTGATCGCAAACGAAACCGGTATCCGGCCCGCGGAGCGAGATCTCAACCGCGACTTCCGGCGTTTTCACGCTGGATGCCATCCCGCGAATCTAAGCCGCCCTTTCGCCCCTCACGTCATCGAGTTCAGCCATCGGTTGGAGTCCCTCGGCTTCGCACACGGCACGTCAATCCAGCCGCGGCAGGACGGGCGTTTTCAAGTCGAAGTCCACCCGCACGCCGCCACGATCACCCTGTTCGGTCTCGATCGGATCGTCAAGTACAAGCGTGGCCCGCGCCAACAAAGAGCACGGGAACTGCGCCGGCTGCGCACTCTGATTCTCAAGCGGCTTTCTGTTGCCGACCCGACGCTCCACGCACGGCTCCCGGGCATTCCACGTGCTGGAAGCACCAAGCCCGCTGAGGACAAAATCGACGCTGTTCTCAGCGCCTACATTGCAGCCCACTGGTGGTTCTGGGCGACGCAACGAAACAGAACGTACGGCTCCGCGCAGAGCGGGTACATTGTGGTGCCCAACCCTCATCAGGGCGGTAGGTTTCAATCGAACTCCACCGCTTAGGCGATGCAGTTTCCAGACCATACGAGCGCGCCCTTGCCCGGCTCTACCGAGTCACCGGCTCGAGGTCGAAGCGGCGGAGGTACATCTCGGCGCCCTCCGACTGAATGAGGATCTTCCCTCTCGTGAGGCTTGAACGTGTACCCACGTTCACAATCTTGCCGTTTACGATATGGGTGATGCTGTCGCCCTCGCAAATCACCTCAAGCTTGGTCCAGCGATTCCAGGGGCTCTCGACATCATTCCTGCCCCGAAAGCCGAGGATGTCCTCCCAGTCTGGATCGCGGCCCGACCAAGCCACGCGGCCTACCTCACGCTCCACGCCATCGGGATCATAAAACAGTTCCCCACTCGGCGCCTTCCTGACTTTCACCGTCAACTTTGGCACTAAACGCTGGCCGTCCTCCTCAAATCCGCCGACCACGATGAAGTCGCCGACGATGCCCTCACCGACCTGGCATTCGATCGACCGCATCCACGGACCATTGAAATCGGCCTTGCTGTTGCCGTCGCGGCCCTGTCCATGCAGCAGGATGCCGCTGTCGCGGACACCATTCTTCCTCTGTGCCCAGGTCAACACGCCCCAGCGGTATTCCATGATGAGTCGGTAGTTGGCATACTCCCGCTTCGTGGCCAGCGTCCCCCACCGCTGACCGCTGATCCGAATGGCCGGGACTCCGTCGATCGCCTCGACAACACTGAAGACACGGTCTGGGTCCTGATACTTTGTATTCACCAGCCACGTGTAGAAGTTCGACAAGTCCTTCCCGTTGAAGAGGTGGATCGTCTCGGCCGGCGTGACGGCTTCTTGAGCGCACACCAGGACGGGCAACAGTAGCAGGGAAACGCATCCAGTCACTACGCGATGTGAGTGCATGGCCTTTCGCTCTTTAATAACATTACGTGCACAGCCCACAAAAATCGCTTCTCTCTTGCGGTCGGGGGATTCGTACGGTAGTCCGCTCCAGCATCCCGGCTAACCTGCACCGCCTATCCCAGACAATCCGCAACGTCGCGCTGGCTGATACAAACGGCGTGGCAATCGGTTCCGTGAAATCCTGCGGCCCGTCACTGACACCAGTCCGGGTGACTCCCGTTCAGGACGCGTCTCTTACATAATCTGCTCGATCTTCAACGAATCGAAGAAATGCTTCACAAGGGAAATCACGTCCCTCTCCAACCTCGTGGGGTACTCGACGATTAAGAGCAACACGCCAGACGGAACGACAATCGCACGCATGAAGGCAGACTGCTGGGCGTTCGAGACATGGAATTGAATGGCCGAATGACCGTCGACCTCAAATAGTGTTTCATTGGAGACAGTATTTCTCTTATCGGCCTTGAACTTCTCCATATATGCGTCGGCATCGAACTCACGGGTCCTGCGCCCATTCAGCATTTCAGTCGCCGAGAACTTGAAGCCTTCCTTGCTGGTCGACCCTATCACGTAACTCACGACTTCCGTCCCGTCCTTCTCCTTGACCTTTACGGTGAAATCGTTGAAGGGGATCGGCAGGGATACGCTGAAGTGGCCCTCGGTCGATTTGGCATCATACCAACCTTTTGCATTGGGAGTGCCCGCCTGTTGCCGGTGCATCGTCAGGCCAGCAGGTGCTTTTTGGCCCACAGTCGGAGCCGGAACGACGCTGACACCGAGAAGCAGAAAGGCGAACCAGGCTAAACAATTCGAAAGGTAAAGGCGGCTGCCTGTCGATTCCTCTTGCTCCACGGTCACTACTCCGAGTTCGGGGCGGCTTCAGCGAGATTGACTCTATTCTACACCCAGCCCATTCAACGGCGTTTCGTGCAGGTCCAGCGCGGCCAGTCATCGCCCTTTGCCCGGCTGTTCTCCCAGTGCAGCGGTTGGAGATTGGAGAGATCATCCGTGCCGCTTTCCGAAACAGGTTTGACGTGGTCGATCTCCCAGCCGTGCTGGATTGTCCTGCCGCAGGAATCCGTAAGTGTCTTATCTCAAGAGACTTCTTATGTGGCTCTCCCTCTCCCCCTCTTTCCTTTGACCCTCTTTCCTTTGACCCGCCTTCTTGCCCGGTGCCGCGATCTACCCGGCTGGCACCGGTAGAGCCTCCATCCGCCGCGCCATGCTTCAAGAGTGTCGCCACGTCATCTCCGGACTTGGGACCGCAGCCTAATCGTGTTCGTCCATGCGAAGGGTACACCAGAGTCACAACGAGAAACAGGAGGTCGTCAATTGATTGACTCAAAAGAACTTATGATGGCGGTGAGGGTGGGATTCGAACCCACGGAACCCGTAAAGGTTCAACGGTTTTCGAGACCGCCCGATTCAACCGCTCTCGCACCTCACCGGCTCGATGTGGAAGGTAGGTCTCTTTCTCCACTATAGCCGACTGGATGCG
>DATIFQ010000133.1:0-24953 GCA_035455185.1 Bryobacteraceae bacterium | reverse complement strand
GCGGCAACGCCGCGGATTTACGTGATCGGGCACGCAATTCGGGCGCCCAAGCCGGAAGAGCTCGAGAAGATGCGCCAACTCGTGCGCGAGGCGATGCGGGAAGGCGCGCTGGGCATTGCCTCCTCGCTGATCTATCCGCCGGGCAACTTCGCCAAAACCGAGGAACTGATCGAACTGGCCAAGGTCGCCGCGGAGTCGGGCGGCATCTATATCTCGCACTTGCGGAGCGAAGGCTCCCAGCTTCTGCCATCCGTCGATGAATTGCTGAGGATCGCGCGCGAGGCAAAGATCCGCGCGGAGATCTACCACCTGAAAGCCTCCGGCAAAGCGAACTGGCCAAAGATGACCGAAGCGATCGCCAAAGTTGACCAGGCCCGTGCCCAGGGCCTGCACGTCACGGCGGACATCTACACCTATCCCGCGAGCTCGACCGGCCTGGATTCCGTGATGCCGCCGTGGACGCAAGAGGGCGGCTACGAAGCGTTCCTCAAGCGCTTGAAAGATCCGGCGACGCGAAAACGAATCGTACAGGAGATGAAACGCGAGTCGGACCAATGGGAGAACATGTATCTCGGCGCGGCATCGCCGGAGAATATCCTGCTCGTCGACTTCCGGAAGGCGGAGCTGAAGCCGCTCACTGGAAAAACTCTTGGCGAGGTGGCCCGGATGCGCAAGAAATCGCCCGAGGAGACGGCGATGGATCTGATCCTCGAAGACGAGAGCCGGATCGGCACGGTGTACTTCACGCAGTCGGAGGACAACGTGCGCAAAGCGATCGCGACGCCGTGGGTCAGCTTTTGCTCGGACTCGCCCTCGCTCGCGCCGGAGGGCGTCTTCCTGAAAAGTAACGTGCATCCCAGGGCGTACGGCAGCTTCGCGCGCCTGCTCGGGAAGTACGTGCGTGACGAGAAGATCATTCCACTGGAAGAGGCGGTTCGTAAGCTCTCCGCGCTTCCGGCTGAGAACCTCAGGCTCAATCGCCGTGGAATGTTGAAGGCGGACTACTACGCGGACGTGGTGGTTTTCGACCCGGCCACGATCCAGGATCATGCAACATTCGAAAAACCGCATCAGTACGCGACTGGCGTGCAATATGTGTTTGTGAACGGCGTGGCTGTCCTCTGGGAAGGAGACCACACCGGAGCGAAGCCGGGACGATTTGTGAAAGGACCTGGATACTCGGGGGCAGAGAGATGAAGGAACCGCGACCCGTGAGGGAGCGGCGCCCCAGCCACCCTGAACGGGCTACCAGCCCATCCGGCTCATGCGCTCCAGAATCTCGGAGCTGTAGTCGTCCATCCGCCCGGGCCGTCTCCGAAGTGGAGATGGAATGATGGCCGCTAGCCGCGCCGCCTGCTCCCGGCCGATCGCGACCGCGGATGTCGCGTAGTACTGCCGCGCGGCGGCCTCCGCGCCATAGACACCGGGTCCCCACTCGATCACATTCAAATAGAGCTCGAGAATGCGGTCCTTCGGCAGCAGCACTTCGGCCAGCGGTGCGAGAACGAATTCAAATCCTTTTCGAATTACGGATCCGCGCGTCGTGAGGAAGAGGTTCTTGACGAGCTGTTGGGTGATCGTAGAACCGCCTCGCATCCGGCCTCGCGTCCAATCGTCTTCGACGACCTTCTTCATCTCCAGCACGTCAAGACCCCAGTGCTGATAGAACCGCCCGTCTTCGGCGGCGATCACCGCATGTTGCAAGGGAACCGAAATCCGCCGCAGCGGGACAAACCGGTAGCGTTTCTGGTAGCGACCCTTTCGGAAAAGGGACTCGATCCGGCGTTCGGCGTGAACGGCGGTGAACGGCGGGTCGATCCACCGCATGAGCAGCAGGCTCAAGCCGCAGAGTCCGATGAAGGCAACGAGACCGATCGACAGCCACCGCGCAATTCGTCTGAGAAGTCTCGATTTCGTGCCGGATTGAGTCTTTCGGGGCCGGCGCCGGAGAGCGGATTTCACTCGGGCAGGAATTCCTCCAGGTGCTGATATACTGTGGTCGGACGCGGGAGAGACAGCGTCCTCCGGAGCACATCCATGAGCAGAATCTTCTTAACCTTCGCACTGACATTGTATCTACTGGCGACCGGCGCGCACGCGTTCGGCCAGGTAAAGGCTTGGGAGGAAAAACTCACCATGCCCACCTGGGAGATCGGACCACCGCAGAAGCACCCGGTATTCCTCGACGGCGGGCGGGATATCTACCCGTATCCCTTGCAGGAGACGCTGACCAACAACAAGGTCGACAAAGCGTACACCGCGGTCTACCTCGAGAACGAGTACATCAAGGTGCTGGTGCTGCCGGAGATCGGCGGGCGCCTGCATGGGGCGTTGGATAAAACCAACGGCTTCGAGTTCTTCTACTGGCAGAAGACCGTTAAGCCCGGCCTGATCAGCATGACTGGCGCGTGGATCTCCGGCGGCATCGAGTGGAACTTCCCGCACGGCCACCGTCCGTCCTGCTTCATGCCCACCGACCACCGAATTGTGAAGAACGCGGACGGCAGCGCGACGGTTTGGGTCGGAGAGACGGAGCCGATCTTCCGGATGCGCTGGCTTGTCGGGATGACGGTGTACCCGGGCCGTAGCTATATCAAGGCGGACTACGTCTTCATCAACCCGACACAGCACAAGCACTCCTTCCAGTTCTGGGCCACCGCCGCGACCTACGCGGGCGATCCCGTGCAGGCGCAGTATCCGGGTGACATGGTGACGGGCCACAGCAAGCACGAGTTCTGGAACTGGCCGGTTCACAACGGCGTGGACCTGACGTGGTGGAAGAATGTGCCGAACGCGAGCAGCTTCTTCGCGTTCAACAACCCGTCGGAGTGGTTCGGAACCTATGACCACCAGAAGCAGGCCGGCATGGTGCACGTCGGCAACCATCACATCGTGCTCGGGAAGAAACTCTGGACGTGGGGTTCCGGCCCCTCCGGCCGCATCTGGGACGACATCCTCTCCGACGGCTCCGGGCCATACTACGAGCCACAGGCGGGCGTCTGGAGCGACAACCAGCCCGACTACCACTGGATGGGCGCGTATGAAGTGAAGACGGCGCACGACTACTGGTATCCGGTGCGCGACCTCCGCGGCTATCGCAACGCGAGCAAGGATTTTGCTGTGAACACCGACTTGAAAGACGGCAAAGCCTTCGGCGGCGTCAACGCTACGGGAGTCTTTTCGAACTGCAAGGTGGTGTTGAAGGACACCAAGACAGGCAAGGTGTTGAGCGAAGCGGCAGCCACGATTTCGCCGGACAAGCCATACACGGTGGAAGTGCCGGCTGGCGGCGCGACGGTTTACGACCTGCACCTGGCGGTGTACGACGCAAAGGGCAAACTGGCCATCGAACTCCAGCAGAAGCCGCCGCAGAAGGTGGACCTGCCGCCAGGCCAGACGGATCCGGGCGATCCGAAGAAAATGAACCCGGACGAACTGTATCACGCCGGCGAATGGCTTGACCGGTTCCGCCGGACGAACGAGGCGCTGGTGTACTACAACGAAGCGCTGAGCCGGGATCCGAAGGATTCGCGCGTCAACGCCGAGATGGGCTTCCTGGCCCTGAAGCAGGGGAAATGGAACGAGGCGCTCACGTACTTGAACACAGCGCTGGAGCGCGACAGCGACAACGCTCGACTCTACTACGGCAAGGGCCTGGCGCTGTCGGGTCTGCGGAAGTTCAAGGAAGCCTACGACCAGTTCTACCGCGCGATTTACGGCTACGAGTATTTCGTGCCCGCATACCTGAATCTCGCCAAGATCGACATGCTCGACGGCAATTACCGCGAGGCGATTGCCAAGCTCGACGAAGCCGGGAAACAGAATGACAAGTTCGCCGACATTCCGGCTCTGAAGGCCGCGGCCTACCGGCATCTCGGCGATCACAAGCGGGCCCTGACGGCGGCGGAAAAGGCGCTCGATCTTGACGCGATGAACTTCATGGGCGGATACGAGAAGACGCTCGCGGTGAAGAACACTGGCAAAGCAGCCGATCCGTGGGGTTCAATCTGGAGCGGATACATGCGTGACGCCGTGCAGAACTATCTCGAGCTGGCGGCTGCCTATGCCGGAGCCGGTCAGTTCGTGGATGCCGACGACGTGCTCGCGCGCTATGCGGAGGGCAAAGACGTCACGCGGATCAGCCCGCTGGTGAGCTACTTCCGGGGCTACTTCAAGGAGCTGACCGGTGACAAAACAACGGCGGCGCAGTTCTATGCCGTCGCCCGCAAAGGATCGCCGATCAACGTTTTCCCGCACCGGTTGGAGGAGAAGGCGGCGCTCGAAGCAGCCATCCGGGCCTACCCGGACGACGCCAACGCCCGCCTGTTCCTCGGCAACCTGCTCTACGGCAGTGGGCAACGAGAGGAGGGGTTTGCCGACTGGCAGAAAGCGGTCCAGTTGAACCCGCAGTCACCGCTCGCCCAGCGCAATGTCGCCTATGGGCAGCGGTATCTGAAGAAGGACATGCAGGCGTCTTACGAGGCCTACCAGAAGGCGTTCGCGGTCGACGCGACGGACGGCCGGATCCTGCTGGAACTCGATGACGTCGCCCAGCAGATCAAGGTGTCCGAGGCGGAGAGATACGCACTGTTCATGAAGCACCCGAAGACCGTGAACTCCCGCGACGACCTGATCTCGACGCTGATCGACTTACGGCTCAAACAGGGCGGCACGGAAAACCTGAAGGCAGTCTACGACGTGCTGAAGAACCACCACTTCCATAGCTGGGAGGGCAAGTACGAAATCCACTACGCTTGGGTCGAGGTCAACAAGCAGCTCGGCGACGCCGCGTTCGACCGGAAGGATTACCAGACGGCGCTAGCACACTATCAGCAGGCGGGCGAGTATCCGAAGAACCTCGAGGTGGCCGCGCGGACGCCGGACTTCCAGGCCCACGTCAATTGGGACCTGGCGCGCGTCTACCAGGCGATGGGCAGGCGGGACACGGCCCAGCAGCACCTGAAGAAGATCCTCGACGAGAAGTACGGCAAGGCGCATCTCGGCATGTACTACCAGATGCTCGCGAACAAGACGCTCGGGCAGACCGGCGAATACAAAGCACTGCTAGGCAAGCTCGAAGCGGAGGCGCGGGAACGGACGTCCGGCAAGTACGAATATCGTGGCCTGCCGGAGACGATCGGTTATTATCTCTTGTCGCTCGTACTCGAAGAGAAAGGCGACACCCAAGGGGCGGCCGCGGCGCGGCAGAAGGCCATCGGGATGGACGCGATGGTGGCGCGCCTATCGCTGCGAGAGGCGCAGATTGAATTCGCGGGCGCGCACCAGTAACTCAAAAACACGGAGAACATCATGATTCGCACAATCTCAACGGTAATCGTGTGCCTGTTTCTTCTGGCCGCGGCGGCGCCGGGCCAGCAGCAGTTCCATAACCCCGAGCGCGTGGCCGCCAAGACCTTCCCGATCATGGCCTGGGGAGGTTCGCCGTCCGACCAGGCGCAGCTCAACCTGATGAAAGACGCCGGGCTGAACGCATCCGGCTTTTGCCGAGTGGAGGACGTAGGGAAGGTCCAGGATGCCGGACTGTCCTGCTTTGTCTCCGACAAACGGGTCAACGGGTACGACTGGGCGAACATGCCGTCCGAGTCCGAGATTCGGAGGAACGTCGCCGAGGTGGTGAAGGCGACCGCCTCTAACCCAGCCGTTCTCGGGTACTACCTGCGAGACGAGCCGCACGCCTCGCTGATGCCGGCGATGGGACGCGTCTCGAAGATGCTCAAGGAGGCCGCGCCTGACAAGTGGCCCTACGTAAACCTGTTTCCGTACCGCGTGAGTAAGGAACGGATGGGAACGCCGGACTACGACACCTACGCCAAGATGCTGGTAGACACGATCGGCCAGCCGTTCCTGAGCTACGACAACTACTCGGTGGTCGGCGGCGAGATGCTGGAGTACTTCTACAACAACCTGGAGGCGGTACGCCGCATTTCACAGGAAACGAATACGCCGTTCTGGAACTGCATCCTGGCGAACGCTCACTTCAACTACATGGAGCCGTCGGACGCGACATTCAACCTCCAGGTGTACGCAACGCTGGCCTACGGCGGGCGCGGAATCCAGTACTTCACTTACTACTCGCCGCACAACGGCAACTACCGGCTGGGCGCGGTCGACCAGTTCGGCAACAAGACGGCGACGTGGGACGCGCTGCGGCGGATCAACCTCCAGATTCACGCTCTCGCGCCGACGATGCTGAAGCTCAAGAGCACGGGCGTATACCACTATCCGGACGTGCCTGAGTTCGGCAAGCCGCTTTCGCAGAGCAAGTTGATCCGAAGCGTACCGATGGTGATGCGCTACGTGAAGCCACCCATCCAGGGCCGTTTCCTGATCGGCGAGTTCGAGGACGGGCAGGGTCGCCCCTACTTCATGATCGTGAACAAGGACCTGAACAACAGCTTCCAATTCTCGATTGAGCTGAAGGAGCAGGGGAAAAAGCTGATCCGCATCTGCAACTACGCCGGCATCGAAGAAGAGTTCGGACGCGAGATGGACTGGCTCGCCCCCGGCGCCGGCATCCTGTTCCGGGTGGAGTAGGGAAGCCTTCAGCTGTCAGCTCTCAGCGATCAGCCTCGCTGGCTGACTGCTGAGAGCTGAAGACTGATCGCTGCCAACCTACTTCCCCGCCAGCCGGTCAAGCGCGCGGGCGTCACGGTATTCCGCGTCCTGGTCCGGGTAGACGGCATCGAGGACCAGCGGGACTCCGGGGGCGGCGGCCAGAAAAGGCCGTACCAGCGCTTCCAAATCCTTCCCGGCGACCGGTCCGTGATACTGCCACACGCTGCCTCCGATATCGCTGGCGGGCGTGGCGACAAGCCACATCCCGACCTTCTCCGGCGGCACCGCGGAAAGCGCTTCCGGCCCATTTTTGGCCGCAAGAAGCATCGCCGTACTCGGAGCGATTTTCAGATTCGGCATATTGACCCGCGCGACAAATGCGGCCGCCTCCTTCAGGTCGGATGGCGGCTTGCCCGGCGCCATGCGCAAATGCACGGTAATCCGCGCCGACTCCGCCTGTCCGCAGATTCGCCGGAGGGTCTTCTCGAACCCAGCCCAGGTCTCGTCCCGGGTGAAGTTGTTCTCCGGTACGCGGTGCAGTGAGAGAATCAAATCGCGCGAATCGAGGATCTGCATCTTCGACAACACGCTGTCGATCGCTCTCATGCTCGCCGCGTAGTCCGAGCCGATGTTGTCGATGATCCGCAGGTCTGGGTAGAGATTCAGACCCGAGGTCAGATCGACGATCACCTTGAGTCCCTGGAGCTTGAGCCAGCGTGCTTCCTTGTTCAGAGCCTCAGTCTCGCGGCTGTTCAGATACCGCCAATCAATCACAGCGGTGTCGAAGTGCTGGAAGAAAGAGGGCCGCCTCAGGATCTGTTCCTGGATAGAACCATCGCCGCGCAGCGGCAGTGCCCGTCCCCGCGGCCCCGGCGGCGGAGCGGCATGCCGAATCTCCTCGACGTTCTCATCCCGGACGCGCACGCGAAGCACGCGAATGTCGCCGCCGGCGATCGTCCGGTTTGTGCTCGATCCAAGCGCGGAAGCATCCACCCCTTCCGGCACGTGACCCGTGGCGCCCCATTCCGACCGGTCGAGCGGCAACTCATTGACCGACTCGATCTTGCCGATGTGCGAAACGATGTGGAACGGCCTTTCGCGCCACGAGTTGTTCGTGATGCCGAGCGTGTATTCGCCCGCCTCTTTCCGGCATACGATCAGGCTCAGTCCCTCGCCGGCATCGAAAAGCACCTGCTCGCGAAACACGCGGTCGAGGATCATCCGCACGTGCTTCAACAGCGGGTACGGCTTTGCGAGCGGCTTGTCGATCTCATTGCGCACAGTCTGAATCACGGCCTCCTTCGGGACGCCGAACAGGCTACCCAGCGCGGTGAGCCGGCCTCTGCCGAGGGGCACTTCCGCGGCGAGGGTGCCGGTGGAACGGACCAGCACCTTGTGCACAGCCTGCAGGCGTAAGCCGATGGCCTCGAACGCCCGATCCTCCACCACCCGCGAGCCGGCAACCTGAAGCGCCTGCTTCGGCGCGAAGCTGCGCGCTGGGCCGGCGGCCGTTACTCCGCCGATCCCACCGTTCCACTTCGCAATGTTGCCCGCGGTGATTACCAGATGTCCGCCCTGCCGCACGTACTCCTCAAGCTTGTCGCGCGTCTCGATGTCGCCCGACAACTCGCCGGCCACGACCACAACGGGATAGCGCGCGAGCAGCCAACCCGGAGCGTCGCTGAGCAGCGCATCGGCGGCGTCGCCGTACGGAGTCTGTGTGATGAAGCCGCGTTCGTCGTGGAAGTACGAGGAATCCTGGTAGCCCGGATAGAGCATGTCAAGGACGCCGTCGGTCAGGTGGTCGCCGGACTCGTATGGCAGGTTGCCCCAGACGCGGTAGACGTGCCGGCTGTAAAGGTGCCGGGGAAACGACCAGCCGGAGAAGAAGTCGGCCATCACCGCGATCGGCGTCATCATCACGCCCGGCTGGCCATTTTGTTTCACCCACCTGTTCGCCGATTCCTGCACGTGGCCGATGGGAGTCAGCTTGCCTCCGCCATCGAACCACGCGCTTTCGAAGCCAACCAGCAAGGAGTTATAGAGGATGTGGCTGTAAAGCAACCGTTTGAGCAGGCTGACACTGGTGCCCTTGGTCGGTCCGAAGTCGGAGCCCGAGTCGGAATAGGTCTTGTGGCCCCAGCGGTTCCAGACGGAAGCGTTGCCGAACCATGGTACGCCGTACTGCTTTCCGGCGCCGCGGATGAACGAGTAGTAGACCTGGCCATTCGGGAGCGCCTGGGCGGTTTCGGCGCCGATCAGGGTGTAGATTCCCTCTTTCAAGAAGTAGTGCCCGAAGTTGAGGGAGACAAGCGTCGCCATCCGGTTGCCGAGGTCGCTGGTGAAGCGCTCGAAATGGCGGTGGAAGTTCAGATACTGGTCGAAGCGCCCGGCGGAGACCGGATACATCTGGGGAGCGTAGCCGCCGATGTAGCGGCCGTCCTGCTCGCCCACGTCCATGCCGAGCCAGCGATCCCCGAGCTTCGATTCGAGCATCTGGAAGACGCCGGGAGGCGGCTCGAATTGTTGCCAGTAGCCGCCGGGTCCGGAGCCTGGCACGTAACCCCATATGTCGAACAGGAAGAGCTTCCGGTCGCGGATTTCATCGGCGAGGTCGCCGAGGTTGTTCGCGAACAGGATGGGGTAGGACGGCCAGATGACCTCGGCAAGCTCGTGCTCGCGCGTGTACTTGTCGAGTTCCTCCTTGTAGCGAACGAGCCTTCCGTCCTTGACTTCAAACCCACGGAGAGCGGTAAAGAGCGTGCGATGGCCGAACGTCTCCCACGACGGCGGGCGTACGTGGCGGCGCCCGTCGTCGGGATGCTCGCGCGGATTGAGAAGCGTCGAGTAGACTCGGACCGGTTTCCTCTGCTGCGAGGAAGCGGGAGAAAGGAACAGAGCCGACGCCAGGCAAACTGCGACCCACGCGTAAGCTTTCATCAACGACCCTCCGTTTTATCTCGTTTGCAGACTATCAGATCACGATATAGAATTCCGTTGGTACCGACTTCATCTATCAAAGGACCTCTCATGACTTCACGGCTTCGTGGATTGTGTACTGCCGCGCTATTCTGCACGGTGTCTTTCGCTCAGGCGCCACAGATACAGGCGCCGGGCGGAGGTTCCATCCAACTCGACACCTCACCCGGCGACCGCGTCAAGGTCACCACCGATTATTGGCACCTGGAGTTCGATCTGCGCAACGGCGGGGCACTCGACACAATCGTCTTCAAGCACGGCAGCGGCAACAACCTGCTGCTCGCGCCGTTCCGTACGTACGTCGATCGCTGGTGCGCGGCGAATGCACCGAAAACGGACTTCCGCCCGTCGCGGAACGGTGACATCGTCACGCTGGAATTCTCAGGCCGGATGGCGGCGGCCGGAAGAAATCCGGGGCCGGTCGAGTTCGTGACCACCTGGACTCTGTCGCCGTTCGTCGCGCGCGCCGACTACAAGCTGCGTTTCCTGGAAGACGCCATGGTCTCTAAGGCCGGCGTCGTTTCCACCTCGCTGCGCCGCGAGCTCAACGAATGGGGACTGCGCGTCGGCATGACCGACGATCCCGACCGGCGGAAGATGGCTGGGGGGCGTTTCGGGAAAGTCCAGCAAGCCGGGGAAGTACTCATCGCCGAGCACCACGCGCCTACGTATATGTTGTTCTTCGACCGAGCCAAGGAGGGCTTCGACATTACCGTCGCCTCCGACGTGGCTACCTGGGAGACAGGCCTGGCGAAGCGAGGCGGCGTGGGCCGCTACGAGGCCAAGGTCGCCGACGACGGTGGCTCGATCTCCCTCGCCATGGAGCCGCTGAGTCTTCCGTACCCGGTGAAGGTCGCCAAAGGCGAGTACACGTTCAGCTACTACCTCGGGCTGCCGCGCATCGTCGAGAAGGCCAACCGGAAGTGGATGCATCTTTCGTTCGGCAACCACCCCTGGCCGTCGGACACGGAGGTCAAGAAGTGGGCCGACAACGGTGTGAACATCGTCCGGCTGCACAATGACTACGCCGAAGACGAGAACTTCTGGCACGATGGCGCCTGGCCTCCCTATGACGACAAAGGCATGGCCGAGATGAAGCGTGTCATCGCGGCTTGCCACCGGCACAACATCCAGGTAGTCCCGTACTTCTCGATTCACGAGTTCCATCCGAAAGCGGAAGGCTACGCGGCGAACGAGAATGAGTGGAAGCGCAGCGTCGACCAGGCCGGCACCGTCTTCCACAACGCCTGGGGCAAAGGAGAGTTCGGAGCGCAGATGTGCCCGCAGTCCCGCTGGCTCGAACGCCGCAAGCAGGATATTGAGAGGGCGTATCGGGACCTGGGTTTCGACGGAATCTACTACGACTGGGTGATGACGCTCCCGTGTACCAACAAGGCCCATAACGAGAAGCTGCATCTCGGCACTGACGGTGTGATCGACCTGCTGGCCTGGACGCGGAGACTCGTCGCGCCGAATGGCACACTGATCCTGCATCTTTACGGTGCAATGCCGTCCATCGCCTTCGAGAACTTCGCCGACCTGGTGGTCAACATGGAAGAGATCTCCGGCGCGGAGAAGCTCATGGTGATGGACGAGGTTCCGATCGTCACTGTTCTGGCGGAAAGCATCATGCGCTCGCCGTGCCCGTCTTACCGGCGTGACATGCCGGTGGAACGGAACCAGCGGAATATCGCGCATCTCGTCGTGCTAGGCATGTTCCCGTGGTCGGGCGGTACCGGCGACGGCGTCTATGCGGAGACGCTGAAACTGTTCCGCACGTTCAAGCCGTATCGCCTGGAGGACTACCGATTCCATGACGCGCTGACCGGGGTCGTGAAGACCTCCTGGGAGACGGTGTACGGCGCCTTATACAGCTCGCCCGAACAGGCCGTCGTCATCGTGTCTAACGCTCGTCCGGAGAAGCGCAAGAACGTCGTCTGGCGTGTGGAAGCCGAGGATCTCGGCATGTCTCCGGCGGCGAAGCTCACGGTCAAGGACGTGAAGACCGGCCAAACGCAGCAGGTCGCCCCGGCGGCTCTCTCGGACGGGTCCTTCATGACCGAACTTGACGGCTACGAATACCGGCTGTTTGAAATCGCGCCGGCAAAGTAGACACTGATGAAAGAACTGGCTCTGTTCCTGTGCGTGGCGGCCGGGCTTCCCGCCGCCACGCCTTCCCTGGAAGCGCTCGACGCCCCGGGAGGAGGTCCCATCCGATTGGAGGTCGCCGGCGGCGAGCGCGTTGCCGCAATCAGCAACTACTGGCGGATCGAGTTCGACCTGCGGAACGGCGGCGTGCTCGACAGCATCGTGTTCCCGGCCGGGTCCGGGAAGAATCTGCTGCTGTCACCCTTCGCGAGCTACGTCGATCAGTGGTCGGACGAAAACGCTCCCGTTACGGGCTTCACCCAGGCTCAGAAGGGCAGCGTGGTCCGACTGGAGTTTAGCGGCAGGATGGCCGCGGCTGGAAGGCGCCCCGGGCCGATTGAATATCGGACGACGTGGACGATCTCGCCCTTCTTCATCCGGGCGGACCACACGCTGCGGCTGAGCGAAGACATGACGGCGTCGGCGGTGGGCATTGGCTCGACAGCCGTCCGCGCGGACCTGAACGAGTTCGGCGTCCGGAGCGGGCCTATGGTCGACGACGTCGCGTGGCAGCAGCGGATCAACACGCGGTATGGAACGATCGGGAGCGCCGGGACAAAACTGGTTGATGATCGCCACACGCTGCTTTACCTTTTGTTGTTCGACCGAGGTGTGGAGGGGTTCGACTTGAGCACTGCTTCGGACCTGGCCACCTGGGAGCGTGCGCTGGCTGGAAGAGCCGGCGCTGGCCGGTTCGAGGCAAGCGTCTCCGATGACGGCTCCCGGATTCGCGTGGTCTGCGAACCTCTGCGGTCGGAGCGCCCTGTTCGCCTCAAGAAGGGCGAGTACATGTTCAGCTACTATCTGGGCTTGCCGCGCATCGTTGACAAGTCGAACCGGAAATGGCGCCATCTGTCCTTCGGGAACCATCCCTGGCCGTCGGATAGCGAGATCGCCCGGTGGGCGGAGAGCGGCGTCAACATCGTCCGGCTTCACAACGACTACTCCGAGGACGAGAACTTCTGGCATGACGGGGCCTGGCCGCCTTACGACAAAAAGGGCATGGCCGAGATGCGGCGGGTGATTGCGGCTTGCCGGCGTCACGGCATTAAGGTAGTCCCGTACTTCTCGATTCACGAACTGCATCCGAAAGCGCAGGGCTTCACAGAACACTCGCCCGAGTGGGCGCGGACGGTCGACGAACTCGGGACGGTGATCCACACGCTCGTTGGCAAGGGCGAGTACGGGGCACTCATGTGTCCGACGTCGGGGTGGCTCGAACGGAGAAAACACGACATCGAGCAAGCGTATCGGGAACTCGGATTTGACGGCATCTACTACGATCAGGTCGTCAACATCGGCTGCACCAACACGAAACACGGGACCAATCTGCATCTCGGAGTCGACGGCGTTGTCGAGTTGCTGGCCTGGACTCGGAGGCTGGTTGCTCCGGACGGCCCGCTGATCCTGCATATTGGCGGCAACAGGCCCGCGATCATCTTCGAAAACTTCGCCGACCTGGTTGTGAACATGGAAGAACTGTCGGGGGCGGAGTCGTCGCTGCGGCTCGAGGATCTTCCGCTGCTCACCCTGCTAGCGGAGAGCCTGCCGAGGTCGCCATGTCCATCCTACCGGAGAGACCGGCCGCTCGAGCGCAATCGGCGGAACATCTCCATCCTGACCGTGTTTGGTATGTTCCCGTGGGCCGGAAGCGGGCGAAGCGAGGTCTACGAAGAGACCCTCAAGCTATTTCGGGCGTTCAAACCGTACAGGCTCGAAACGTTCAAACTACACAACGCTCTGACAGGGGTCGTGAAAACGTCGAGGGAGTCAGTGTACGGCGCCTTGTACAGTTCGCCGGAGCAGACCATTGTCATCGTGTCCAACACCCGCCCCGAGCCGCGCAAGAACGTCGTCTGGCGTGTGAAAGCCGAGGATCTCGGAATGCCGCCGGCGGCGAAGCTCACGGTCAAGGACGTGAAGACCGGCCAAACGCAGCAGGTCGCTCCCGCGGCTCTCGCGGACGGGTCCTTCATGACCGACCTTGACGGCTACGAATACCGGCTATTCGAGGTTTCGCCGGCGAGATAAACAGTTTGAGTGGTGTGCGGAACCTCGATTGTCCGTGGGCCTCACATTAAGAACACTAAACATACAAACGAATGTCAGCGCTTACCATTAAGCTATTGACACTTTGAACTTTTCCCCTTGAAAAGAGAATTACTACGAAAATACAATATATCGACATTGCTAGGATGTATTTTCTCTCGCGGGGCAGCTTGTAGGGACAAGACCCCGTGAACATGGGGGGTCAAATATGGAACGTTTGCAGTCGCAGAAGTTCTATCTGTACGCGTTCTGTCTGCTCCTCCTGTTACCTCTCGTCGCCGTGGCGCAAGGCGATCGCGCCACGATCACGGGATTGGTAATAGACAGCACGCAGGCCGCTATCCCGGACGTTGAAATCACCGTCACGCACGTTGAAACCAACGTCCAGACATCCACCAAAACCGGTCCCACGGGCGTCTACAACCTTCTCCGGTTGCCTGTCGGCACCTATACCCTGGTAGCCAAGAAGGACGGCTTCCGGACTTATCAGCAGACGGAAATCGGAGCACGCGTTGGCGAAACGCTCCGCCTCGACATCACCATGCAACTCGGCCAGGTGACCGAACAGGTCACCGTCACCGGGGCCGCACCGCTGATTCAATCCGAATCGGCCGAAGTCGGCATGGTACTCACTTCGTCCACGTTCACTGAACTGCCGCTGACACTCGGAGGCGGAATCCGCAACCCGTCCTCATTCATCTTCCTACAGCCCGGTGTCACCCCCGGCGCTACGTGGGAGAAGCACGTCAACGGCAACGCAGCCTTCACCGATCAGGTGTATTACGACGGCATCGCACTCAGCCGCGGCGACCTGGCCAACGACGCCGAGGTGAACCCCTCGGTCGACGCCATCGCCGAGTTCAAGCTGATCGCCAACAACTACTCGGCCGAGTACACCCACGCCTTGGGCGGCGTCACCACGTTCAACTACAAGAGCGGCACCAACGATCTGCACGGCAACGCCTTCTGGCTGAACAGCGTGGAGGCCTACAACGCCCGCAACTTCTTCCAGCCGTCTAAGCCCAAGTACCGGCAGAACAACTGGGGCTTCACGGTAGGCGGCCCGATCCTGTTGCCGAAGGTCTACGACGGTCGCAACAAGTCGTTCTTCTTCTTCTCGTTCGACCAGTACTATCAACGGAGCCCCGGCTCGCCCGGCTTGGGAACCACCCCGACCGCGAAGATGCTCGAAGGCGACTTCAGCGAGTGGGTGGACGCCGGCAGGGGCTTGGTCTACAACCCGCGTTCACAGCGCACGGTGGATGGCAAGGTGGTTCGCGATCCGTTCGAGAACAATACTGTGCCGAAGACTATGTGGAGCAGCATCTCCAGCAAGATGGTGGCGATGCACCCGCAGCCGACTTATCCTGGACTGGCCAACAACTACCAGTTGGATACGGGCTATCCAAGCACGGATCAGCGATCGAGCGGTTTCAAGATCGACCACCTGTTCACCGAAGCGCACCGCGTCAGCGGCATGTTCAACTTCACCGACCGCCCGGCGGTGAAGTGCCCTGGCGCCAACAACGTCGGCGGCAACGGCTTGGCCGGCGACCTGGAGTGCCACAACATCCAGCGCGTGACCACTCGCATCATCCGTCTGAATTATGACTGGACGGTGAACCCGACAGTGTTGAACCGGTTTTCGGCCGGCCTGTCGCGTTTCCGCAACCCGAACTTCTCAGTGCACTATGGCAAAGGGTGGCCGGAGAAGCTGGGGCTGAAGGGCGTCGGCGGCGACCTGTTTCCGTGGGTGGACTTCAACCACGACTACATCCGCTTCGGCGACACGATCGCTTCGGACAACTACTTCACCAACTTTACGTTCCTCGATACGCTGAGTGTGATCCGCAGCAACCACACGATCAGAATCGGCGCGGAGGTTCAGCGCGCCCGGAACAACTTCCGGGACTTTGGATCGAGCGGTGGCAACTGGCAGTTCAACCAGCTCTCGACCGGATTGCCGGGCGTTTCCAAGAGCGGCAACGCCTGGGCCAGCTTCCTGCTGGGTGATGTCTACTCCGCGTCGTCGTTCTTCCCGTTCCTCCAGTACGGCAACCGCAACGGCTACTATAGCCTGTGGGCAAACGATGACTGGAAGGTCACTCCGAAGCTGACCTTGAACCTCGGCATGCGCTGGGAAGTGCAGCCCGGTTTCAGCGACCCGAACAACCGCATCTCCTATATGGATCCTACGGCGCCCAACCCGGCGCTTGGCGGCATCCCGGGAGCGTACATTTTTGCGAGCGACGGGGCCTTCAGCAGCACCGGCAACACACACTGGAAGGACTTCGCGCCGCGCTTCGGCTTCGCCTACCGCATCACGGACAAAACGGTGGTCCGCGGCGGCTACGGCATCTTCTTCGCCCAGATCATCACCCAGGGCACGGGCATCAACGGCTTGCGCGAAGGCTACAATATCAGCGCGAGTTTCGGCTCGGCCGACCTCGGCGTCACACCGGCGATGAACTGGGATAACGGCTTCCGGCAGGACTTCGCCCATCCGCCCCAGCTCATTCCCGGCCTGAAGAATGCCCAGGGCGCTACGCTCGTGGATCGGAACCGCAGCACGATAGTTCCCTACACGCAGCAATTCAACTTCCTGATCGAGCAGCAGGTGGGCCAGAACATGTCGTTCAGCGTCGGGTACGTGGGCAACCTCGGCCGGCGGCTGCACACCGGCATCGACTGGAACCAGGTAGATCCGAAGTACCTGAGCCTCGGCGCGCTGCTGTCGAAGAATATCCTCGACCCGGCGGTCGTCGCGGCCGGCTACACGGAGCCGTTCGCAGGTTTCGCCTCGTTGTGGGGCGCTCGCGGAACGCTGGCGCAGTCACTGCGGCGCTGGCCGCAATTCACCGGCGTCGGCCAAGCGGGCGCGACGTTCGCCTCTTCCTCGTACCACTCGCTCCAGATCAGCGGCGAGCGGCGGATGGCCAAGGGCTTCATGTTCACTCTGGCCTACACGTTCTCCAAAGCGATGTCCGATTCCGAGGTTTTCTCCTCCGGTGCCGGACGGATGGACAATTTCAACCGCGCGTTAGACAAGTCCATCACATCGATCGACCAACCGCACATTTTGACCGTAAGCTACATCTACGAATTGCCGTTCGGCCCGGGCCAAAAGTACCTAGCCAACGGCATCGCCTCAAAGGTTTTGGGGGGCTGGAAGATCACTGGCCTCCAGATGTACGCCAGCGGCTTGCCGATTTCGGTCAGCATGAACAACAACCTGCCGATCGGCAACGCCGGCCAGCGGCCGAATGTGGTTTCGAGCGACATCCGCAGTGGTGTCAATTCGGGTGCGTTCGAGCCGGCCAGAGACGTGTGGCTGAACGCCTCCGCTTTCGCTACACCGGCGCCTTACACGTTCGGCAATGCGCCTCGGTACACATGGGCGCGCAACATGTCGACGCGGAACGAGTCGCTCGGCCTTGTGAAGGACACGAAGTGGGGCGAGCGGTTTAACTGGCAGTTCCGCTTCGAGTCGTCCAACCCGTTCAACCGTGTGGTCTGGGGCGGACCGGTGAGCAACTTCTCGTCCGGTTCGTTCGGTCGCATCAGCAGCGCCGGCGGCAGCCGCCAGATCACACTCGGCACGAAGTTCTACTTCTAGACTTCGCGGCCGAACTCCTATGAACCTTCAGCCCTCTCGGCCTCACCGGCCGGGAGGGCTTTTTATTGTCGGGCTTTCATTACAGGCGGCGCCGGACCGGTCAGCCCGCGCTGTCGCTGCTGGAGGGGTGGAGGGGGGCTGAACGGTTGCGCCGTGATCTGCTATCGTGACCTAGAGTTGCTAGGTGGCTCTTCCAGTGCAATCCAAAAGGTCCTACTTCCCCCGGCTGCCGAATGCACTCGCGTGTGCGTGTCTGCTTGCAACAGCCATTCTCAGCTCCTGCAAACACTCTGAGAGCAGCGGCGCGAGGACGGCCTCCACGACACCCCTACGTCCCCTCAACCTTGTCGTGGTCACGATCGATACATTGCGCGCTGATCACCTGCGCTGTTACGGCTATCCAAAAATCGAAACCGCGAGCGTCGACCGCATCGCACAAGACGGCGTCCTGTTCGAGAATGCCGTTACCCAAACGCCGTTGACGCCTCCTTCGCACGCCAGTATGTTCACCGGCCTGTATCCTACAGCTCATCACGTGCGCGGCAATGGCGGATTCATCTTGAGGCCCTCCACTACAACCCTAGCTACGATCCTCCAACAGCAGGGCTGGGATACGGCTGCATTCATCAGTTCCGTAAGTCTAAAGAGGGTATTCGGCTTGAACCAGGGCTTCGCGGTTTACGACGATCAGATGCCCAAGGCCGGTAAAGGGCAAGAATTCGTCGCGGATGCGGAGCGGCCCGCGGGGCAGACGGTTGACCGAGCACTCCGCTGGATGGACGCACAATCCGGCAAACCGTTTTTTCTCTGGGTGCATGTCTTCGATCCCCATGTGCCGTACAATCCGCCGGCTCCATTCCGGAATCAGTATAGAGACCGCCCTTATGACGGCGAGATCGCATACGCCGACCACGAACTCGGACGCCTGTTCGATGCGGTCTCGAAGAAATCCCCGCCCGGCAAGACGCTAATCGCGGTGCTATCGGATCACGGTGAGAGCCTTGGCGACCACGGGGAGTACTCGCACGGTGTATTTGTGTACGACTCCACCTTGCGGATCGCGTTCATTATGTCCGGACCCGGGATTCCGGCCGGCCTGCGGGTGAAACAGCAGGCGCGAACCGTGGACCTCCTGCCGACGGTCCTGGAATTGATGGGCGGCCGTCCGCCTGCTTCGGTCCAAGGCGTCAGCCTGACGCCTTTCTTCGCGGGAAAGAACGCTGCCACAGACGTCTCCTACGCAGAGACGCTGTATCCGAAAATCAACATGGGCTGGGCGGAACTGCGCGGCATCCGTACGAACCGGTGGAAATATATCCTTGCGCCCAAACCGGAACTCTACGATCTTTCGCAGGATCCAGCGGAAACCAACAACGTGATTCAGAGCCACGCCGCTGAAGCGCAGAAACTCCAAGCGGAATTGGCAGCCATCGCCGGCAAGGGAACGGAAAAGGTCGAGACGTCCACGGTCGATCAACGGACTCTGGAGCAGTTGAGATCACTCGGCTACGTTTCAGGAGTTTCTCAGCCGACGTTTGACCTGAAGGGCAAGGGAGTCGACCCGAAAGATCGTCTCGGCGTCCTAAAAGCCATAGAAGAAGCCGACGGGCCGACATCGCATCTTCCCTTCCCCCACCGGATCGAACTTCTGAGGCAGGCTCTGAAACAGGATGCGGCGAATCCGACTCTCTACTATTCGCTGGGACGCAATTGCGAAAGAGCCGGCCGCTACGCCGAGGCGATAGACGTATACCGTACGGCGATCCGGAACGGCGTCGAGAGTGGCTGGCTGCGTTCCCGTATCGGAGATTTTCTCGTACGCTCCGGAAGAAAGACGGAGGCCATCCCCGAGTATGAGAGGGCCATCCGGTTGGACCCCGCGGATACGGGAACGCAAACGAATCTGGCTACCGCTTACGTCGAGACCGGCAGGTTGGAGGATGCGGAGCGTATCTTCAAAGGCATCATTAAGATCGACGAAACGCACGCGGCAGCGTACAACGGCTTGGGCGTGATCGCCATTCAGCGACAGGACACGGCGGCTGCGCGCAGCTACTTCGAAAAGACCGTGCAACTGGATCCCGACCTGTTGGAAGCGCAACTGAATCTCGGAATCCTATACAGGATGGCCGGCGAGAGCGCGCGAGCACGAAGTTGCTTCGAGTCCTTTCTGGCGAAGGCTTCGCCGGCGCAGTACGGCGAGATGATACCCAAGGTTCGTGAAGAACTGGAAACGCTGCAATAGTCAGACGCGCTGCCCAGCTCCCGGTCCTCGCTCGCTCGACGCTGCCCTGACGCGCCAAGCCGCGGTTAGGGTGGTTGCGCGAGCCAAACGCACAAAACCTCTAATGAAAGAAGCTTTATTGGGTCGGCCGTCGAGCGCCCGTAACGTTGCTTCCGTCATGGCGAGAATCGGGTCTAGGTCTCTGATTTTTTTCTTGACTTCGGGACGCTCCTAGTCTAGAGTGCTACGGGGAGAGGTTTTTAGCTCGTACCAGGAGTTCCGGCACGATCAGGTGAAGTCTATAGCTTCACCCAACGGGCTGAGTTCGTGAAAGAGGTCAAGATGACAAGATTGTCTTCAGAGAATTTATATCTCCGGGTCTTGTCAGTCCTGTCGTTGCTGCTTCTGCTGCCAATTCTGGGATTTGCCCAAGGCAACATCACGGGATTGGTGACGGACAGTACCCAGGCAGTGATCCCGGACGTTGAAATCACCATAACGCACACTGCGACCAACGTTGCCACCACAGCGCGCAGTGGACCGACCGGCGTTTACACACTGATGCGCGTGCCGATCGGCACCTACACCCTCGTAGCCAAGAAGGACGGGTTCCGGGCCTATCAGCAGACCCAGATCCCGGTGCTGGAGGGTGACACGCTTCGCCTTGACATCACCATGCAACTCGGCCAGGTGACCGAAACGGTGAACGTCACGGGCGCGGCGCCTCTGGTGCAATCGGAGAACGCCCAGGTCGGCATGACCATTACCTCGTCGCAGTTCACGGAACTGCCGCTCACGCTCGGCGGCGGAATCCGCAACCCGTCCTCCTTCATCTACCTCCAGCCAGGCGTGACACCGGGCTCCACGTGGACGAAGCAGATCAACGGCGTCTCGTCCTTCTCCGACCAGGTCTATTACGAGGGTATCTCGCTCAGCCGCGGCGACCTGGCCAATGACGCCGAGGTGAACCCGTCGGTCGACGCCATCGCCGAGTTCAAGCTGATCGCCAACAACTACACGGCCGAATACACGCACGCGCTGGGCGGCGTCACCACCTTCAACATGAAGAGCGGCACCAACGATCTACACGGCAACGCTTTCTGGCTGAACAGCGTCGAGGCGTACAATGCCCGCAACTTCTTCCAGCGCTCCAAGCCAAAGTACCGGCAGAACAACTGGGGCTTCACGGTGGGCGGTCCGATCCTGCTACCGAAGATCTATGACGGCCGCAATAAGTCGTTCTTCTTCTTCTCGTTCGACCAGTTCTACCTGCGCGCCCCCGGCTCGCCGGGCCTCGGGACCGTGCCGACCGCGAAGATGCTCGAAGGAGACTTCAGTGAGTGGGTGGACTCCGGCAGGGGCTTGGTCTACAACCCGAGTTCGCAGCGCACGGTGGACGGCAAAGTGATCCGCGATCCGTTCGAGAACAACGTCGTTCCGAAGTCGATGTGGAGCCGCATTTCCACGCAGATGGTAGGGATGCACCCGCAGCCCACGTACCCAGGCCTGACCAGTAACTATCAGCTCGAGACCGGCGCTCCGAGCACGGATCAGCGGTCGAGCGGCTTCAAGATCGACCACCTGTTCACCGAAGCGCACCGCGTCAGCGGCATGTTCAACTTCACCGACCGTCCGGCGGTGAAGTGTCCGAACCACAACAACTCGGGCGCTGCCAGCCTGGCGGGCGATCTGGAGTGCCACAACATCCAGCGGGTGACGACGCGAATCGTCCGGCTCAACTATGACTGGATGGTCAGCCCGACGGTGCTGAACCGCTTCTCGGCCGGCCTGTCGCGCTTCCGCAATCCCAACTTCTCGGTGCACTACGGAAAGGGTTGGCCGGAGAAACTGGGACTGACGGGCCTCGGCGGCGACCTGTTCCCGTGGGTGGACTTCAACCACGACTACGCCGGGTACGGGGACACCATCGCTTCGGACAACTACTTTACCAACTTCACCTTCCTCGACACGCTCAGTGTCATGCGCAGCAACCACACGCTGAAATTCGGCGTGGAGGTGCAGCGGCACCGGAACAATTTTCGGGACTTTGGTACGACCGGCGGCAACTGGCAGTTCAACCAGCTCTCGACCGGCCTTCCCGGTGTCTCCAAGAGCGGCAACGCCTTTGCCAGCTTCCTGCTGGGAGACGTCTACTCCGCCTCGGCATTCTTCCCGTTCCTTCAGTACGGCAACCGCAACGGCTACTACAGCCCGTGGGTGAACGACGACTGGAAGGTTACGCCGAAGCTGACCTTGAATCTCGGCCTTCGGTGGGAGATACAGCCCGGCTTCACCGATCCGAACAACCGCCTCTCCTACATGGATCCGACGGCGCCTAACACACCGCTCGGCGGCATCCCAGGCGCGTACGTCTACGCGAGCGATGGGGCCTTTTCAAGCACCGGCAACACGCACTGGAAGGACTTCGCTCCTCGATTCGGCTTCGCCTACCGCGTGACGGACAAGACGGTGATTCGCGGCGGCTTCGGCATATTCTACGCCCAGGTCATTACCCAGGGCACCGGCGTGAACGGTTTGCGCGAAGGTTACAACGTCAGCGCCAGTTTCAGTTCGCCCGACCTTGGCGTAACACCGGCGATGAACTGGGACAACGGCTTCCGGCAGGACTTCGCTCATCCGCCCCAGCTCATTCCGGGCTTGAAGAACACCCAGAGCGCAACGTTGGTGGATCGAGACCGCAGCACGATCGTCTCCTACACGCACCAACTCAACTTCATCATTGAACGGCAGGTAGGCCAGAGCATGTCTTTCACCATCGGCTATGTAGGGAACGGGGGCCGGCGGCTATCGAAAGGCATCAACTGGAACCAGAATGAGACGAAGTATCTCAGTCTCGGCTCTCTGCTTTCAAAGAACATTCTCGATCCGGCGGTCGTCGCGGCCGGGTTCCAGGAGCCGTTTGCGGGATTCGCGACGCTATGGGGTTCCCGCGGGACGCTCGCACAGGCGCTGAAACGCTGGCCGCAATTCACGAGCGTCGGCCAGGCAGGCGCCTTTTTCGGCTCTTCGAATTACCACTCGCTTCAGATCAGCGGCCTGCGGCGGATGAGCAAGGGCTTGATGTTTACTTTGGCCTACACCTTCTCCAAATCGATGAACGACACCGAAGTATACGGCTACGGCGCGGGAACGATGGACTACTTCAACCGGAAGTTGGACAAGTCCCTCGCCTCCCTCGACCAGCCGCACACGCTGAGCTTGAGCTACATTTATGAGCTGCCATTCGGGCCGGGACAGAAGTACCTGGCGCAGGGCGTCACGTCGAAGATCCTGGGCGGTTGGAAGATCACCGGCATGCAGATATACGCCAGCGGCACGCCGCTTGGGTTCAACATCAACAACAACCTGCCGATCGGCAACGCGTCGCAGCGGCCGGACATTGTTTCGAGCAATCTGCGGAGCAGCGTCAGCGCGAATGCTTTCGACCCGGCCAAGGACCTTTGGCTGAACCCCGGGGCGTTTGCGATCCCGGCGGCGTACACGTTCGGCAACGCGCCACGGAACACCTGGGCGCGCAGCCCGGCCTTCATGCAGGAATCCCTCGGCCTGTTGAAGGACACGAAGTGGGGTGAGCGGTTCAACTGGCAGTTACGCGTCGAGTCCTCGAACCCGCTCAACCGGGTGGTGTTTGGCGGACCGGTGAGCAACTTCTCATCGGGCTCGTTTGGGAAGATCACCAGCGCCCGCGGCTCCCGGTCGCTCACATTGGGCACGAAGTTCTACTTCTAGGCTTCGTTGCTAGTAACCGTTTAACCTTCCGCCCTCTCGGCTTCACCGGCCGGGAGGGCTTTCTTATATGATTTGGAATCTGAGGAATGGGGACTGACCACCATTTTGCCGTAGTTGCAAAATGGCTGTCTGTCCCCATTTCTCAAATACCCAAGGAGACTTATGCGAGCCATCATTTCAGCCGTTGTCGTTCTCTACTCGATTCTTCCGGCGCTGGCCCAATCCCCGGACAAAGTCGCGCCGGCGATCAACGACATCGAGCTATGGCAACAGGTGGGCCAGCAGCCTTACGAATTCACCTGGGTCCAGCGCGCCGAACACCCGAAGACGCTCGTTGACTTCGAGGACCTCAACGGATGGAAGCTCGAGATGTTCGACGGCGCAAAGGGCGAACTGCGCCGCAGCCGCGAACAGCAAATGTGGGGCCAGTACGTTGCGAAGTTCCTGTATTCCGGGACGAGCGAGAAGAGTCGCGTCGTCGCGCGGCCGCCGAAGCCAATTCCAATACCCGACAAGTTCGACTCGATCGAGTTGTGGGGCTACGGCAACCGCTGGTCGTGGGTTCCTGACCCGACGACGCCGGCGGCCGATGTCTCCATCCTCGTCACCGACTCTCGCGGCAAGGAGCACACCATCCAGCTCACCAACATCCAGTGGAAGCAGTGGTGGCTGATTCACCGGAAAGTCCCCGCCGCGACGCTGAAGCAGATCGTCTGGCCGGCCACTTTCACCGGGATCGAGATTTCCAAGGGCAAGAATACCGACCTGCGCTACTTCTTCTGCGACTCGCTCGCCTTCGAAACCGAGGAACTGAAGCCGCTCACCCTTCAGCCGCAACCGAAGCGCAATCTGAAACCCTTCCGTGGACAGATCGCCGGCATGAACATCGGCGAGGGCACGCTACCCTTCCCAACTCGTGAAGAGACCATCCTCCCGCTGAACTTCGAGAAAGAATTCCAGGTCACGATGCGGCAGGTCGAAAAGAACCGTTTCGAGCTTCAGTACAAGGGCAAGGACGGCACTGTGAGGTACGAGTACCGTCCAAGCGCCGGCAACATGAGCGAATTAACGGCGAGCGTCAACGGCGGCGCCTCGTTCCGGCCCATGGACGGGGGTGGCATCCGGTTCGCCGGCACGCCCGAAGGGAAGATATCGGAAGGGCGGCTCGTCTCCGCGGCCGTCAATGGCGACGTGATCGAGGCGAAGTTCCGTCACGGTTCCCAGATTGTCGACTACAACCTGCGCCTCTGGCAGAAGTCGATTGTTCTCGACGTGTGGTGCGACGGAGGCCAGGCGACGGAGTTCCGGTTCGGGCGCGTAGCCGGAGTAGCGAATCCGAAGCTGATTAACGTGCCCTACATCACCTACGGGCAGACCAACCCTCGTGTGCTGATGTCCGGAAACGCGGACAAGCCGATGTTCACCTCGATCTGGTTTGACTGGTACCGCACCAACGCGTCGGAGCCGTTCTATGCGAAGGATCCCAAAGCCACCGCGGACGGCGCCGAGATCAACGGCGGCATGCGCTATATCGCGAAAACGAACGGCGAACGCAATAACCTGTACGAGCGCATTTTCGTCACCGCGTCCCCGTTCTATGAGGAAACATTG
>DATIFQ010000132.1:0-3196 GCA_035455185.1 Bryobacteraceae bacterium | reverse complement strand
GTCGAGACATCGGTTGAACCGTCTGGCGTCCAGTCCAGGTCAGTTGCACCGCCGAGCCGGGCCGCAATTCACCCCGCAACGCTCGCTCGACGATAAGATTGCCGGTAGCTGCCCCATTGACGACGCTCCCGTCGACAGTGGCAACCACGATCGCGCTTGCGTCTCTGAGAAGAAAGTCCAAAGTAACTGGCGCAACCGGGCCCCCAAAACAAACGGGATGGGCGCCGGCAAACGCAACCGCCGCCACACTCCACTGCAATAACGCATTGAGCCTGGACAATACGGGGGCACCTCCAGAAATATATGGTGCACCGAACGGTCTAGCAGTTTCAGGATCTTAGGCTGGAAACCGCGAATCTCAGGGCACGATTGCCCTGATGGCCGGCGAGATCGCCTCGCTGGCCCTCTCCCGCATGACCGTCCCGATTGTGTACTACATTGTGAACAAGCGGAAAGTGGCGGGGAGCTGAGGCTGCCCCGTCACCTTTTCCGCTGTTCCGCATCTGGGTTCGTAAGAGGAGATTGACGATGACTGTAGATCGTTACCTTCGCATGATCGCCGGGGCGTTCGTTCTGGCCAGCATGGCGCTGGGCCACTGGGTGAACCCTTACTGGTACCTTTTCACCGCCTTCGTCGGGCTGAACCTGTTTCAGTCGGCCTTCACCGACTGGTGCCCGATGATCACGTTTCTGAGGAAGCTCGGCGTGAAGACCTGCGCCGACGAACTGCCGGCCAAAGGCTGAGTCCCTTGTAACGCGGTGCGGCCCTCCGGCACTATAGATTGGATCGGAGGGCCGATGAAAGCTCGTCATATTGCGTTAGTCGTCGCGGCCGCGCTCGTTGTCCTCGCCGGATGCGGACACTCCGCGCTTCGCACACGCGCTGCCCGATATTCCGTCCGGACCGTCCGTGAAGCCGGGCTGAGCCCCGACGACCAAAAACGCGCCGACCGGAACTGCGTTTTCGGCATGCCGCGGATCAACCCCAAATGGGACTTCGGGCCCACTCGGTTCGTCTTCCGCGACGGCTACGTGTTACAACACAGCTCGATCGACAAGGTGCCGCTGTGGGTCTGCGAAGACGTCACCACGCAACAATTGACCGGCGCCGCGAAACGGGGCAACAAGTTCGCCCCGGACCCGCTCCTCCCCCCGAAGGAGCGCGCCGAGCTGGCGGACTATAAAGGCTCAGGCTACGATCGCGGCCACCAGGCGCCTGCCGGCAACCAGGCCCAGGATCAGCGGCTCAAGGACGAAACTTTCTTTCTCTCCAACATGGCTCCGCAGAAACCAAAACTGAACCAGCAGGCGTGGCGCGAACTCGAAGACCTGACCCGGAAATGGACAGAAAAGCGCGGCCAGACGTGGCAGATCACGGGCGGAATGTTCTATGATCCCGCCGAGGAAGACGAGAAAACGGCCGACGGTCTGATCGAGTACACGACGATCGGCAAAGACAATGTCGGCGTGCCGACTCACTTCTACAAGATCGTGGCCGGCAAAGGCCCGTCCGGCGATTGGGAAGCCATCGCGTTCGTGATGGAGAACAAAGCCTATCCCCGGCCCTTCCACTTCGAGCAATTCATCCAGTCGATCGACTGGATCGAAGAGCGTACCGGGCTGGACTTCATGCCGGATCTCGACCCGGTCGAGGAGCGGCGCCTCGAGCGGAAGCCCTCGCCGATGTGGCAGTAGGAGGCCCGCCATCATCGTTCGAAACCACGCCCTGAAATACCGGCCGCTCACCGGTGGGATCGCCGTGTACAACCCGCTGGTGGACCAACTCGGCACCCTCGGCTTCATCGCCACGGACGCTGCCGGAGGCCATTGGATCGTGAGCTGCTACCACGTGCTTTGCCGCACGAACGGCAGCGCTTTTCCGGACGGCGAGCCCGTCTACCAGCCCCTTGACGGCGAGCCTGACGCCCTCGTCGCCCGGCTGTCGGCGGACCGCGCGGATCCGGTTGTCGATTGCGCCGCAGCGCGCGTCGTAGACGGCGTGCTCACTGCCGCCGAAATCTTCGGACTCGGGAAACCCGGCATCCCCGCCGTTCCTGTCACCGGGATGCGTGTCGTCAAGTCCGGTGTCGCCACCGGGATCACGGAGGGCGTGATTCGCGAAGTGGATGGCGACCGTGTGACCATCGCCGTACCGGACGGCTTCCCGGTTCAATATGAACTGACTCACGGCGGGGACTCCGGTGCGCTCTGGATGGAACGCGACACCCGCGCCCCCGTGGCCCTTCACACCCGCGGCAACGATACCGGGGAAGAGCTGGCCTTTGGAGTTAGTATTCTGAAGATTATCAATAGCTTGGGCGTATTTCTGTAAAGTTTCTGTTAAGGTCTGTCACCCCTGCAACGGCCCCTTCGCACAGTGCATCTCAATGAGTAGAAGGAGGGGATGATGAAACGCAGTAGCTTTCGGAAATTGCTTGTGGTCGCGGCGGTGGCGTTGATAGCCGCTCCGCTGCTGGCTCAAGGGGCGACCGGCAACGGCCAACTGGAGCAGAAGGTCCGTCACGAGTTGCTGATGCTCCCCTACTACGGAGTTTTTGACAATCTTGCCTTTCGCGTGGAGGGCAATACGGTGGTCCTGTTGGGACAGGTGAGGCGGCCGACGCTTCGGCCGACTGCCGAACGGGTAGTGAAGCAGATCGAAGGCGTGTCGGCGGTCGACAACCGCATCGAAGTTCTGCCGCTGTCGTTCCACGACGACCGGGTCCGGCTGGGGGTCCTTCGAGCCGTCTATGGGAACAGTGCGCTCTACCGGTACAATCTCGGTGCGATCGCGCCGATCCGAATTGTTGTGAAGAACGGCAACGTCACACTGGAGGGCGTTGTGGCCAATGAGATGGACCGGAACATCGCATTCCTCGCGGCGAATGGCGTCCCGGGGGTGTTCTCGGTGAAGAACAACCTGCACGTCAACAACGGTTGAGTTTTCGGATTCTGCAAACGAGCGGCCTGGCCCTCCTTGGGTCGGGCCATTTTTTTACCTGGTTTTGTCGATCAGTTCCCCAAGGCTGATGCGCGCCCGCTCCCACTCGTCCGGGTTGTGCTTCCACATCCCAGGCGTTCCCAACGGCTCGACGCCGCAGTTGCATTCCACGAAGTCGCTCACGATGCCATTGACTGCTTCGTCCGCCTGCCCGCGTCCCCCTGCCTTTTGAGCCAGCAGCCAAAAATATTCGTA
>DATIFQ010000131.1:0-2696 GCA_035455185.1 Bryobacteraceae bacterium | reverse complement strand
AGTATCGCGGCTGTCGAGTCGGGTCTGCTCCGAGACCCTCACCGGAAATTCTCCACCAGCATCAGGTCGCTGCCGGATTGGTCATCCTGGCCGTACAGGATGAAGCGTTCATCGGGGGACACAGACACACTTGCAAACCGGGGGTCTGGTTTCACGGCCGTGATTGTCGCCGGCGTGCCTCCGTCGAAAGGCAGATACTGAAGCTGACGCCAGGCTATCCCCTCGGGGGGGGCCTGGGCGTCTTCCCAGTAGGCCTCACGGAAGTAATAGATGCCCTTTCTGCCCAGCGCGAAGCCGAACGGTCCGATAGACTTCTCCGCGAGTATTTCGGTCTCTTCGCCGCCGGTCTTTCGGATCCGATATACGCCACCGCCTCTCCAAAAATAGACGCTAGAGCCGTCGGGAGACTCGAAAGCGGAAAATCCTCCGTTTCGCGTGACCTGCTCAGCTTGCCCGCCCCCCGCGGGTATTCTGTAAGTCTCAGATCGTCCGGTGCGGTTCGAAGCGAAGTAGACCCAGCGCCCATCTCTGGACCAGCTCCCCAAGTCGTTGCTCGCGGGGTGGTTCGTCAAGCGGCGCGGCCTGCCGCCCCTCGCGCCGATCACGTAGACCTCATACTTGCCCTCCAGGTTAGAGTCGAAGACGATCTGCTCGCCATCGGGTGACCACTGCGGAGGCCCGACGACCGTCGCTCTCATGGAGGTCAACGGGACAGCATTCGATCCGTCGCTTGCGCAAACCCAGATCTCCGGTCTCCCCGAACGGGCCGAAACATAGGCGATTCGTCTCCCGTCCGGCGAATACTGAGGCAGGTAATCATCCCCCGTCGAGGAGATCAGGCTCAGCGGCGCGGACACACCGCGTCTCGCCGACGGTACTTCCAGGCGGTAGATGTTCCTGTCCGAATATCGCCGCACATAGGCAAGACGGTTGCCTGCGCGGGAAATCGCCGGGCGGACGCCCTGTTCTCCTGGAAACTGCAAGCGCCGCGGCACGCCGGATCGTGTCACCGGCACTCTCCACAGCTCATAGAATGCTCCCACGAGGGAGGTAGAAGAGAAGACGATTTCGCGGCCATCCGCCGTCCAGGCCGGGCTAAAGGAAGACAGCTTCAAAGATGTGAGCTGCCGCGCTTCTCCTCGCGGACTGAAGTCTTCGGCAAAATCGAGCACATACAGCTCGCTGACGTCGCCAATGGAATTGCGGCCGAAGGCCAGGTGGCGTCCGTCGGGTGAGAATGCAGGCGTACCATCGCCGGCGCCGGGCGGCGGGGCGGTGAGTCTCCGCTTCTCACCGCTCTCAACGGAGAGCAGATAGAGGGAGGGTGGCCCCCACTCGGATTCGCCGTCCATGACGGCGAGCCACGTGCCGTCCGGCGACCAAGCAAGCCCCGGTGAGACCCTAGTATTACTGTACGCGCAACAGCGCGTCTCTGCCAGCTTGCTCTCCGGTCCCCCGATGGCCGGCACCAGCATGACGGCTTTCTTTCCATTCGGCATCCAGCGCAGAAACGCGATGCTCAGTCCATCTGGGGAATAGGCCGGGGTGGTGTCCGGGGCGGAGTCCGTCGTGAGGCGCAATGCGGTTTCGTTCCCGACCTGCTTGACGTAGATGTCCCGGTTGTCTTGCTGCGGCCCGTCCCACTCGAATGCGACCTGATTTCCATCGGGAGAGAAGCTCGGGCTGTCCTCGCTGCCCGGGTAGCCTGTCAGCAGGACTGCTTGAAGACCCAGTTCCCCCGTACCCATGCCGAACGGCCAGAATCGTACCCCCAGCCCCGTCACGGCGAGCAGCAGTGCAATCCAAAGCAGCCGGCGCCCCGGGGTGCCGGATGGAACGGGCAACTGCGGCTGGGTTCCCATGGACGGAAGCTCCCCCCGCACTTCCTCCAACTCCACCTTCACATCGGCCATGTACTGGAAGCGGTGTTCCACCGCTTTCCGCAGGCATTGCCGGAGTATGCGCTCCAGTTCGGCCGGCAGACCGCGGACAAGTTCGCCCACCGGTTTCGGTTCCTCTTTGAGAATCGCCGCCAGCGTGGAAGCCGTGGAGTCACGCCGGAAGGCGGGGCGGCCGGTCAGCATCTCGTATAGCACTGCGCCGAAGCTGAAGATGTCCGAACGGACGTCCAGGTCCTTGCCCTCGGCCTGCTCCGGCGACATGTAGGCCACCGTGCCCAACGTAGTGCCCTGGACGGTGAGCGATTCCTCGCTCATCGGCAGAGTCCCCGAGCCGTCCGGCAGCACTCGCTCCTTGCGCTGGTCGCCGGCCAGCTTTGCCAGTCCGAAGTCCAAAACCTTCACATCGCCGCGTTTGGTGAGGAAGATGTTGGCCGGCTTGATGTCGCGGTGGACGATGCCCTTGGCGTGAGCCGCCTCCAGCGCGTCGGCGATCTGGATCGCGGCAATCAGCACCTCCTCAAGCTTCAACGCCTTCCCGGCGATGCGCCGCTTCAGCGTCTGCCCTTCCAGGTGTTCCATGACCAGGAACGGAGCGCCTTCCCATTCGCCGATGTCATAAAGCGTGCAGATATGGGGATGGTTCAAGGCGGAGGCGACCCTAGCCTCGCGCTGGAAGCGTTCGAAGGCCTGCGGGTCCGTGGCATGGCCCTGGGTCAGGAACTTCAGGGCGACGGTGCGGCCGAGCCGGGTGTCCTCGGCCTTGTAGACGACACCCATGCCCCCGCCGCCGAGCTT
>DATIFQ010000130.1:0-3567 GCA_035455185.1 Bryobacteraceae bacterium | reverse complement strand
GGCCTTGAACCCCGAAAGAGAGTGGAACATTGCCACCTCCGTGACATCGGATCCCTCTGCACGGAGCCGGACCATACGCCGGCGCGGGAGACGATCCTGGTTGATTATGCTCCCGCTCGTCAAAGGTGGCAAGCGAAATAGCGCCGTGTGCTAGCATCTTGGCATGCTTCGGAGCGTCTTGTCTCTGCTGGGGTGCGCCTTCAGCCTGTGTGCCTCCGACCTCATGATCGGACGCGGCGTGGTGAAGATCACACCGCCGGCGGGTACTCCGATGGGCGGCGGGTTCTATATCCAGGTCAGCACCGGCGTCCACGACGATCTCTACTGCAAGGCGCTAGCCTTCGCGGAAGGTGCATCGAAAGCCGCGATCGTGAGCTGCGACGTGGAAAGCCTGCACCGCCCGACAGTGGAGGCGGCCCGCGCGCTGATCGACCGCCGGACTGGCATCCCGGGGCGAAATGTCATGCTGACGGCCACCCACTCGCACTCCGGGCCGGAAATGACGCCGATGGTAATTGACGGCGCCACGGGAGAAGCGGGACGGTTGATCCGGGAGTTTCACGCTGGCCTGCCTGGCAAGATCGCGGAGGCCCTTCGACTGGCCGAGGCAAACTTCGTCCCGACGCGGGTGTGGACGGGTGCGGGGCACGAGGACAGCGTCAGTTTCAACCGGCGGTTCCTGCTCAAGAACGGCAACGTGCAGATGAACCCGGGCCAGTTGAACCCGGAGATCGTCCGGGCGATGGGGCCGATCGATCCGTCCGTTTCGGTGGTCTACTTTGACACTCCGGATGGCAAGCCGCTGGCGACCGCGGTGAACTTCGCTCTGCACGCGACCACGTTCGGTGAGCTTGATTTCTCGGCTGACTATCCCGGCGTGCTGGCCGCCCGGCTCGGTGAGGCGAAGGGTTCGGAGATGCTCACGCTTTTCACGAACGGCTGCGCTGGGAACATCAACCAAGTGGATGTGACCAGCCGTCACCATCCGTTCGGGCCCGGTGAATCGGCACGCGTCGGAACGATCCTCGCAGCCACTGTTCTCAAAACTTACAAGCAGATGGACGCAGCCGGTTCCGGCCCACTTCAAGTGAGGTCTGAGATCGTGAGCCTGCCTCCGCTTTCTTATGGCGAAGCGGACGTGAAGAAGGCTCGCCAAGTGGTTGAGTTGTCCCGAAAACAGGAACTGGATTTTCTTGACCTTGTGCAGGCGAATAGAATCTTGAACGTGATGGAGACGCATGGCGGGAAGCCGATTCCGGCGGAAGTGCAGGTGATCGCCATCGGGGACAAGGTCGCATGGGTCGGCCTGCCAGGGGAGGTATTCGTTGAATTGGGACTGGCGATCAAACTGGCGTCGCCATTTCGCCTTACGCTCGTCAGCGAACTGGCCAACGGGATGCTCGACTACCTGCCGGACCGGAAGGCGCACGAGGAAGGCGGCTACGAAGTAACGACGGCGCGTTGCGCCGAGGGGTGCGGTGAGGCGCTCGTTGACACCGCTCGCCGCCTGTTGGTGGAGACCTATCCGGTGAAGTACCCGAGCGGGGCACGTGCAAGAGGCGGAATGGACGGAGGTACCCGCCGATGAAGCCGCCCGTGCTTCTGCGATGTCTGCTTGCGGCATTCGTGCTGCCGGCTGTGCTCGGGGCCGCCATCGACCTGGAAAACGAGTTGGTGGTGCGATGGCCGCGAGTGGACGACGAGAGCGCGAAGCTGCTCAAGGAACTCGGCGTCAAGGTGGTGATTGTGCCGCGGTCAGAGAATCAGCCGGCCGGGGAGGTACACCGTGTGTGCCGGCGGGCTGGCCTCACGCCTGCCCTGGAAATCGGCCACTTCGAGCGGTGGGAGGAGATCGAGAAGGAGTTCGCGCAGGCCATGACAGATGGGTTTCGAGTGGTGGTGTTCGAAGCCATCGAGAACAGTGCGGACAGGATACGGGAGCTCGCGGCTACGCACGGGGACGCCGGAGTTCTTGCGCTGTTGAAGCCCGAGTGGGCCGGTTGGCAGGTTGCCCCGGCAATTGCGGTGCTGAACGACGGACGGTGGCCGGGACTCGAGGCGCGCGACCCCACCGTTGCCAGTGCCAGCGAGGCGCCGTGGATCAACGCCAACTGCCATCTCTTCGGGTACCTGCGCGGAATGTTCCCTGAGCGCCCGGCTGCGCTTTCCTACCTGCCCGATGAGAAGGCGGGCGTCAAGAAGTCGCAGGTGGTGCACTTTGAATCGGTGGAGCTGTCGCTAGCGGAGGCGATGGCAGGAGGAGGAAACGTGCTCCTGGCATTCCCCGAAAGTTACCGCACCGCGCTCGCTGCGAAAGAGACAAAGGCGCTGGAAGCTTGGCGTTCCCTCCGTGAAACCGCCGTGCTGCTGCGGGCCCACCGCGACCGGTTCCGACAGCCCCTTTCCCAAGACGTCGTTGTGGCGGGCGGAGACCTCGATCAGACGGGCGAGATCCTGAACATGTTCTTCCGGCGCAACCTCAGCCCTCGGTCCCGGCCGGTGAGCAGGCTTTCGCCGGCGTCCGTGTCCGCCGGTCGGGTGCTCGTCGTGGTAAACATTGCGCCGCCCCCGCCGCCCGCGCGAGCCGCCATCACGACATTCGCGAAAAATGGCGGCGTCGTGTTGCTCGCGCCTGCCGCGAACGGCGATAAAGCGTGGTGGACATCCGCTGACCCGCCCGCTGCCCACGAATCCGAGCGCGACGTCTACGCGGTCGGAAAGGGACGAGTCGCGGTTTACAACGAACCAGTCATCGATAGCGCGGAGTTCGCCTGGGATGTCATCGACAGCCTCGGTTCTGTGAACCTGGATCTGCGGATATGGAACGCTCCTACGGTGATCGGACTGGTGCGGCGGCAGAAGGACGGCGCCGCCGTCGTGGCGCTGTTGAACTACGGCTCCCCGTTGACGATGCAGGAGGACGACGAGATCCTGATGCGGATCCGCGGCACGTTCACGAGAGTGGAACTTTCGCTACCGGGGAAACCCGCGCCGGCGCCGCTCAAGGCGACCAAGCGAGGTGGTACAACAGAAGTCGAAGTCCGCGGTCTTGAGCGGATCGCGGTGGTCTCGTTCCAGTGAACTCCCAAGCGAGGTGATGCGATGGCGTTTTCGCGACGAGAATTCATGACCATGGCCGGCGCCGCGGCGCTGGCCGCAAAGCCGTATTTCGGACTGCACCCGTTCATCGAGGCGAACCCGAAGGCGGTTTTCATTCGCCGAACCCGCGTGAGGGAAAAGATGGACTCCGCCGCCAAGCGCACGGAGGGCCTGCGACTGGCGCGAGAAATCTTTGTCCCCATGGACGGCCCGGGCGTTCCCTTGACGCACCGGATCGTCCTCAAGCCGAACGTCATCAGCGTGAAGAGCCGGAACAGGCCCGCCGCCGAAAACTGGGGGACGGGCACGGATCCGGACTTCTATGAGGGCATCGTTCTCGGCCTGAAGGAGATCGGGCTCCGGAAGTTCCATTTCATCGAGGCGAACCTGTTCCACATGTGGAACTACCGCGGGTTTGTGGACATCAACGAACGGCTCGGTGTGGCCATGAACGATCCCGAGTTGCGG
>DATIFQ010000129.1:0-39554 GCA_035455185.1 Bryobacteraceae bacterium | reverse complement strand
CGGCTTTGGTGACCCGATGGGCGCCGGGATCGATGACGAGATCGCCGAAGCGCAACAATGCCGGCGCGGTGGCCTTGCGCCGCCTCAGCCCGACTTTCACACGCCCCACGAGCTCCCGCAGGGAGAAAGGCTTGACGATATAGTCGTCGGCGCCGGCTTCGAAACCGGTCACCCGATCGACCTCCTGGCCTCGGGCGGTCAGCACGATGATCCACAAGTCGGGCAAGTCGGCACGCAGTTGACGGCAGATCTCGAAACCGTTTAATCCAGGCAGCATCAGGTCCACCAGAAGTACGTCCGGCCGCGACTCGCGGGCTTTCTTGAGACCGCTCGGTCCGTCCGCGGCCGAATCCACGACGAAACCCTCGAACTCCATCTCATCTTTCACGGCAAGAATGATGGACGGCTCGTCATCCACGACTAGAATGCGGGGCGCCATCAGCTCTCCAGCGGAAGGCGCAGGCAGAACCGGGCGCCCTGACCGGGAGCGCTGGTCACTTCGACGCTTCCTCCATGCCCTTCTGCGGCGGCTTTGACCAGCGCAAGCCCGAGCCCGGTGCCGTGCACGTCGTGCTGATCGCCGCGGCGACCCCGGTAGAACCTGTCGAAGATGCGGGGCAGGTCTTCGGGGTCGATTCCGATCCCATGATCCTGAACCTCGACGCACAGAAAACGCTCACGTCTCTGGATCCGAACAAGGACACGGGCGCCCTCCGGCGAATACTTGATGGCGTTATCCACCAGGTTGTCCAGGGCGTCGGCGACGGCTGTCTTGTCGATCTGAATCTGGGGAATCTCGCCGGCGAGTTCCAGATCGACGCCGATATTCTTGGCGTCCGCCTGCGGCCGCAGCCTCCAGATCGCTGCTTCCGCCAGCTCCACGACCGAGCCGGGAACCAAGTTGTATCGCTTCTCGCCCGACTGGATCTTCTGCGATTCGAGCACCCGGTTGACCAGCCGTTCCAGCCGATCCGTTTCGCGGTGAATCGCATCTTGATATTCGCCGGCAGCGGCGGGCGTTCGCAGCCGTCCGCTGCTGAGCCGTTCCACCAGCAAACGTATGCTGGTGATCGGGCTTTTGAATTCGTGTGTCACCGCAGCGACAAAGTCAGACTGCAACTGGTTCAGCTCAACCTCGCGTTTGACCACAAACAGAGTCACGGCCAATCCGACAGCCATCGTCATAACCACGACCAATGTGAATCCGTACCAGAGCAGACGCCTCCTATCGAATGCACCGCCCTCGGTGGGCCGGCTAAAGACGAGTTCCCAGTCCTCCACCGCCTGGAGCGGAGCAGCGGCCCCGGCGAGTGTGCTCTGAAGAGGCCGGCTCCAGATGATGGGACCTTTCAAATGGCGGATGGCCACCGCGAAAGACCGAGTTGTAAACAAAGGTTGCAAGGCTCTGTCGACCAAGCCGGTGAGACGGTCACGCGAGACCGCCGCGCCCAGCCAAGTTCCGTCTGGGCTATGGGACCACAGCAGCAGGAATGGCGCTGCCGGGTCGGGATCAGAAGGGCGAGCATCCCCTGCCGGGCGGATGCGCCGCGCAAGACGCTCAATCGATGCCCACTCGGCCAGCCGCGCGTCATCGGCTGGCGGTCGTGAGCCAGCTAGAGCGATCAACCGCCGCAGTTCCTCATCATAGAAACGGCGCTCCTCAATGCTGAACCACCACCGTCCCGCGCGCAGGGCTTCCAGTGTGGCCTTCAGTAGCGGAACGAAGCGAGAGCGCTGATCTGGGGGAAGGCCTTCCGCATAGGTGGCTGCCAACAAAGCCACAGGCAAACCGCTCGGTGTCATGCCTTCCGAATGAGTCCAGGAAGGGTTGGCAAGAGCGGTCAGTGCGCTGACGTCGCCCGATTCGAACTGCCGTCGCACCAGTGCCAGTTCAGACCAAGCACGCAGCCTCGGCTCAGTCTTGCCGATGTGGTGAAACAGCGAAGAAGCCTCGCCGGCGCGCTGCTGATCGGCGATCTGGGCACGCTCGATCTCTTGGCTGGTTGCCTGGGACCATTGCGGTCCGGAGTGGGAGTCCAGCACACTGGGGTCCGGAAAATAAGTCTTTTCCCGCGGAAATACCAATCTTCCGCCGGGCTCCAAAACAAAGGGCGTGTAATCCCGAGCTGCTGCCAGCGACGTCTCAGTCCGCGCCAGTTCGCTCTTCAGTACGGTCAACATTGAGGAGATTGTGGTATCCGTCAGCCGCCCCAACTGCGACTGCTCCTCCCGAGTCTGCTGCGCGCGCTGAAGGCTTTCAAGCTGCGCTACCCGTAGCCCCAGTAATGCTAGCGCTAACGCAGGAGTGGCGATCAGGAGGGCGAAGGCCCACCACCAGCGGCGTCCGGAACGGTGCGAAATGGAATCCAGGCGCACAGGACAGTCTTCCGCCAGTGTAGACCATCCGAACTCCGGCCGGGCTTTGGCACCTGTAATGACGTGCCCGTCGGATTTTCACGACGACGAACCTGGACTTCCGCAACATCCGGATTGCGAGGCTGGGGAAGTAGTTGCTGAACGCAGCAAACCGAGAGTTTAAAGTATTAAGATCTCTTGACCTGAATAGGATTGGGGAAGTATACTCCAACCAGCACATTCAGTGCACAGGGAGATTGCATGCCAGTTTCGCTTTCCTTCAGAAGCAAGTGTGTCTTGCTGATCCTCACGCTCGTGTTGGTGGTTGTCCCTGTTATGGGCCAGACCGGTCTCGGCGTCGTCCGTGGAACGGTTCAGGACGCCACGAAGGCGGTCATACCAAACGCGAAGGTCATCCTCACTCACACGGCGACAGGCGTCGCCAGAGCGGCGGAAACGAACGCCGTCGGGATTTACTATTTCGCCAGTGTGCCTATCGGTCCGTACACGCTGGCAGTCGAGGCTTCCGGCTTCAAGAAATGGGCCGGGACCCTGCGAGTGGAAGTCGGCCAGACGGTGGTAGTCGATACGACAATGGAAGTCGGCGCACTGGAGGCCACCGTGGAAGTGACGGGCGCCGCTCCCGTCGTGACCACCGAAGGCATGGAGGTGAATGACGTCAAGGACCGCCTCCGCATCGAGCAACTTCCGCTGAACGGAAGGGTTGTCAGCAACCTGTTTGACCTCACCCCGGGCGTCGAGGGCGGTGGCAGCCCGCGCATCAACGGGATGAAGGTCGGCTCGGCGGACATGCTGCTGGACGGCATCTCGATCATGGACCGCTTCGGCGGTGGTATGCGTCCCGTCCAGCCCGGCCTCGACATCATCCAGGAATACCGGGTTGAGACCACCGGCTCGGGCGCCCAGTACTCCCGCCCGGCAACCGTCACGCTCGTCACCAAGAGCGGCACGAACGAATTGCATGGGAGCGTGTTCTGGACGCATCGCAACAATTTCGGCGGGCTCCGCGCGCGACAGAGGCAGGATTTCTTCTCCAGGCCGCCGCAATACATCCGGAACGAGTTCGGCGCGTCCGCCGGCGGTGCGATCATCAAGAACAAGACATTCTGGTTCGCCGCCTACGAAGGGCAGAGGGAGCGCCAGGCTCGCTATGCTCGCACCCAGGCACCCACGGACGCAATCTGGGGCGGCGACTTCAGCACGGCGGTGGATTACGACAACACGCCGATCACCATCTACAATCCGTTTTCGACCATGGCCGACGGCACCCGGCTGCCGTTCAACGGCAACAGAATCCCGAGCAACATGATCCATCCCTTCGCCAGCGTAATGAAGAGCGTTTCGGCCGCACCGGCCGGTCCCAACGCGGGCGGCAACGCTTGGATCGAAGCCAACTTCGAGACCTATTATCCGGTGACATTGGACATCACCACCTACACCGTAAAGGGAGACCACGTCTTTTCGGAGAAGGACAACCTCTCCGGCCGGTTCACGCATGGCACACGGCCGCGCAAAGTTTACGGAGGACAGTACGGCTATCCACCGCCGGGCATGTCGAATGCCGGCGGCACCGGGCGCAGCGACACGACGATCTACTCGGCGTTCTCCCGTTGGAACCACGTTTTCACGCCGACCTTCCTGAACGAGTTCCAGGCCTCGGCAAACCGGAACGCCAACAGCTCGGGCACCTTGGCGGACAGCACCAACTGGGCCGACAAGCTCGGTTTACCCAACCCCTTCGGAGAGACCGGCTGGCCGACGATGTGTGCGGGCCCGTTCTTCGACTGGTGCTGGGACGCCGACAACCCCCAGAAACAGAACCTCACCGCTTACCAGATCGAGGACAACGTCACCTGGATCCGCGGCACGCACTCAGTCAAGCTCGGTTTTAAGGGGCGCTCCGAGTACAACAACGCCCGCGAGTTGCAGCAAGCTCAGGGAATGCATTACTTCTGGGGCGACTGGACCTCTCTCTACGACCCCGCGGCCCAGCAGGCTGTTTCTTATACCGGCACGGGCTTCGGGAGTATTCTCCTCGGGTTACCAACGTACCTGTCCAACCAATACAACCGGGGTTTCTTCTACTTCCAGCAGAAGGAGATCGGGCTGTATGTTCAAGATAGCTGGAAGCTGAGCCCCAGGTTGACCGTGGACCTTGGTCTCCGCTGGGACAAGTGGACGGTTTACAAGGAGAAGTACAACCGGCTGGTGAACCTGGACATCCAGAACTATGTGGGGAAGATGGAGGTCGTCACGCCCCACGACACGCGGATGGAAGATATTCCCGGCATCCCGCCGGCCGTACTCGCATCCTGGGCCAAGCGAGGTGTAACCTGGAAGACGGCCAACGAAGCCGGATTGCCCGGCAGCTTGTTGCCGGCGGACAACAACAACTTCGCTCCGCGAGTGGGCGCCGCGTTCCGCATGTCCGACAAGTGGGTGCTTCGCGGCGGTTACGGCGTCTACTACTGGACGATGCCGCTCTCGCAAATCCTCCAAAGCGCTCGGGTCAGCGCGCCCCTCAATCTGCGGTTTGAGAATGACATTGCAACCCAGAACGGAAGTATCTACAACTACGCACTCAAGAGTGTGCCAGCCGCTACCGATATCGTCGGCAAAGCGCAGGTGAATATCGAGGGCGTGGCGGGCATCTCTTCACAAGCCCAGCCGTTCATGCCGTGGGATTTCCGCACCTGGAGCGACAACATGATGCAGGAATGGAATCTCACCTTTGAGCGGGAGCTGATGAAGGAGACCGCGCTGCGGTTGAGCTACATCGGCAACCACGGAAGCGACCTCGAACAGCGCTGGCGCTGGAACGACGGCGAATCGCAGTACAATTACCAGCTTCGGACCGGCCTGGCCGCTCCGTCCAATGAAGACCTGCGGCGCGCGAACCCGAACTGGACCAGCGGTTGCTGCAACGCGCCGCTCCGGCACAACGGCTTCTCGAACACGCATTCCTTGCAAGCCGAGCTCGAGCGCCGGTATTCAAACGGGCTCGCCTTCCAGTGGTTCTACACTTTTTCCCGCGTGATGACCACGACCGACACCGGGGGCTTCAACTTCGGCTCGAGCGGCATCAATAACAGCGGTAGCGGCACGGCGTTCGCGGCGCCGGAGAATCACGTGATTATGGGCGCGCCGGCCCTCTCCGAAGACCAGCGGCTGCGCCTCGGCTACGCCAACTCCGATTCCGTTCCCGCACACCGAATTCGGTGGAACGGCATCTATGACTTGCCGTTCGGCAAGGGCGAAAAGTTCGGAAACGGGGCCTCCGGCGCTCTCAACCATGTGATCGGCGGCTGGCAGATCGCCTTCATCGGCGACTGGAGAAGCGGTTTCTGGACAGGTGTCGGCTCCGGCCGCTATCTGTTTGGAGATCCGACCCTTAGCGCCGATGAACGGCTCCTGCTGACGTACGCCGGCCGTCCACGACGCCTCTGGTTCAAGGGGGATTTCGACACGAGCCTGGCCAGCAACGTCGACGCGTCCAAGCTTGCGGCGTTGATTCCGGCCGACCGCTCTCAGCGAGTGCTTCGGCCAGTGGGCGGCGGCTTCGACAACCGGATTCCGATGGAGCTCGCTGACGGCACGGTTCGCGCCACGGGCATCGGCGATATGCTGAACTGGAACGCCAGGAACTTCTTCTTTGGGCCTGGCTCCTGGAATACCGACATTTCTTTGTTCAAGACGATCTTGGTCACCGAGAGGATCAAGACGAAGATCACGGCGGACTTCTTCAACGCGCTTAACCACCCGGTGGACAGGCCGCCGGATGGGACAACGGGCCTGCAGGACCTCAGCCAGCAGCTCAACGATCCGCGCATCATCCAATTCTCGCTTCGGGTTGAATTCTAGCCCGCGGCCGTTTCTCGCCTGAAAAGCCGGGTCCCGAAAGTTGTAAGGGGACCCGGCCTTCCCCCACTAATGAAAACTCGGAAATGAGTGTACTGTCCCGGGTTTCTTGGCGTGGGTATACTTGCAATTTCGGCCCCTCATGAGATGTGTCCGCCATCTTGCCGTTCTCCTGCCGATCCTGTTGTTGGCGGCTGGTTGCGCGCGCCGGGATCAGGGCTCCCACAAGCAGGAAGCACCCTACCAGCCGTATCGTTTTGACGACAACCTCGAAACCGCTGCTACCGTGTCCGCAGCAAGCGGGCAGACCGCCGCGAGGGTGACAGATCCGGTCGTCTGGAAGGATTTCTTTACCGAGAAGGACGCCACCTGGGAACTGGTCCGCGGGAGGATGGGCCTGCGCGACGGCGATCTGATCCTGAAGGGCGACGGCGAGTCTCCAGTCATCGTCTCGCCCAAGGAGTTCGCGATCGACTGGAGCCTGTTCGAAAGCGTACAGATCCGGATGATGGCTGAGGGGGGCTCTGAAGTCAGGATCAGGATCGGGCCTCTCGACATGCGGCAAAAGCTCGCACCGCCCAAGCAGTACCAGGTGTATCGGTTTGCCGTTGATATCCAGGCGCCCACCGGAAGCCGGCCACTGGCCGTCATCCCCACCGACAGTCCCTTTCACCTGGCGGCGATTGACTTCATCGAACTCGTGCCGCGCCGGACCAGTTTCCCGAAAGCGGCCGGGCGCCAGGTCCTCGGGAAAGGCGAGGAGTACCGCAACACGATCTATGCGCACTCGCCGTCCGCAATTACGTACGAGGCGCCGATACCCGAAAAGGGCCGGCTGAAGTTCGGGATCGGGGTTGCCGAGAAGAAGCCCGTGACCTTCCGCGTTCTCGCGGGCCCGTCTCAAAGTCCAGTGTTCTCAAAGACCCTGGAGGATCCCGAGCGCTGGGCGGATGCCGAGGTCGATCTCTCGCAGTACGCCGGGAGGACGACGAAGATCATCTTCGAAACCTCCTCGGAAAGCCAGGGCGCCATCGGGTTGTGGGCGAATCCCTTGCTGACAACCGCTGCCGCGAAGGCCCGGCCGAATGTGCTGGTCTACCTCGTTTGCAGCATGAGGGCCGACCACACGAGTTTGTATGGGTATTCCCGCGACACCACGCCGTTCATGAAACAGTTGGGGGCGGCGGGCGTCGTTTTCGACGACGCCCAGGCGCAAGCGCCATGGACGAAGGGCTCGGTGCCCTCGTTGCTGACGTCGATCCACAGTTACACACTCGGGATGCGCCAGGACACGGACGCGATTCCACAGCGTGCGGTCACGCTGGCCGAAGCGCTGCGTGCGGCCGGATATTCGACCGTGGGCATCGTCACAAATCCTTACGCGGGCCGTGCATCCGGGCTGAATCGCGGCTACGACTACATGATGGAATACCCGGTTGTACACCGGTTGCGTACGGACGAAGCCGACCGGGGCACGGACTCAGCGGCAGTCAACAAGGTGGCAATGCCGTGGTTCGAACAGCACCGGGACGAACCCTTCTTCATGTACGTCCACACCACCGATCCCCACGCCCCGTATCGGCCCCCCAAGGAGTTCGAGGAGAGATTCGCCAATCCCGCCGAGACGGAGCAGTTCAACCGCGACTACCAGAATCTATGGGACAAGCGGCAGTATGGCGGCGGCATGGCCGTCACGCGCGCCAAGTGCAAGGCGAAGGGGATCGATCCGGACAAGTTCCTCAGGCGCGCCATCGACCGCTACGACGGCGAGATCGCGCACGCCGACCGCAGCCTTGAAGTCCTCACCGGCAAGCTGAAAGAACTTGGCATCCTGAATAACACGCTGGTGGTGGTCCTCTCCGACCACGGCGAGGAGTTCTGGGAGCATGGTCTGACAGGGCACGGCCACTCCCTCTACCAGGAGCTTGTGCACGCCGTTTTCCTGATGTGGAATCCAAAATTGTTACCGGCTCCCCGCCGCGTTTCCGACACGGTTCAACTGCTGGACGTGTATCCGACGATCCTCGATCTTGCCGGCGTGGCACCACAGGGAGTGATGCAGGGACAGAGTCTCGCGCCGCTGGCTAAGGGCCAACCGTTCCAGCGAAAGGGTCCGGTGATGTCGTCACGCTTCGCTCTTCCGTTCGCCAAACCCGGCGGGCTTGTTCCCGAGAACTGCACAGACACTTACGCCATCTGGAACGGGCCGTGGAAGCTGTTGTACCGGGATCGGGCGCGGCTCGCAGGATTGCCCGAAGTGGAGTTGTACGACCGCCGGACCGACCGGAAGGAAACAACAAATGTGGCATCGCGGAATTCCGGCGTCGCCCAGAAGTTGAGGGCTGAGATCGACCAGTGGCTGAAGGCCCAGGACCAGATCAGGAAACTACTGGGTCCAGGCGGAGAGACGACGCTCGATCGCCAGTCGATCGAGCGCCTCCGCAGTCTCGGCTATCTCGGTGGAAAGCCGTCTCAATAGGAAACGGTGACAGGCTACGCTGCCACGCGCACACGACGCTTGGGTCAGCGTAGCCAGCCACCGTTTCTGCGCGTCATTTCGCGCAGCGAACGCCGTAGTCGAAGCGGCGCTCGTCGGGACGGAAGTTACTATTCTCGAAACCCGGGAACGTGGGGCCAAGACCGATGGCACGCTGCCGCAGGCCGTCCATCGGCGGATACGGTTCAGGGCACGAAGCGTAGGATGCGCCGCGGACAGAGCCCGCACCCTGGCGCGTGATGCTGGAGTGCGGTCCGCCATCGCGCACCCACTCCATCGCATTGCCTTCGACATCATAGAGTCCCCAGGCATTGGGGAGTTTGCGGCCGACCGGCATTGGCCGCTCATCGGTGTTGTTGAAATACCAGAGATACCGGCCGTCAATCTCCTCGCCCCAGTAGTGGTGCGTAGTGGACCCGGCGCGTGCGGCATATTCCCACTCGGCTTCGAACGGCACGCGTGCTCCAATGAATTCGCAGTAAGCTTTGGCGTCATTGAGGCTCAAGAAGACGACAGGCTGCTTGTTACTAAGTGGGAAACCGGGGGATTGCCAGTTACGGGCTTCGCCCGCCTTCTCGGCATCAGTCCGGTAACTGGTAGCTTTGACGAACGCGCGGAACTGGCCCACTGTGACTTCGGTTTTCGACATTAGAAAGGGGCGATCGAAGTCGACGCGCTTCTTGGGGAGGCTTTGGGCGCACTTCCAAGCGGGATCGCATCCCATAATAAACGAACCCGCGGGGATTTCGACGAACTCCGGCTTCTGGGCGAATGCCATGACGCCGCAGGCGACGGCCAGGAGCAAGTGGATCATGCGAGCCCTTCCACGCGGATTTCGAGCAGGTTACCCTTGCGCTCCACTGGGTGGGCGCGGAGTGGGCGGGGCGTCAGCTTGTTGGGCCAGCGGAGTACGCTACCGTCCAACGCAAACTTCGAGTGGCCCCAGCAGGTGCAGTAAAGGTGCTTGTGTCTGTGCACGTAGGTGAGTGCGCCGCCGCCGTGGGTACACTTCTGATCGAGAGCGACGAACTGGTGCTTGCCGGGCCGCGCGATGATGACGCGCAGCTTTCGAGCCGGGTCGACGACCTTGACGGCAGAGCCGATGTGCTTCAGGCCGGGGGTCAGGGTTAGATCGATGGTGAGGAGCCCGTTCTGGATGCGGACGGCATCGCCGGGTGCTTCCGGCACAGTGCAGCAATCGTTGGATGCTTTGGCGAGGCAGGCGCACGGCGCACCGGCTAGAAGCATGCTGGTCTGCAGCCAGCGGCGCCGGGTTACGTGGTTCATCGCGGTGCACTCAGAATATCAGATTCCTTGCCGGTGCTCTCTTTTTCATGAGAGCGGCCTTCTCTCTCTCGTTTGGATCGGTTCAGAGAACGGGTACCTCTGGGTGAAAAAAATTCATGACGAGTTTTGTCTGGCTCGTTGAAACGTTTTACCCGCATCCGTCACTAGCGACTATCCGAGGGAATTTGCTCTTCCTGCAAGTTCCCCAAAGGGGAGGGAAGCCGATGAACAAGTTTCTGATCTTCTTTAAATCGGGGCAGGACCAGCTCAGCCGGGTCTTTGACATTGTGGACCAAGCGGAGGCATGCAGGTCCGCCACTGGCAAAAGCTTCAACATTCGCCACGTGGACGTATCGGACGCCGGCGATCCGGATCTGCCGCACTGGAGCGGCCAGCGGACAATCGAGTGCGTAACTGTTGTAAATAACGCGGTCTTCGACCGGAGGGTTTCGCCTCCGCCCGTCGATATCGGCGTCATGGTGCGAAATCTGCCCTGAAGAAAAGGAGCCCCCATGACTAGCCATCTTCGCAAAACACATTCAATCTACCTCGGGATTCTGACGATTCTACTCTGTAACGTAGCGAATGCCCAGTCCACCCATCCCAAGGATTTCGTCACGGTCAAAGAAAGGCCGCCTCGCGGACAGGATCTCACCCTGAATCCTGGCGACTCCGAAGTAGATGAGCGCGGCAAGCTGGTGATCGACTTCACCGAGGCAAAGATGCAACCCAAGGACGAAGGCGGACGGCCCCGGGTGATCATCCGCATCAGCGGTGAACTGTTCAAAGAGAAGTCGAGTCTGCCTCTCGTTCCCATCCAGTACTACGTAAGCAAGGGAAACGAGCAGAACCCCGTGGTCGTCCATGACAAGGATTTCCTCAATCCCGGTGACATCATGCCGGACACCGATATCAACCTGCGCTCGATCGGATTTGGCGACTACGAATACCTGGAGCTTCGCATCACCAATCTGGTGACCCTCGAATCTGTGGTTTACACAGTCAGTCCGCAACCGTTCGGTTTCCGGGTGAAGGTGACGGACAGCCTACTGTTTCTCAAGCGGCTGGGCGTCAGCGAGGAAGACAAAAAGAACGGAGTCGATGCAATCAACTTCGGGCCGTCTCCTGGAGTGACCTACGGAGGCACCTACTTGTCCCGGGGGAACGACTTTCTCCGCTTCATGCGGCCTGGTGCGGGGATGAATGTCAGCTTCATGAACTGGAAAGACCCAGCGTTCGACCTCTCAACAGGGAAGTTCGCACCCGCGACCAAGGGCAGCGACGTGCAAGTAGGCCTTGGCGTCCAGTTCTCGCTCTTCAACAATATCTTGCAGTTCACGTACGGAGCGAACCTCCACGTAGAGCAGGACCGCCAGTATTGGGGCATTGGGATAAGTTTCGTCAACTTGACGTCAAAAGTTGCCAGCCTGATCCAGTGATTGCGCAGGAGCCTAAAATGTGATCAGGCCGCGCCGTGAATGAGTTGCTCCGCGCGGTACCAGTGCTCCTCGGCCTTGCCGGTGGGCCGGCCGGATTCCTCCCAGAGATGGTACACAAGCTGCTCCATCTCCGGTCGCCGCAAAAGCGGGGACAGACACGCATTTCGCAACAGCGGCAAAATGGAGAGTCAGTCCCCGTTCTTGCTCCGCCGCCGCATAGGAGCAACAGCAGCGAAATTTGGAGTCAGTCCCGGGTTTCGCTCGCACAGAACTACTCGTGGCGGAGAGCGACCAACGGGTCGACGCGGCTGGCACGGCGGGCCGGGATGTAAGCGGCGAGCGCGGATAACGCGACCAGGAACACAGAGGCCGCCGCGAACACAACCGGATCAGTAGCGCTCACGCCGAAGAGCATGCTGCCGAGCAGGCGTGTCAGCGCGAGGCTGCCGGCAATCCCGATCGCCACACCACAGGCCGCGAGCAGTACTGCCCGGCCGACCACCATCGCCGAAATGCGCCCGCCGGCTGCGCCGAGTGCCATTCTCAAGCCGATCTCGCGCGTGCGGCGCGAGACCGAGTACGAGACCACCCCGTAAATGCCGACCGCGCCAAGCATCAGCCCGATCAGAGCGAAGATGCCTAGCAGGGCGACCGAAAACCGGCGTGTGCTCGTCGACTGGGAGATCTTCGCCGACATCGTCGCCACCTCGGATACCGGCAGATCTTTGTCGAGTTCGCGCACAACCGCCTGGATCGCAGAGGCAACGCTCATGGGATCGAGCTCGGTCCGGACCACCAGCGCCATCGAGGCGCCGGGACTCTGGGCGTAGGGGGCGAAATACTCGGCGTCCGGTTCGTCGGCCAGCGACGTGTTCCGCATGTCAGCGCTGACGCCGACTACCGTGAGCCGGAAGTCGGTCCGGCCGAGGCCGAAACGCTTGCCGACCGGGTCCTGGCCGGGCCAGCAGCGCCGCGCCATCGTTTCGTTGATGACCGCGACTGGAGGGCCCGCGGGATCGCGTCCGGTGAAAAACCGTCCGCGGACAAGGCGCACCTGCATGACGCGGAAGTATTCGGGATCGGTCGCACGCGCGAAGGCGATCTTCTGCTCGCCCGGCCGGACCGGCGGCGCGCCTTCGGGCACGACATCCAGACCGGACTTGGACCCGCCGAACGGCAGGTGGGAGACCATGCCCGCCGCCTTTACGCCCGGCGTCGCCGCGAGCCGTTCCAGCACCGTCTTGAAGAAGTTCACGCGGCGAACCGGTTCGGCGTAGCTCGACTGAGGCAGCGTGAGCTGGGCCGTAAGAACGCCTTCCGGATTGAAGCCAGGATCGACCGCCATCAGCCGGGCCAAGCTGCGGACGGTTAACGTCGCGCCGATGACCAGCAGGAGCGCGAGCGCAACCTCGGCCACCACCAGCGCCGAGCGAAAGCGGCTTCGGCGGATGCTTTCGCCGGCCCCACGGCCCCCCTCCTTCAGATTTTCGACCAGGCCGGTTTGCGCGCCGGCAACTGCCGGCGCCAAGCCGAACAGAATGGTCGTTAGCAGCATCGCGGCGGTGGTAAACAAGAGTACGGGCGCATCGATGGAGACTTTGCGCAGGAACGGAAAGGGCAGCTCGACCGCGGCCAGCGCGCGGACCGCGGCCCAGGCGAGCGCCAGCCCGAGACCGGCGGCGACCGTTCCGAGCAGCGCGCTCTCTGTCAACAGTTGCCGGACAATGCGCTTGCGGCCGGCGCCGAGCGCTGTGCGGATCGCGATCTCGCGTTGCCGGTCGCCGGCGCGCGCGAGCAGCAGGTTGGAGACATTCGCGCACGCGATCAGCAGGACCAGGGCAACCGCGACCGCAAGCACCAGGACGCTCGCCCGCACGTCGCGCACCATGAATTCGCGGATCGGCCACACACGAGCGCCCCAGTCTTTGGGATAGCGATATTGCGCGACCCAGCCGCGGCACAGACCGTCGATCTCAGCCTGAGCGGTCTCGACCGCGACGCCGCGCTTCAGGCGCGCGTAGGCGCCGACCGTCGGCATGTCGGGCACTCGCGCCCCGCTATGCGCAATCGGAGTAAACACGTCCTCCGGGTTGAGGTCGAAGCCGGACGGCAGGATCCCGACCACGGTGTAGTTTTTGCCGTCCAGCACGATCGCGCGACCGAGGAGGGCGCGGTCCCCGCCGAAGCGGCGCTCCCACAGCCCGTGGCTGATAATGGAAACGCGCGGAGCGCCTGGCCGGTCTTCCTCGTCCAGAAAGTCACGGCCAGCCGCCGGCCTCGTCCCGACGACGGAAAAGTGATTGGCGCTCACGCGCAGCATCCGGACGCGTTGCGGCTGATCGCCTGAAGTGAGGTTTGCCGTCTCCGGCGTGTAAGCCGACATCGCTTCAAACGAGCGTGTACGCGCACGCCACCACTCGGTGAAGGTGTTGTATTCCACAGACGCATTCCTGATATTCATGCTCGGGATCCCGGCCGAGATGGTCACCAGACGCTCGGGCTCGCGGAGGGGGAGGGGCCGAAGGAGAACGGCATGAATGACGCTGAACATGGCAGTGTTCGCTCCAATACCGAGCACCAGCGTCAACACGGCAACCACGGAAACTCCAGGATTCCGGGCCATGTTACGGACGGCGTAGAGAAGATCCTTGCGCATCGCAACCTCCGCGGCAATCAGCGTGCGCGCCGCATGCCGATTTGACACCGCCGGATCGGAATTGGTTTCCTTTCCGACGCCGGAATGCGTGCTTACTCTCGCATCCAGCGGGAACTCTTTGTGCGGCTCTGGTGTCTAGTAAGGTGCTAGAAAACTAGCAGCACGGTCTGAAGAGGGTGCTGAAGAAGGAGCGCTGAGCTTGCGCTCCCGGTAACTGCACCTGCCAGACGCACAGAAGGAGATCAGACATGGCGCCAACCGTGATGGTGATACTCGCCCTACTGACCTTGCAGGCGCCCGTTGAAGTGCCCGGGGTCGATTGGAAGGCAGAGATCGAGAAGGGAAACAAAGCGATCGCCGCGCGCGACTATGCCGAGGGGACGGCAAGGTTCCGATCGGCGCTGGCGCAGTTGGAGACGGCGCCGGGGGAGGATGCGGGAGTGCTCGCCGCGATCCGTGGTTGCGCGACCGGCTCGCGCTTGCAGGGGCACGGCGCGGACGCAGAACAGTACCTCTCGCGGGCGGTTGTGGTAGCCGTGCGGTTGCACGGCGATGCGAGCCTCGAGGTTGCTGCGTTGTTGTCCGAACTTGCGGCGGTTCAACGCTCGAACGGCAGACGCCAAGAAGCGCTCACCACGTTGCAGAGTGCGGTGCGGATCCGACAAAGCCGCACGGACGGCAAAGCGGAGGACCTCGCGAGAGACATCACCGGTGTGGCGATTCTTCAAGTGGCGCTGGGCGACGCGAAGTTCGCTGAGGAGACGCTGAAACAGGCGCTGACCGCATGGGAAGCCGCGGTTGCCCCAGACAGCCCGCAACTTCTGCCGGTGCTCGATGCACTCGGGGGCATCCACCAGACCAACGCCGATTACGAGAAAGCCGAACCGCTGTACCTCCGCGCACTACGGGTGCGTGAAGCGGCCTTGGGACCCGATTCCTCAGAACTGCTGTCGACCCTGGACTCACTGGCGTACGTCTACTTCGGGCAAAAGAAATTTTCCGAGGCCGAGCCGGTCTACAAGCGCCTGCTCGCCCTCTGGGAGTCAAGCGCCGGGCTCGAACACCCGATGGTTGCGCTCACGCTGGACAAAATGGCGGAGTTCTATGCGTTCCAACAGCGCTACGAAGAAGCAGAAAAGGCGGCGTCCGCCGCTCTCACTATCAGGACTACCGCGCACATCGCCAGTCTGAACCAAGTCGGGCGGGTATTGTTGATGGAGGCGAAACTCGGGGAAGCCGAGGACTTGTACCATAGGGCCATCGGGATCGGCGATCTGGCGAAGGCGCCGGACGAAATGCTCGACCCGCTGCTTCGCATTTACGCGAAGGTCCTTCGCGCGGGGAATCGCCTTCGCGAGGCCGACACTGTGGACAAGCGTATCAAGGATGCGCTGCTTCGGAAGGCGGATCGCGAAGGGCGGCGCCCGTCGCCGGTGAAGCCGCCGGTGGGGCAGTAGGGGCTCTAGGGGAGCTTCGTGCCTTCGCGGATTTCGTCGGTGGCGCGCTTCAGAATCCGGTCGCCAGGCTTTAGCGGACCGTAGACCTCGACGAGGTCGCCGGCGGCAGCGCCGCGTCGGATGGTTACCCACTCGGCTTTCCCCTGAGTGGAGCGGATGACGAAGGTGCGCTCGGTCGTGGTGACGATGCTCGCGGGAGGGACGAGCAGCGACGCGCCGAGGCCCCGGGCCGGCCATAACACTTCGGGATACATACCGGGCGCGAGCAGTCCGTTTGAGTTCTGGACATCGATCTCCACGGGCATGGTGCGGGTGTTCGGGTCGAGGGTACGAGCGGCGCGCGCAATTGTTCCACGGAACGAACGGCCGGGGAAAGCCGGTACCTGGAACTCCACTTGTCCCCGGGGCAGCGAACCGCCGACCGCAGACTCGGGAACCGCGACGGTTAGCCTCAACGAGGAGAGCCTTTCCAGCCGGAGCAGTGGAGCGGCGGCGCCGGTTCCCGCGGCTGCGAGGGCGCCCGGATGCACAAGCCTTTCCGTGATGACGCCGGAGAACGGCGCGCGGATATCGAGGTACTTTTGCAGCTCACGCAGGGTGTCCGCCGAAGCTCGCGCGGCGTCCCGGGCACCCTCCTGGGCCATGAGAGCGGCCTTGGCCGCCTCGACCGTCTCCCTGGCGATAACAAGCTCGTTTCCAGCGATGGCGCCAGGCGTGGAAGAGGCCTGCTTCAACCGGTCGTACGTGCTTTGCGCGGCGAGAATTCTGGCGCGCGCTTCCGCCATCTGCGCTTCGATAGCTTTTACTTTGGCGTCCGCCTCCGCGACCTGCGCTTTCACCTCGGGCGCGCTCATGGTCACGAGGAGGTCGCCTTCTTTCACCACACTTCCCCGGTCCACGAGGACCTTGTCTACGTAGCCGGAGACCTTGGCATGCAAGTCGACCTGTTCGTAAGGGGCGAACTCGCCGGGCAGTTTGACCGTTCGCTCCAACGGGCGTGAGGCCACCGCGACGAGGTCCGCCGGCTGGCCGAAGCAGAGCGATGCAAGCGCGAAAACAAGCACACTAACGGACTTCATAGAATCTGCTCCTGGGATCCATGGGATGAAGCGACGCCGAATGGGCCGTTGCGCGCCGCTGAAGGACCGCATAGAAGGCGGGAAGAATCGTAAGAGTCGCGAAGGTCGCCGCGGCCAGGCCGCCGATCACGGCCCGTCCGAGCGGCGCCGTCTGCTCCGAACCTTCGCCCAGCCCGAGGGCGATGGGAATCATGCCGGCGATCATAGCGGTCGCCGTCATCAGGATGGCGCGGAGCCGGCCGCGGCCGGCCTCGACCGCCGCCCTGCCGGGCTCGGCTCCGTCCGCCCGACTCATTTCCGCGAAGCTGAGCAACAAAATCGAGTTCGCCACAGAGATACCGATGGCCATAATGGCGCCCATGAACGACTGAACGTTCAACGTGGTCCCCGTGACCAGCAGAATAAGCAGCACGCCGCACAGAACCGCCGGAATCACGGCGATCACCGCGAGGGCGAGGCGGAACGACTGGAAGTTGGCGGCCAGCAACAGAAAGATGACTCCGATCGAGAGCAGCAGGCCGATGCGAAGGCCGCCGAGAGTCTCCTCGAGGGGTGGGATCTGCCCCCTGACTCCGACGGCAATACCCCTCGGCGGGTTGCCGACCCGTTTCAGCGCCTGCCGCAGCTCTCCCGCGATTTCGCCAAGCGTCCTGCCGTGGATGTTGGCGGTGATGCTGACGACGCGCTGCATGTTGTATCGCTCGACCAGCCCCATCGAGTTCGCCATCTTCAGCTCCGCGACGTCCGCCAACTCGACAGGGGTTCCTCCGTTCCTGGCCAGGGGAATGGACCGGACATCGTCGAGAGAGGCCATGCGGTGCTGGGGGATCTCGACTTGAATCTGGAAGGCGTTTCCACTGTTCGGGTCACGCCAGTAGTTCGGCTCGATGAAGCGGCTCGATGAGGTGGCCGCGACCAACGACTTCGCGACGCTGGCCGCGGTGAGGCCGTATTGACCCGCACGGTCGCGATTCACGTTCACCTGCAGAGTCGGGTAGTCCAGAGCCTGGGAGTACTGCACATCGCGCAGGGAACGGAGCTTCGCGAGCTCCGCGTAGACCTTTTCGGCGTACGCCCGGTTGGCGGGTAGGCTTGGCCCCTGAACCGCCACCTCAACCGCGGTAGGCGATCCGAAGCTCATCACCTGACTGACGATGTCGCCTGCCTCGAACGACACTTTCACGTTCGGCAGTTCCTGAGCGAACCTCGCGCGAAGACGTTCTCTCAGCGCGTCACCGCGTAGCTTGGCGGCAGGCTTCAGCGCGACGAGAAGCACGGACTCGTGCGGACCGCTCGTCCACAGATAAATCGTGTTGATGGGGTAGCTTGCCGGCTGAACCCCGATGAAGCTTGTCGAGATGCGGACGTTGTCTGGTCCAACTTCGCGCGTGATGAGATCGAGCGCCTTCAGGGTCATGATCTCGGTGCGCTCGATTCGCGTCCCAGTGGGCGCGCGCAGCCTCAACTGGAACTGGCCGGTGTCGACGACAGGAAAGATCTCCGTTCCGAGCCGCGGGAACATCAACCAGATCAGAAGGGCAACGCTCAGCGAGTATGCCGCCACCAGCGGCCAACGGAATCGAATCACGAATCCGAGGTAGCGGGCGTAGAGGGCGCGCAGCGCGCCGAAGAAGCCCCGGTCTTCATCGCTCCCCTGGCTCCTTCGCATGAGCCAGGTCGACAAGATCGGCACGAGGGTGCTGGACAGGAAGTACGACGAAACCATCGCAAACGCGACAGCGAGCGAGAGCGGGATGAACAACTGCCGGCCCACGCCTGCCATGAAGAACGACGGAACGAAAACCGAAAGGATGCACAGCATCGAGAGCAGCCGGGGCAGGGCGGTCTTCCGGCAGGCGTCGAGAACCGCCCAAGCACGCGATGCTCCGGTAGCCATATGCGTGTGAATGTTTTCGATTTCTACCGTCGCTTCGTCAACCAGCACGCCGACGGCGAGAGCCAGACCGGCCAAGGTCATAATGTTGATGGTCTGGCCCGCCGCCCACAGCCACACGACCGCGGCAAGGAGCGCCGCGGGAATCGTTGCGACGACGATGAGAGCGCTACGCCAGTCGCGAAGAAAGACGAGCACCATCAAGCCGGTGAGAAGCGCACCGAGCAGCCCTTCGTTGACCAGTCCGCGAAGAGCGCGGGCCACATAGCCCGACTGGTCGAACTCGAGCCGGACGTCCACATCTTCCGGCACCGCGTTCTTCATTGCCGGAAGGGCCTCTTTCACCTCCCGGATCACGGCAAGCGTGGAGGCGTCGGAGCGTTTGGTGACCGGGATGTAGACCGTGCGCCGCCCGTTGACGTGCGCGTAACCGGTGATGATGTCGGCGCCGTTCTCCACCACGCCGATGTCGCGGATATAGACCGCCGGGCCGTTGCCCGTGCGCACCGGGGCGCCCGTCAACTCGTTCAGGTCGCCGCCGATGACGACGTTAGTCGATGCGATGATCGTCTGATCCCCGATGCGGACACTTCCGGAGGGCAGCACGGTGCTGGCTTTGCTCACGGCCTGGATCGCTTCTTCCGGCGAAACGCCGTAGCCCCGGAGCCGGTCGGGGTCGAGGCGTACGACGATAGTACGCTGATTGCCGCCGAAGGGCGGCGGCGCGGACACGCCAGGCAAGGTCGCAAAGAGCGGTCTGACGCGGTTGATGGCGATGTCCTGCATCTCGCCGGGACTGCGGATGGGGCTAGAGAAGACGAGTTGTCCGACGGGAACGCTGCCGGCGTCGAAACGCACAATGAACGGAGGGACCGCGCCCGGCGGCATGAAGGCGCGCGCCCGGTTCACCTGGGCTACGGTTTCCGACAGCGCCTGGTTCATATTGGTGTCGGGGTGGAACTGGAGTTTCATCAAGGCGACGCCCTGGATGCTCTTCGATTCCACGTGCTCGATTCCGGTGATATAGAGGAAGTGGTACTCGTAGTAATACGTGAGGAAGCCCTCCATCTGCGAGGGATCCATGCCGCCGTAAGGTTGCGCAACGTAAATGGTCGGTGCTCCGAGGCTGGGGAAGATGTCCGCACGCATTCGCCTGACGGCCAGCCAGGAAGACAGGACGACAGCGAGGATCGCAACGAGCACGGTGATGGGACGCCGAAGAGCGGTGTTCACCAACCACATAGGTCCCTCCGTTTATTGGGCGGCCGTTTGCAGGAACGGCCCGAGATCACCCTGGGCCACTGCCCCAGCAAGCATCGCCCGCCAGACTTGCAGGCGCGCGAGAGAGTCGTCGGTTTCGGCCTGCGTCAACAGGCGCTGCGCCTCCGCGACGTCCACGATGGTTCCGAGGCCGGCGCGGTAGCGGGCCGACGCCTGCTCCAACGTCGCATGGGCGGCAGCTACCTGTTCCGGTGTCTTGGCGGCGACCTCCCAGGCTCCCTCCAGTGCGGCGTTCGACCGCTGAAGGCCGGCGTCGAGCTCCCGTCTCACCTGCTCCTCGCGGGCCTGCTCGGCGCGGAGCAAATGCTGCTCCTCCTGCCGCCTGGACCGGATCGCAGGCAGGTCCAGGATCGGGAATGTAGCGGTGAAGCCGACTCCCCAATTGTGAATGTTCGGGCCCAGTCCGTTCACCCCGCCCAGGGCGGTTCCGTCCGGAATGGCGCCGGTGCCGCGGGCGTAACTCGCACCCTGGAGCAGGAATTTCGGGTAGTAGGATCGATCCAACTCTCTGAGTTTCGCGGCTGCTTCCGCGGAGGCGGCCGCCTGTTCGGCCGCAGCGGGGTGCTGTGCGGCGCTTTCGCCGGGTAGAGGCTTCGAGGCAGGCAGGTCTAGCAATTTTCCGGCAATGAGCGTCATGGCGCCGGGGTCTCCGCCTGTGAATTGAGCCAAGGACGCTTTCGCCACCCGGATCGCGCTGCGCGATTGGATGACCTGTGTCTCCGCTAGAGCCAATTCCGCTTGAGCGCGGCTCAGGTCCGCACCGGGACGCAGTTCCGAGTCCACCAGGGACTTTACGACCTTCACCACGGTTCCGGACCTTTCGACTCCGGCTTGTGCGGAGACGAGCGTCTGCTGAGCCGCGAGGACGGTGAGAAATGCGTCGGCAGCCAGCGCGCTTACCTCGAAACGGGTCCGGCCACGTGCGGCCTCGGCGCGGAGGCGACCGGCATCGGCGGTACGAACCTTCGCGGCGCGCACGCCGAAGTCAATCGGCTCCCAGGTCGCCAGCAGACCTACGGTGCTCCCCCAAACGCTCGTGAGGCTGTTGGTCATTGAGGGCGGTCCCGAGATCGACGGAATGATGGATTGAGGAAGTAACATCCCGAAGACATTGTTGCGTGTCGCGCGATTCGCCTGGGCGAGAAAATCGAGGCGGGGCAGGTACGAGGTCCGCGCCAGGCTTACCGCAGCAGCGGCGGAGCTGATCCGCTCCTCGGAGACACGGATGGACGGATACTGCTCGCCGGCAGTAGCCACGACCTGCCCGATGGTGAGCGGCTGCTCGGCACAGGCCAGAGAGCCGCCGAGGGCAAGGAGAAGCGTCAGGTAGAAGGTGAGGGGTAGAACCGGGTGCCATGCAAAACGCGGGGGCAGCCACCAATTTCGCAAACAGGGCGAAATTGGAGCCAGTCCCCGGTTTTGCTGACGGTTTTGATCAAGACAGCAGGTCATGGGTCGTCTCCTCAAACAACTCGCCGAAGAGCTCCTGCACTTTCCTTTTCGCCATGGAGAGCGCCCGCCGCCCAAGGGGCGTCGCGCGGTAAACCCTCCGGTTCACGCGTCCGCGGCGTTCGACGCGCGAGCGCAGGTAGCCTCGCCGTTCGAGGCCGTGGAGGATGGGGTACAGAGTGCCGGCGCTCAAGCGGTAGCCATGACGAGCCAGCTCTTCCATGATGCCGAGACCGAATATGGGCTCTTCGGCTGCATGGTGGAGAACATGAAGCCGGATCAGCCCCATGCAGAGATCGCGGGTCACTTTAACTTGAGTTTCTGTCATCGAACTTCGATATCGAAATACGATAGCGTAGGCGGGAATCGTTGTCAAGTTTCGCAAAGGCAGCGAGATTGGAGTCAGGCCCCCGTTATGTGTGTGAGGCCGGCGGCGCGGGCCCAGTTGACCGCTTGCTGGTACTCGGCGCGGGTGAGGCGGCGCGACAGCTCGGGATACTTGTGCGCCAGGTGCTCCGGCCGGTACTGCGCCATGATGTTCACGTATGTTGAGGGCGTCAACTCGTTCGCGACGAATCGGACGAACTTGTCCGTGCCCGCGATGTTCTGTGGCAGCACGAGATGGCGAATGATCAGCCCGCGAAGGGCGACGCCGTTCTCATCCACGACGAGCTCTTCGACCTGGCGGTGCATCTCCTCGATAGCGGCGGCGGCCACCTCGGGGTAGTCGCGCGCACCCGACGAATACTTCTCCGACATCCTGCCGTCGGTGTATTTGTAGTCGGGCAGGTAGATGTCCACAATGCCGTCGAGCAACTTGAGGATTTCGACCGGCTCGTAGCCGCCGCAGTTGTAGACGATAGGGATGCGCAGACCCCTGGCGACGGCGGAGCGCAGTCCTTGGACGATATTCGGGACGATGTGGGTGGGGGTGACGAGGTTTATGTTGTGGCAGCCGATATCCTGGAGGTCGATCATGAGGCGACCGATCTGGTCGTCGCTCACGTAGGAGCCTTCGCCGCGGTGGTTGATCTTCCAGTTCTGGCAAAAAACGCAAAGGAGATTGCAGTTGCTGAAGAAGATTGTACCGGAGCCGCCGCGCCCGACCAACGGGCGTTCTTCACCGAAGTGGGAGTGGGCGGAGTAAACCTTGGCGCGGGAGGTGGAGGAGCAGACACCTTTCTCGCCTTTCAGCCGGTTGACGCCGCACGCGCGCGGACAAAGGCGGCAAGCGCGATAGATGGAATAAAGCTCCCGGGCACGCCTGGCGAGATCACCGGTCCGTTCGAGGCGGAGATAGGCGGGCTCAAAGTCCCTGCGCTCCATCGTCCGGGGAGCGCTCACGGATGCGCTGGGGCTACATGAGTCGAGGGCCCCCGCAGAGAGCAGCGTGGCTTCGAGGAAGTGGCGGCGGGTAGCATCATCCATGAGCAGCACCGTGTCGCCGGAGTTGGCAGTTCAATTATAGTCCGACAAAAATCCTGAGTGAAACACGAAAAAAACTCAATTGGGGGAAGAAAACCTCTTGACATTCTTCCGAAACGACGTATTATATCGGATATGATAGTTTTAGTACGTATAGTACTAATATCTTCTTGGTAATGAGGTGATATATGTTTTCAGGCAGGTCCTTCCAAAGGCGGCGAGGCCAGGTTTTCCCGCTGGTCACTTTGTCGCTTCTCGCCATGTCCGGACTGGCAGTCGCTGCAGAATTCACACAAGCAAAGGCGAGTGCGGACTCAGGCGGCAAACTGCAGGTTTCCTGGCGGGAGACGGGACTGTCTCCGGGGCTCCAGTACTCGTACCTAGTCACGGCCACTGCCACGGCAACCTATTGGTGCGTCGAGGGTGGGACCAGACACCCCACCGGCACACCGAGATCGGCGGTGAATTCAGCCGTTTGGTCCACTGACGCTTTCACGTCGTCTAAAGCCGGCACCGTGTCAGGGGAAATCTCCTTGTCGCCGCCTGGCCCAACGGAAGCGTGTCCTGTCGGACAGTTCCTGGTTCTCCATGACGTGATCTATGACGAGATCGGTTTAAGAAACGAGAGCACCGGGGCCTCGGTCTCCATCCCTGGGGCTTACAGCGTCCTTCTGTTTGGGAAGACCATCGGAGCCGGGAAGGGACTCCCGATTTACTGACCACTTTGGGTCCGTGGCGATTAGTAGTGAGGTGAAATATGGTTTCAAAAAGGTACAGTAGAAGGCCAAAGGGCCAAGTGTTGCCGATGGTCGCTCTGTCGCTTCTAACCATGTCCGGAGTTTTGGGTCTGGCACTTGATTTGGGCTGGATGTATTTTGTAAAGAAATCGGCCCAGGCGGCCGTGGATGCGTCCGTTCTCGCCGCAGCCACGAGCGTCCTCGAAGGGGTAGGAGAGGAGGGCCCATGGACGTGCGGCGCCGGCATGACCTGTCAGGAGGCCACTCCCTGTCCAGCATCGATTGGGACTCCACCCTCAAGTGACATCGAGGTAGCTTGTCTCTACGCCTCAGAGAACGGGTTCCGTACCGGCGGCAGGGATGGACGGCAGCAGGTGGTGATGACGTCGGGTGTGGGTCCGGCTGTTCCTGACGTGTCCGGGGTAAAGGTCAACTACTGGGTCAGGGCGACGGCGGCCGAGCGGATCCCGCAGTTGTTCTCCGCGATGATGGGGAACCTCGTCGGAACGTCATCGGTTCGAGCCACGGCCGGTGTGGTCGACTCCATTGTTCCGGGCTCCCTGATTTTGCTGAACCGGGAGAACGACTGCCTGCCTATGGGAAATGCGAACTCCTCAGTTTGCGGAGTGAATGCGTTGATTCAAGCGAACGACAACCAAGGCCTGCACGCCCTGCAAGCGGAAGGCGGAATCATGATGGCCTCTACCAAGCACGGGGCTGACGTAGACGCCAGGTTTGCCGGCGAGAACACCGGGGGCGGCGCGGTTATAGCCCCTTTCACCTACATTCGAGAGTCCGGAAGTTACACGTTGTCCGGGGGCGCGACTTGGACCGCACAGCCCGACAGCGGAAAACCCGACACGCGCTATTTCACGGACCCGGTGCGCGGAAAAGGCCAACCACCACCTCCAAGGGGCCTAGCGGACCGTCCCGTGCTTGGGGGAACGCTTTCCGGAAGCGCCGATCCCAACAACCCTCTGGTTGTGCAACCGGGAAACTATTATGCGATGGCGATTAACGCACAGGGGCAACCGTACGCCACGGGCGACCCCATTCGCCTGCAAGGAAACCTCGAGTTTGGCGACGGTGGTACCGGCTTCGGACGGTACGCCTTCTTCGGCGGGGTAACGAACCAGTCCGCCGGCACAACCATCACCTTCGGTCCGGGAAGTTACTTCTTCGTTGGGGCAAAGCCGCAAGCCAACAAGCCGGCCCCGCTGTTTGATATCAGCGTCAACATGACTCTGAAAGACAAGACGACCGGGTACGATACGCCAGCGAATGCCGGCGAGATCTTCGTCTTTACCGATCCGAACTACCACGGCGGGCCGGATGGGACCGCGACGCTCGAAATACCGCCACTTGTCCAGACCATTGCTTCAGACCTGAGGCACGGAATGTCGGGCTTCCAATCCGGCAACAGCTCGTCAGTATCTATCAACCTGCACGGCTTGAACAGGGAGCACGAAGCATTGCCTAGCGAGATGAAGCTCTACGCTCCGGTCGTTCTGTGGCAGGATCAAGCGAACTCAATCATCAAGTACACAGGGAGAGGATACATCGACACCAGTTGCGGGCAACCGGAATGCCCGAACACGGCGTTGTGGAGCTCGGCATCGACCGAACTGGTGTTTCAGGCGTCACCGAACCTTCATTTTTGGGGCGTATCCTATCAGCCTCGCGGATCGTGGACCTCGATGCTAGGCGGAGGCGGCTACGACGCGCCGCTGCAACTGATCACGGGCGCTCTGAAGGTCCATGCCAACTCGAACGTGCACCTACGACCCCTCAACCTTCCACTCGTACGGACCGTTATCGCGCTCATCGAATAGCTGCCGGCGCAGAGGCACGACGAGGGGAAGGGACGAGCCATGCATACGACTCTTAAAGCGTCCAAACGCGCACGCTCTGCGCAGAAGGGCCCGATCCTGCGAATGGCTGAGATGATCGGTCAGTCGCTCCTTCATTTTGAAGAAGTGGTTGAGAGAACCGTGGCGGAGTTCACCGAAAGCACCGCTGCCGACTCGCGGGTGCTCGGCGTGAGCTCAGGCGAAATCGGCAATACCAGTCATTTCAAGAGACATCGCTATTGCAGCCTAGAACTCTCAACCGCTCGTAACGGGCGCAGCCAGCGCCGTCCTCACGTGATTGGCGACCCGGCGACTCTGCCGTTTCCCGAGAAACGCTTTGACGCGTGCGTCAATTTGCTGACACTGGAACATGTTTGTGAACCGGGGCTGGTTCTGCGAGAGCTCGTCCGGACTCTCAAGCCCGGCGGAGGACTCCTGCTGGTCGTCCAGCAGGAATCGGAGATCAACCAGGCGCCGCACGACTACTATCGTTTCACTCGGTTCGGAGTAGAGTACCTGCTAGAGAGTGCTGGATTTACAGAGATTATCATCAAACCAGTGGGTGGACTCTTCCGATTGCTGTCACGGCGGCTTTTCGATGGACTCGAGTTTATTCCAGTGATCGTCTTTCCTCTCGCCGCGCTCTTATTGGCTCCACTAGCCCTGGCGCTGCCGCTTCTTGACTTCCTGGATCGGGATAACCGGTTCACCCTGGGTTACATCTGCACAGCGCGGCGCCCCCTCACTACCTGAAACTTCCGCCCTTGCGCTCACGCCGTTATACATATACTCGCGGGTGAGGCGGCGGCCGTGGGGGCTCGAGCGGCGGGCGAGCAGCGTCTGGTAGATGTCCATGCAGCCGGTCTCGAACTGGTGCGCGCAGGCGGCGAGGTAGAGCACCCAGGTACGGTGCGTCTCGCGGCCCGCGAAGCGCACGCACGCTTCCTCGTTCCGCAACAGCCGTTCGACCCAAGCGCGGCAAGTGAGGGCGTAATGAGGACGCAGGTTTTCGACGTCGAGGACTTCGAAGCCGGCTTCCTCGGAGGCGCGGATTAGCTCTCCGAGGTGGGGGAGCTCCGATCCTGGGAAGACTTTTCGGCGGAGGAAGAGGGACTCAACACCCTCCCGGGCGGTTTGCGGGCGAACGATGCCGTGGTTCAGGAAAAGGCCAGTGGGGGAGAGCAGATCGTACACTTTGCGGAAATATGCGGGGAGACGCCGGCGGCCGACGTGCTCGAACATTCCGATGGAAGCGATCTTGTCCCACTGGCCGGAGAGGTCGCGGTAGTCGGTGCGGAGGACGGTGGGGCCGGCGGAACCCGTCCGGAGCCTTTCGAGGGCGAATTCATGCTGGGCGGGGCTGAGAGTGCAGCCGGTTGCCGCGGCGCCCCGGCGCGCGGCCTCCTCAACCAGAGACCCCCAGCCGCAGCCTATGTCGAGGAACCGTTCACCCGGCCGGAGGTCCAGCTTCCGGAGGATGAGGTCGAGTTTCGCCTCTTGAGCGCGGCTGATGTCCCATTCCGGGTTTTTGAAATAGGCGCACGAATACGTCATGCCACGGTCGAGAAACTGGAGGTAGAAGTCGTTCGAGCGGTCGTAGTGGTGGCGGATATTCTCGGCTGCACGGCGGCGGCTCTGCCACCATGGCTCGAGGCGCCAGCGGCCCATTCGGCCGAGCAGGTTGTGGCGAGCCTGCCGCCAGCCGCGACGAGCCTGGTTTTCGAAGAAGCGAACGGCCGCGACGACATCGCCGGCTACGTCGACGTCACCACGAACGTAGGCGAGCGCCGTGCCGTACAGGTCCCCACTGAAAGCCTGCTCCCGAAGTTTTGGGTGGGAGAACGTCACCGTGAACAAGGAGTCAGCCCCCCTTTTCGCTTGATGTTCCGTCCTATTGAAATTGTGCGCCGGGAGGGTTGCAGGGTCAATGGGCTAGTATGAGGGGCTGATGGATGGGGAAGAACTTTCCTTGAGCGAGGCGCGGCGGATCGCGTTAGTGGCGCAGGGATTCGACCGTTCACGGCCGCCACACGGGCGGGTAGGGGCGCGCGATATTGCGCGGACGATCCGGCAACTCGGGCTGGTGCAGATCGACTACGTCAATGTACTCACTCCGGCGCACTATCTGGCGCCGTTTTCGCGCCTGGGGCCATATGACCGAAAACTTCTGGATGGAGTGGTATACGGGCGCCGTGGGTTCACGGAGCAGTGGGCGCATGAAGCGTCGATCGTGCCGGTGGAAAGCTGGCCACTGCTGCGTCACCGGATGGAGAACCATCGCGTGCGGCCGTGGGGCTTCGAAACGTTCCTGGAGCGGAATCCTGATTACGTGGAGTGGGTGCTAGGCGAGGTGCGAGAGCGTGGGCCGCTGAGCGCGGATGATCTGCCGGAGCGCGAGGGCGTTTCCCGGCGTCTGGAGGGTACGTGGATCGGGACGGTTCCGCGGGCGGTGCTCGAAGCGTTGTTCGGGCGCGGGGTACTGGCGGTGGCGGGAAGACGACCGAACTTCGCGCGGGTGTTCGACATGGCGGAGCGAGTTGTGCCGGTCGAACACCTTGACCGGCGTGTATCGCGCGAGGAGGCGCAGCGGGAACTGTTGCGGATGGCGGCGCGGTCGTGCGGGGTCGGGACGGCGGCGGACCTGGCGGATTACTATCGCATGCCGATACGGGAGGTGAGGCCGCGGATCGAGGAACTGGTGGAGACGGGCGAATTGTGCGAGGTGCGGGTGGAGGGATGGCCGGAAACGGCGTATCTGGATGCGGGTGCGCGTGCGCCGGGGCAGGTCGATGCAGCGGCGCTGGTTGCGCCGTTCGATCCGGTGGTGTGGCATCGCCCGCGCGCGGAGCGGCTGTTCGGGTTTCAGTATCGGGTCGAGATCTTTGTGCCGGAAGAGAAGCGTCGGTGGGGGTATTACGTGCTGCCGTTCCTGCTGGGCGACGGGCTGGTGGCGCGGGTGGACGTGAAGGCGGATCGTTCGGGTCGCAGGCTGGTCGTGCCGGCTGCGTATGCGGAACGGGGCGTGAATCGGGGCGAGGTCGCGCGGGCGCTGGCGTCGGAACTCAGGACGATGGCGGAGTGGCTAAGGCTGGAGGCGGTGGCGGTGGGGCGGCGAGGAGACCTGGCGAGGGAACTCCAAGCGGCGGTGAAGTAGAGGCTGACGCCGCGGCGGAGCATCGAAATTAGGAAATGAGTGTACTGTCCCGGGTTAGGGGAGGGTGGCGGTGTAAAAGAGGCGGGGGGCGTCGAAGGGGGTGGTGAGGCGGCCGGCGCGGGCGTAGTAGTCGATCAGTGATCCTGACGCACGGAAGGGGCCGAGCGTAGCTTCCCAGGTGCGCCGGCCAAGGAGCTTCGCCGGAACGGGTAACCACTCCCGGGCTCCGCGGACGCGCGTGTAGAGCGCGACGCTCTCGGGTGGCGGGCCGCCGGGGGCGAGGATCACGATGCGCAGAGACTCGCCAGGGCGGAGGAGCGTCGGGCGCGTGGGCAGGAAGAGGCGCGCAGGAGCTTCGGAGTCCGGCCGAAGCATCTGCTCCCGAAGCGATTCGATCTCCGGCGGCATCTCTCCAAGGTAATCCTGGATCGAGAGCGGCAGGCGGTAGAGCGCCAGGCGAACGAACTTGTTCTGCATGGAGGCGAGCGTGCCGAGGTCGTTGCGGTTGGCCACGATGCGCTGGAAGTGAAGCATGGCGGCGCGGACCTCGGGCGCCAGCTTCATCCAGAGAGGGACTCCCTCATTCCGTACTTTGGAGCGGGCTTCGTCCACACGGCCGGCCGTCTTGCTCTCGCCGGCTTGCTTCAGCACGCCGTGGAGGCGGTGAGCGAGGGTCCAGGCTTCGGCGTAGGGAACAAGGAACTCGACGTGGCGGGTAAGATACTCGAGCCGCTCTTTTTCGGTGTCGGATGCCGCGGCGCCCGCCAACTGCCGCAAGGCGGAGGCAACTTCCTTCTGCGAGGCGGCGACCGCGAGGTCGGGCTCGTAATCGTTCCAGAAGGCGAACGCTTCGCCGTAGTCGCCGGAGAATTCCCGGGTGACGGCATGGCCGTCCTTGAACTCGCCGGTGAACGTGGAGAGCAGCTTGCGGTTCTTGTCGGCGTCGGTGAGCACGTCCGCTAGCCGATCCACGCGGCTGCCGGCGGCCTGGGTGCGGGCGTACGCGCGGTAATAGGCTGCGGGCGCGAGCTTCGGGTCCCAACTAAAGCGAGCCTGGAAGGCGGCGGTCGGATCGACGATGCGGTGACGCCAATGGATACCGATCATGCCCTGGCAGCCGAACTGAGCGGCACGGTTCAGGTCCATCTCGAAGCGGTGGACGTGGAACTGCGGAAGCCACATGGCCGGGTCGTCCTCAAGCCACGGAATGGGCCAGCGCTCACGGCCTTCGAGGCGACCGAAGACTTCGTGAACGGGGTCCCAGCCGAGAGAGTCGCTGAGGCAGGTGAAGATGACGTCCATGGGCAAGCGCTTGTGGAAGTCGTCGAAGTGACGGGCGACGCCACCCCATCCGCCGACAACCAGGCGCTTCTTCGGCGCGTGGCGGCGGAGAAAATCATGTGCCTGGAGGAACGGGGTGACGGAGAAGGGCTGGCCGGTACGCCGGCTCTCCCAGTTCATGTGCTCGTCTTCCCAGAGCCAGACGTGTTCGACGTCGGGATAGGCTTCGAGCAACTGGCCGAGGCGCGTTTCCAGGAGCTTGCGCGCGGTGACCGATTCGATGTCAAATCGTGGGCCCTCTGAATTCCTGCCGGGCAGCTCCTGTGGCTTGACCTCCGGCGGGAGGGCACGCCAGATCTCGTCGGGGATCTGGTAAGGCTCGAAGCCGATGCCGGTGTGGATGCCGAGACTATTCGCGAAAGAGAAGCCGTCCTGGAGAAGTTTGCGGGCGCGGTCGGCGGTTTCCCAGGGGTCGCGGGCGAGGCGGGTGGAGTCCGAGCCGAAGACCTCACTGTCATAGAAGTCGGCGGCGCCCATTCCAAAACGGGACGTGCGCTGGGGGAGGTAGCCCCACCGGTGGGAGGCGGTGTTATCGAGGAAGGCGAGGTGTCCGGCGCCGGCGAACTCGAACGACAGGTACGACTCGGCCCACTGATCGGCCCCGGTGTAGACGTGCATGCCAAAGGTGTTGAAGCGCATGCGGAGCATGGAGGAGAAGTAGGCGCGGAAATCCTCCTGGTTGTAGACGGTGATGCAGTTCAGGAAGTCGGGCCAGGGGAGGAGGCCGCGGACGGCGAAGCGGGGCTCGGCGGTCCAGGGCTGATTTTCCGTAGGCAGGGCGAGCGCGGAGACGGGATCGAGCGGATAGCTCTCGCCATCGATGCCAAAGAAGACGCCCTGGCGCTCGAGGAAGTCGAAGACGGCGTAAAGGAGGGCCTGATCGCTCGCAGCGGTGAGGGAGACGGCGCCGCGGGCGGCGGAGATGGAGTAAGCCTCGGCGTTCTTGGAGCGGGCAGGCTCGACACGGAGCGTGACGAGAATGTCGCCGGCGGTGGGGCGCTCGCCGGGAGTAGCGAACCGAATTTCGGAGCGCAGGCCAAGGCCGGACAGGCCTCGGAGCAACTCGCATTCGGCGAGGCGGCGCTGGAAGCCGGTGTCGGGAGCCTCCTCGATGAGGATGCGCGTCGGCGACTGGGCGGAAGTGCCGAGGGCAATCGTCCCGAGGGCGGCGCCTCGGAGGAAGTCACGACGGGTAGCTGGGATGGTTGGCATAGGCACCTCCGGCCGCTCGCTTGCGCTCGCGGTTCCTTACATGTACATGCCGCCGTTGACGTTGACGACGTTGCCGGTAATGTAGCCGGCTTCCTCGCTCGCCAGGAAGCGGACGGCGGCGGCGACATCGTCGGGCGTGCCGAAGCGTTTCAGGGCGATGGTGGAGGCCATCTGGTCCTTCACTTCCTGGGGCAGCCTGGCGGTCATGTCGGTTTCGATGAAGCCGGGAGCGACGGCGTTTACGGTGATGTTGCGGCTCGCGACCTCGCGGGCGAGCGCCTTGGTAAGACCAATGATGCCAGCCTTGGAGCTGACGTAGTTGGCCTGGCCTGCATTGCCCATCTGGCCGACCACGGAGGCGACGTTGACGATGCGTCCCCAGCGCTCTTTCATCATGCCTGGGAGGACTTGCTGGGTTGTGTAGAATGCGCCGGTCAAGTTGATCTGGATGACGAGGTTCCAGTCCTCGGGCTTCATGCGGACGGCGAGCCCGTCCTTGGTGATGCCTGCGTTGTTCACGAGCACGTCGATTCGGCCACATTCCTTGAGGGCGGCGGCTACGCCCGACTTGATCGAGTCAAGCGAGGTGAGGTCGAAGTTGAGGGTAAGGGCGCGCCCGCTGCACGCGCGGATCTCGGCGGCCACCGCCTCATTGTTCTCGACCTCGGGAGAGGCGACGACGATCTCGTAGCCGCTGCGGCAAAGCATGAGAGCGATGGAGCGGCCGATGCCACGGCTCGCACCGGTAACGAAGGCAACACGGTTCACCATGAAATCTCCTGGATGTTGGCTATAACCCATCAATCATAGTAGAAAGGGAACACACCCATATGGCTTACACGGATCTGCGGGAGTTCATTCGTGCGCTGGAGAAAGAGGGAGAGCTAAAGCGGGTGGCGGTGGAAGCCGATCCGGTGCTCGAAATCACCGAGTTCGCCGACCGGGCGGTGAAGCAGGGCGGCCCGGCGCTGCTGTTTGAGAGGCCAACGGGTTCCAGGGTTCCGCTGTTGATCAATGCCTTTGCCAGCCAACGGCGGATGGAGATCGCGCTCGAGGTGTCATCGGTAGAGGAGGTGGCGGGGCGGATCTCGGAGTACCTCGAGATGCGGATGCCCGAGGGGCTGATGGGGAAGCTGAAGATGCTGCCGAAGCTGGCGGAGATGGGCAGCTTCTTTCCGAAGATCGTCTCGGGCGGGCCGTCGAAGGAGGTGGTAAGGCACGAGGGCTTCTCGCTGTCCGAGTATCCGATTTTGAAGTGCTGGCCGCAGGACGGCGGGCGTTTCATCACGCTGCCGCTGGTATTCACGAAGAACCCGGACACCGGGAAGCGCAACTGCGGCATGTACAGGATGCAGGTGTTCGACGATCACACGACCGGCATGCACTGGCAGACGCACAAGCAGGGCGCGGAACACTACCGGCGGCGGATAAAAGAAGGCGCGAAGCGGATGGACGTGGCGGTGGCGATCGGGAGCGACCCGGCGACGATGTATTCAGCGGTCCTGCCGCTGCCGCCGGACCTGGACGAGATGATGATCGCGGGCTTTCTGCGCGGCAAGCCGGTGGAGATGGTGAAGTGCGAGACGTCGGACCTGGAAGTGCCGTCGAATGCGGAGATCGTTCTCGAAGGATACGTGGAGCCGGGGGAGCTGCGGACGGAGGGTCCGTTCGGCGACCACACGGGATTCTATTCGCTCGAGGACCCGTATCCGGTGTTTCACGTCACCTGCGTCACGCAACGGAGGGAGCCGATCTACGCGACAACGATCGTCGGGCCGCCGCCGATGGAGGACTACTACATGGGCAAGGCGATCGAGCGGATCTTCCTGCCGCTGATGCGGCTGCAACTGCCCGAGGTGCGGGACATCTCGATGCCGGCGGAGGGGGTGTTCCACAATTTGATCCTGGTAGCGATCCGGAAATCGTACCCGCTGCACGCGCGGAAGGTGATGCACGCGATCTGGGGGCTGGGGCAGGCGATGTTCTCGAAGTGCATTGTTGTGGTGGACGAGGACGTAGACGTGCAGAACGTGCGTGAGGTGACCTGGAAGGCGCTGAACAACATCGATCCGCAGCGGGACATCGAGTTCGTGATGGGCCCGGTGGATTCGCTGGATCACTCGAGCCGGCTGCCGAACTTCGGGTCGAAGATGGGGATCGACGCGACGCGGAAGTGGCCGGAGGAGGGATTCGTGCGGCCATGGCCGGACGTCATCGAGATGGCGCCGGAGGTGAAGCGGCGGGTGGACGAACTGTGGAAGCAGGCGGGGTTGTAGAAGCCGGGAGCTGACGAGAAAACGCGGATGCGGGCTGTTCCTGGTTTTTCCGTGGATTTGCTAAAATGAAGTTTCCCCACGGTGGGCGTAGCTCAGCTTGGTAGAGCGCCGGATTGTGGTTCCGGTGGCCGAGGGTTCGAATCCCTCCGCCCACCCCATTCAATTCGAGAATTTACTGGAAATAAGCAAGTTCGCCGAGGGGCGACTCTGCCCGTTACTTTGCCGTAGATCGTTCACCGCTCCGGCAGCCGACCTGATAGGCCACGAACTCAGATTCCCGCTCCCGGGCCTCGGCCGGCGGTCCGGAATTCGTACTTCTCGATCTCCAGGGCGACGTTTGTGCCCTCACAACGCACGATGCGGCCACGAGCCACCAGTTTCAGGCCGCATTTCCCGTCGAGTTGAGCCGGCCAATTGATGGAAATCTCTATCCGCTTGCCCGAAGGCAAAGGTGCGTGCGCGTTGAACAACACCCCCTTACTGCTGATGTTGATTGTCTCGCCGGTACCGACTTCGACGGCTCCCTTCGAATTCATCACTTTGTAACGGACTTCACGGACGATCGGAAACCGAGTCGGCTTTTCCGCCTGCGCATGCATCAGGTCTGCTAGCAAGGCAGTGCGGCGCTGCTTGGCCCGGGGACGGTCGTCATCGGATGCACGCTTGTTCCGCACGCTCATGGTCGCGCCCCCGTTGGTGACGACAAGACCAGTTGTGGCACGTCAGTAGCCAAATGAGAACGCCGTTAAACCGATGAGAATGTGTGGAGAGATCGACCCGTTGCTGCTTCACCCACAGGAGTTTCTTCCCCTAGTGGGAAGAAACAACCCTCATCTTGTCAGGCTGGGTGACGCTGCTCTCCGACGAACATTTTCTTATTCGATCAGCACCGCTCTCATCAGTGCGAATCCGGGACTGAGCGGTTGGGGATTGATCTGCGCACCGCCCCGCAGACCGAACGTACCGGCGATGAATTGCGACGGCGCGTCAATGTTCCCAGAGCCCTGGAATTGTAAGCTACCGCCGCGCGGCACGTACACGGTCCCGAATACGTCGTAATTGGGGCTCGACTGAAGCATCATCATCGGATCGTCCACTTCGGTCGTGTCGCTCAGGCAGGGTTCTGCGATGCATCCGGGATCGCCAGGTTCTTGGAGCACGCCGTTGTCGTAGTCGATTCTCGAATTTCCCTGATCGACGTACAAGACAACCGGCGAGAAGTGCTGCAGGTTGCCTGGAAGGGATACCTTTAGCACCGGATCAGTCGTCAGACCATGGAGACTAATTTCAGAGCCGTCGGTGTTTCCAGTTTGCACTTCGACTCTTCCGTAGCCGAGACCCAGAGCGTCCAGCTGCTGTTTGAGGTCCGCAGGAATTGGAAGGCCGGGATAATTCTGGTCGGTGAACACGAAGATTTCACCAAGGTCCTGGGTCGGCTGTGCGTTTCCGTCGATGAGAGGTGTGTAGTCCGTCAAAGCAACCCCATTGCGCATGTAGAAAACATCGTTGTTTCTCATGGCACCCGCGGCGAAATAGCGGCCCGGAGCGACCTTCACCTGTGATCCCGTATCAGCAAAGTGCAGGCCGCCAGCGAAGACAAAATTGTTGAACTGTCCGGGGGTACCGAAGTTCACACATCCATTGACCCGGATGGGCTGGCCAGTCGGCACCCCGTTCTGGTCTGTGGCGTAGTAAGTACCGGAGCTGACCGTGAGCGGATTCGCGCAGTCGCCAAAGATAGTTCCGCCAGAGACGGCCTGCAACGGGGCACTCTGTGAATCCGGGGCGTCAGGCTGACCCACCAGGCGCGTTGCCTTCTCCACCGGATCGCGAAAAGGTTCAAAATTGTCCAGGTTGGTCGGCATCGGGCTGTACGAGCCCGGTTCCTTCACGCCGCCGGCTCCGTATATGTTGATCACTGAGGCTTCCACAGTCCCCGTGCCGCTCGTCTCGCCCGCCCAGGTGCTGGGGCCGTTCGCCTCAGAGGCCATGTAAACCCCGCCCACCGTTTTGATCCAGTTTTGACCGTGACCGCCCGTCATTGAAATATCCACCCCGGTTCCAAATGGACCAGGATCCGTAATGATATTGAGCCCGTAAATGACACCGGGAAACGGAATACTGGCGATGCCCGCCGTGGCCCGTGCGGACACAACTCCCGATGAGTTTCCCAGGACAGCAGAGAAGAGCTGTGGGACATCTTCCACGGTGCGAGCAGTGACCCAATAGTAAACTGGGACGCCGGGGGCGGTCGGCGGAGAAGCTGGCGGGAACTCAGCGTTGGCGGCCATCCTCACAGCTTGACGACCCCCGTGTCCATCCACCGCAAAACCATTCTGCTGTGCGTACAGGCATCCGGCCATCAGATTGTCAGACGCGGGACAAAGAACCGGTGTCGGGGAACACTCCAAGCTCACTCCGCATTTGTTGTTATATGGCGCAGAGGGACCAGCGGTATCGTACGCCGCCAAAGCCGCTGCCAGTGCCGCTGCATCGGCGGCTCCTTGTGCCGATTTCTTGACGAAATACGACCAGCCAAGATCAACAACCAGGCCCAACATACCGCACATGGTGATCAGGCCCACCGCGACCATTACCACAACCTGACCACGACGCGTTCCACCGGACACCAGCCGCATACGCTGGTCCTCCTTACCAACCATAAGAGTAGTGCAGAAGTTACAAGTTGTGGTGGCTATCTTTTGGACAAATCTGTGGCAAACTTTTGTGCTAGTGCAACATTACGTTATCTTTCATAACGTTGATGGTACTTGTCTGTAGTCAAGATCCACACTTCTACAGGCGAGACTTCCAGTGCCAGGCCACTCAGAGCGGAAGTGTATAGTACGACCATTAACGATGGTTAGTGGCAAGTTTGTCACGAAGGATTGTCTGATAACAGGGACCTGGAAGGAAGGTCACCCAAGACTTAGAGTTTGCCCGGCAGTGAACCCGGTGTGGACAGCTTGCCTGCGATTTCCTGAATCTTTTGAAGAGTGGAGCGAAGATCATCGCGGTGGCCTAGGCGATCCGGGGATGCGCGATGGAGACTGCGGATCGCATTGGCCTGGGCGTCTAGCCGTTCATTGATAGGAGCCGCCTGCTCTGCGACAGTGTTCAGTTTTTCGGTGAGGAGGCCCTGCTGTGCTTTGAGAGCCTGTTCGGACTGCTTCATGCCGGCCTCGAGGTTCAGGTTGATCTTCTCGTGCTCACGCAGGCCGGCTTCGATGTTCGACACTCGCGTGGAAAGCTCTCGCTGGGCGGCGGCGAGGGAATCGATGGCCCGGCGGATTGCCCCCACCTGCCCGTTGAGCGCCTGCAGATCCTGCGACGCCCGGCTCAGTTCGGCAGCCGCCTCGGAAGCCTTGCTGTTCGAACCCAAGGCGTGACGCTCCATCTCGTCGAATGCGACGACGAACGCGTCGACGAATTTCGGCGCGATCTCCTCTGCCAGTTTCCGCGAATCCAATGTCGCAGCTTCCTCCATGGCCCCCACTTTCATCTCGCCCTGGAAGGAAAACGGCTCGACCGCGGGAAAAAGCAATGTTCCGGGCAGCTGTGGGATTGTCTTGATTTCCATCTCTGCTACGGTCTCGGCGGAGACGGTCTCCGGAGGCGCCTCTACCGCGGGATCTGGTGCGGTTGCTGTTGCCGGCTCGCTCGATTTCCCGTTTGGATCGTAAGCAATCTCATGGAGGCGCTTCAAATAGACCTCGCGGGATGTTGGCGTTTTTTCCTTTTGCGTCGTCTCAAACAAACTGATCATGGTCGCCCTCTCTTACCGGCTAGTCGAATCCAGGGTCAGGACGAGTGTAGAGCCGAAGCCATTTTCTGTCAATGTTTCCTCCGGGTCTACAACGGATACTAACTTTGGTTTACTCGGTGATGCAATTGCACCCCGCCAGCCTCTAACGGCTGCAATCAAGCGGTCTCTTCTACCAGCAATACTGTCCCATCTGCAGGGGTAATCGTCAGCCGCTTGGCCCGTTATGTCGGCGCTCCCCGGTCTCTCCCAGTGATGAGCTTCGCTGCGACGGCTTCCGTGTCTCGCCAGCCTGACCGCCCTTTCTGGCTCGAGCGGCCCGTCCGGCTTTGGTCATGCGGAATGCGGCGATCTTGCCGCCCTTCTTCCCCAACTTCGCCATGTACTGTCGAATCTCCATTGAGAGCTCCCGACTGTCTCGCTGTGGAGTCGATTTTCCCCAGTTGGGCTGAGCCTGGAGCCGTTGTCGGGCGCGTGATATATTGGCACGCGAGAGGAAGCGACAGTGGGGTTTCTCTGTGCATATGCCACCGCCCTGAAGCCGCAACTGGGGCTGATCTTCGTCTCACAGATCGTGTCTGGCCTCCTTGCGGTGATCTGTATGATCTGGCTTGCCGTCGGTCTGGCTAACCCACAAGCGGTACTTCCCCAGTCTGTTGATCCGAGACGTTGGCACGTTATCGTGATTTTCATCATTGTGGTGTCGATCTTGAATTCCCTTGGCGCCTTTCCCTCGAAAATAGCCATCGGACCAGAAGTGACTTCCACCCAAACAGAAACAACAGAGACTAGCGCCACAACTCTGGAAGCATCGGTAGTATGTTCGCTTGACAGTGTAATAGTCTCTAATGCGAGTGGGGAAGACTGGACTGAGATCAAGATCCTCGTGAATGAGGGATATAGCCACGCAGTGGATGGGATGACAGCTGGAGAGGCTTATGAACTCCCCCAGGAACTTTTTACAAACTTGAAGGGTGAGCGCTTGAATCTCAGCCGCGTTGCCTGTAAGACGATCAACATCCATGCGACAACTCCCGGTGGAAGGAAGCATTGTAGCCGGTCGTATTAAAACGAGAAGAATGCTATCCGGTCAAACGGGCCACACAAGCCTCAAACGCCACGTCGACCCACAGGGTCATCGAATCTCACCGGTTCGGTGGCCTTTGTGTCGCCGCCACTGCCCCATCGTCTTTGCCGTATTCTTCGATGTCCAGAATGGACTTGACAGAAAAAGGGGACAGGAGCATCATTGCCGAGAACAGTAGACGCGAGGAAGCGTTCTCTTCTCTGACACTCCAGGCCATCGGCGCTGCCGGTGGCCTTTTTTTGGTCAACCGCCAGGTCGCCCCAGCGAAAGCCGCCCGCTACCACCGTCCCCCGGATAGAGAAAGAAGTTGCCGTAGAACCCGGTGGCCCCTGAGGACGCTTTCGTCGTAGTTACGAGGGTCACGGCGCGGCCTGCACCGGCTTGACAACAAAGAGGCGGTAGCCGTAAGCAGGCAGGTCCACGGCGAGCCGGGTATTGCCGGGGGAGCGAAGCACCGGTCCCGACCTCCACCAACCGCGGCGTCGCGACACCGCTAAGATCCACTTCGACGGTTTGCGGCGCCGCCTGAAAGTTCATCGCTACCATCATGCGCTCGGAGTTGTCTGGCGCCGCGAGCATGAACGCGTAGTGCTTGTCGTCAGCGCGTGTCGCAAGCTGCCGTCGCCGTGCGAGCTGCCCCAGAGCCGGATGCGCCCGCTTTGCTTCGATCAGCCGGCGCACCTCGGGGTCCACCAACAGCCCTTCCGGCCTTCGTGAACCGCCACCAGGTGGCCCGTCGTGATGACCACCGCCGCCGCCAGCCTCCGCTTGCTGGCATCGTCGATGCGGCCACGCGCCTCGGGCGCGAAATACAAGGTCCCGCCCGCCTCGACAACGCGGTCGCGGAAATCACGCAACGCCCGTTCGATGGGGCGCGGGTCGCCCGTCTCGATAGCGTTTTGGATTACGTTAGAGCCCTTCTCCCACCAGATGTTCAGCGCGTAGTTCTGTACGGAGTTCCAGCCGCCCTCGGTGATCCAGGGCACCGGGTCCTCGTGAAAGCCGCCGGCGTCTTCGGGCTGGGAGTATACGTTCCCGTAACTCGCGATCACGTCCGTGATGCGCCGGCGTCCGAGTTCCCAGGTGTAATCCACGTACCAGTTCACCGCGTCGATGATCATGCCATCGATACCAGTGTCCATCCAGAAGCGGACGATTCTCTCGGCCTCTTCCTGGAACTCGCGGCTCCCCCAGTTGTACTGCGACAGGCGGGTCCGTTTGCCGGCCTTGTCAACGCCGCCCCACTTTGTCCAGTAGTACTTGCCGGCTCGCGCGCTGTACTGCCAAAATTCGTGCTTCCTGGAGTCGTAGAGGTTACCCGGCCCGTCCCCCGGCAAATGGGTCGGGCGGACCATAAAGTATGTGTCCTTGCCGGCAGGACCCGGAGGCGGCGCGTCCGCGCTGTCACTCCAAAGATAGAATTTTGACTCCCGGCT
>DATIFQ010000128.1:0-5319 GCA_035455185.1 Bryobacteraceae bacterium | reverse complement strand
TGAACATATAAGACGCAGGGGACGGGGTAAACGTGCATTCGCGGTGACAGTGGCCAGCGCAGCCCCCACATCACGGTGCGGCCGCTGCCAGAGCAAATCAAGCCGGAGTGTCCAGCCTCCGTCTGGTCTAGCTTAGCTACTGCTTGACGTAATTGAGGATGGCACGGCAGGCGTCTTTACAGGCGTTGCTGAGCAGCCGGGCGCGGGTCGCGTAGACCAGCTCGTCGTTGAGATTAAAGACGGCGATCTTGTTGGCCTTCACGAAGGGAGTGGTGGGGTTGGGATCGTCGCGCTCGACGCGGATCATGATGTCGGCTTTATCCCGCCTGGTGGTCACGACCACACCGGGGCATTGACGGGTGAATGTCCGCATCGATTCGATGTCGTAGGACGGAGTGGAGCGGGTCAGCTCGAGCGCTCCGCGGGATTCGCCCAGGAGAGCCTCGCCGGAAATCCTCTCCGGCTCGGCGCCGGCGAGGAAAACGCGCGGTTTCATGGGCGGGTCGGCGTTCAGTGCGGCGGCCAGCAGCACAGGGAAGATCAAACCGAATCTCATGGAGCACCTCCTGGCACTGGTTGGACGCAGGCCGCAACTGGAGAGTTTCAGACCAATCACCGAGCGACCCACTACGCTGCGGCGTCAGGCACAGTGCCTTCGCTTGGCTCATTGCGCACGCAGCGCGTCCGCGGGCGAAACGGACGCAGCTCTCCACGCCGGCCGCAAAGCCGCAGCGCCGGTTACCACGCCCATTGTGAGAAGACACAGAGTTACGCTCGCTGGTGTGGGCCGCAAGATCGCCTTCTCCAATGGCACGCTCGACGCGACAAACGGCACGGCCACAGCAGTTACTACTCCAGCGAGGCCCACCGCCACTAACGCCCATCGCAACGACTCGACCGCGAGGCGCGCCGGCGTCGCGCCCAGCGCCGCCCGAATGGCTAGTTCCCTGGTGGATTCCAATAATGACGCCGAAAGGCTTGCGAAGAGCCCAGCCGCCACAATTACTGCCGCTACCAGCAGCACCAGCAAGCCGAATGCGCTCAGAGCGCGGCGCTCGGCCAGCCCTTGCTCGACATAGTCGTTCAACGGGCTGAAGGTCACGCGCTCAATCGCTGGATCGACGCGCCATATGGCCTCGCGAAGCTCCGTTTGCACCGAAGCCGCCGGACGCGCCGTCTTGACGTAATAGAAAAATCCTTCCATCGCAATCTGCGCCGCCGGAATCAGGATCTGCGGCTGCGGGTCCACCAGCAGACCGTCGTTGCGCGTATCGGCAATGATGCCCACTATCTGGAAACGCGTATACGGCTTCATCGCGAAGCCGTTGTAGAAGCTCAAACGAAGCCCCTCGCGCAGCGGGTCCTCCGAATCCGCGAGGTAGCCGCGAACAAACGCCTCGTTTACCAGCGCCGCCCGTGGCGCGCTCCAACGGTCGTCACTGGTGAACCCGCGTCCGCGGCGCAGTGAGATCCGAAGCAGCGGCAGCAGCTCCGGGCTGACAACTCCGATCCGCGCCATCGGCTGCCGGTCACGCTCCAGCGTCTGGCCGTCGCGCAAGAATCGCGTGCGCATATTGCCCTGCGGTACGTTAACACCACCCGCGGCCGCGGTTACGCCCGGCACCGCCTGCAATTGCGCGATCGCTGCCGCGTGAAACCCGATCATTTTCTCATCCGTGTCGTAACGCGCTTCCGGAAGCCCGATGCCTGCGATCAGCGTCTCCTCCGTCTCAAATCCGCGCCGAGCAGTCAGCAGCGTGTGCACATTCTCGCCGATTGTAATGGCGGTCCAGCCGAGAATCGCCGTGGCCGTAAGTTGGACTGCCGTCAACACCAGCCGCACGCGCCGCGCCGCCGGGTGTGTCGACATCCCCTCGCATGTGCCCTCGCGCGCCAGCCGGCCCATTACGGCAATATGTGGTAGCAGGGCGGCGATCAAGCCAACGCCAACTCCCACCATGAGGGCGCCCGGAATTGCAGCGGACTCCAACGAAACCGGGCGCCAAACGGCGAACGCTTCGAGGCGGTCACGCAGAAATGGCACCGCTTGCGCCACGCGCAGTATCGCCGACGCTATAGCCAACCCGACAGCGCCGGCAGCGAAGCCCGCTATCGCGCCTTCGGTCGCTCTGACAGCGGCCAGCCGCGGGGCGGATGCGCCAAGTGACAAGCGAATCGCCATGTCGCGCCGGACCCTCAGCCATCTTGCCATCCAGATTCCAGAACCGTTGGCGGCAGCAATAATCGTGAGGCAGAGCGCACCGGCGAGTATCCAGCGCAATGCCAGAATACGCGGGCCGAACAAATATTCGCGCAATGCGACCGGCACGAATCGCAGCCCCGCATTTGTAGCTGGAAAGTCGCGCGCCAGCGTATTCGAGGCGACCCGCAACTCGGCGTCAAACCGTCCTGAGTCTCGCAGCAGTGCTATGGCCTGCTGGGCGCCGGCGCCTCGTGCGCAGCAGTATTCTGCGCGCGAGAGCGGAATGATCATATCTGGTGTGCCTTGGGCCATCGGAAAACGAAAGCCAGCGGGCAGCACACCCGCCACGCTGTAAGGTGCGCCATTGATCCAAAGCGTGCGATGCAGTGATGCCTCAGGGTGGCCGAACAGCCGCGCAGCCGCAGCGTTCGCCAGCCAAGCCTCGCTCTGCGCCCCGATCGCATCATGGGCGCGCGTCATCGGGTCGCCGAGAGCGGGACTGACGCCCAGCACTTCGAAGAATTCGCCCGTCGTCATGGCCGACAGGAGGACCTCCACATGGCCCTGCCGCTCTGTTTGCACGCCCCACGTTCGGGGTGAATAGATGGCAAGTTTTTCGACCGACGGCGCCCGTTCCCGCAGATCGTCTGCGTCACCCCAGGACAGTCCTCCCGGGACGCCTTTCGCCGTTGAGCGGACCGCCGCCACCCGTCTTGCGTTCGGGAACGGCAGCGGTTCCCACAAAAGAGGCCAAGCTAACGAAAAGCATGCGACCGCAACGGCCAAAGAGCTTCCCAGCACGCCGCAGAAGCCAGCAGTTACTCGCCAATCGCGGCGGCGTTCGCGTACCGCCTCACCCAGTAAGAGGAGTATCGGCATTCGTTTAAGTATTGTCGATCCGTCAAGCCCAGTGCCACAAATTATGGTGTACTCAGAAAGAACCGCGCCAAAACCCTCCGCCGGATCGGGCTCCGGTTGATGTGATCCGCCTTACAAACGTGCGAGGATCCACTGGGTGAGGCTCGGCGTCCCTTCTCGGCTTCGAATCAGCAGAGGGGCATCGGAAGCTCGGTAAGACTCGTAAATCATTGCCAGTCGAGTGCGGAGAGTTCCTTCTGGTACCAGGCGGTTTCGTCCATCCACCAGGCCCTCCAACAGCAACGGCCGCGGCGCCAGGCTCGCCGCCAGGTCCTCGACATCGCCCGCGTCGAAAATGCCGGGAACAACGATGTCGTATGGCACATAGGCGAACGGGCTTTCGAGAATCGACAGGTAGGCCGACAGGCCTTGGCGCACGGTGACAGTGCGCACTCCGTCCTCGTAGAGAGCGCCCAGGAGGGCCAGTAGGCCCCCCAGTGGCTCCGCCTGGTGTTGGATCTCGGGCCCGACTTGCCACCAGAGGGTTTCCTCCAGCAGCAAGCGGGGCGGATTCACCGGGACCAAGGATTCTCCCCAGAGGCAGACCCGCTGTGGGTCAAGCTCCCGCCGGCCCCTCACATACGCAAGTACGGTACGCAGGTCTTTCAGACGAGCGCCGAGCAGAGTGTTGCCGAGCATCAGCTCGGTAGCGGCAGCCGACCGCTCCTCGCCCATGAGACCCCGCCGCTGATCGGGCGAGGTTTCACCGGTGCCGCGCACGTCGGGCAGGCAAACTGCGGTGCCGCCTTTCAGAAGCGCTTCGATCTCACGACTGCGTTCCGCGAGGATTCGCTCCTTGCCGCCCTGGGAAACGGCCACGACGACCGGCAAGCGAGTGTTCACCGTCGTCGCAGGGCCAAGCAGGAGCAGTGGAACCAGGATCCCGGATTCGACCTCCAGGGTGATCCCCTCGACTTCGGCATCCGCCCAGTGCTTTTTCCAGTGCAGTGTCGCTTCGGGAAGGCGATTCGGTTCGATGTCGCCGAGCCTGGCTGCCCACCGGGCCTGGAGCCATTCACGGCGCGCCTCGGGTTTCAACTTCCGGAGTTCGGCGCGAGCCGCGTTCAGCTTCGCGGCGGCGATTTCCTGAGCGAGCTCATGAATTTTTCGCATCCCGAGCTGCGAAGCGACGGACGGATTCAAGGCGGCCAGTTCCACCTCGGGCCGGCGGTCGTCAGGCTCCTCGGTGGGAATGGGAATACCGAACCAACGCTTGAGTTCCGGGTAGAGGGTTCCCCGTTGGGCCGGCCCGATATTGGTACACTCCCCCGGTCCCGGGAAAGTGCCGAAGCCGTGGGCCTCCTCCAGGCTGTCGCGGGCATTGTAGAAGCTGAAGATTTGTTGGTAATCGAGCCAGGCTCGGTCGGTGTTGTATCCGTCCCAACCCATTTCGTTGGAATACACCAGGCGCCGGGGCGCGATGGAAGCGCAGATCAGCCACGGCAGAAACTGATCGACGATGCTGCGTCGCAGGCAGCGCGTGGATTCCCACTCGCCCCAGCCGGCGCCCCAGTCTCTGCCCCGCCTGCCGAAATTGAATGGGGCGACTGCCGCGATCCGCGAGTCGAGTGCGGCGGCAACCGCCGCAGGATCCCCGCCGCCGGCCACCGCTCCAAGCAAAATGATCCGCTCCGGATCGATGTCCTTGCGCTCCAGGAGGAAGTCAATACCGCGCATGACGTCCCACACAATCCACTTGACCAGGCTTTCGCCCACCAGGTAGAGTTGCATGCCCGTCAAACCGCGCGCGTGATAGGCATCGCGGTTCCAGGGATAGGCTTGGATTCTCTCACCGTGGCCGACCTGGTCCATAACCAGGACAGCGCAGCCCGCCCGAGCCCAAAGGATTCCCATGTCCTGCAACTCCGCTTGCGTTCTGGGCCGGTGATGGCTATGGATGATGACGATCCCCGGCATGCGGTTCGGGGGTTTGGAGGGCAGGTAGAGATTGGCGGTCACCCAAAGGCCGGGACGGCTCTGAAAGACCAAATCCTCCCGGCGATACCCCTGCTCGGGAACGTCCTTGATCACGCGAGTCTGGAGCGGGGTGCGGGCCGGAAACTCGCCCAGGGACGCTCGAAGCGCCTGCAAGCGCGGATCGCGGAATCGTTCCCAGTCGGCCAGGGTTTTCACGCGCTCCCACTCTTTCTTGTCCGCCTCCACAGCCTTCTCGATACGGCTCTGCAGGTGGCGGTCAA
>DATIFQ010000127.1:0-5851 GCA_035455185.1 Bryobacteraceae bacterium | reverse complement strand
CCGTCCCTGGCCTGTTCCAGGATCGACTTTACTCGCACCGGGCTCACATTGGAAAAGTAGTGGCCATCCACTACCACGATGGGGCCCAGGGCGCACGCCCCCAGACAGTTGACCGTCTCGAGAGTGAACTCGCGATCCTGCGTGGTCCCTCCCGGCTTGACTTCAAGCTGCCGCGTAAACTCATCGGCGATGACCCCTCCCCCGCGCACGTGGCAAGCCGTGCCCAGGCAGACCGAGCAAACGTGCTTGCCCCGCTGTTTCAGGCTGAACGCGCGATAGAAGGTTGCAGCGCCGTAAACGTCGGTCAGGGGGCGGCCCGTCTCCTCCGCGACAGTCTTCAGCGCCTCCGCTGGGAGGTACCCGAAGCGGGCTTGGATGTCCTGAAGAATGGCTATCAGTGCACCCCGGTTGCCCCTGTGTCTATCTACTATGCCTGAGACATGTTTCGAACTCATATCAGCGGATCGTTGTTTCCCTTTCAAAAGGCGCCCACGGCGGCATGCGCTTCCAGAACCTGTTCCACAGATTCCCTCCCGATCCTCTCTATCGGTGCGCCCCGTTTGCACAGCTCACAGGAGGCAGCATCGGCGTAGTAGCTCACTTCCAGCTTGGCCAGGTAATAGAGCGGCAGCGGTCCCAGGTCGGGAGTCCTTGGGGTGGGTTGATAGACCAGGGCCGCCAGCGCCAGAACCCTTGCGCCTCGGCTTTCCAGCAGTGCCCTGGCTTCGCCCACGAGGACGCCGGACCGGAGTATGTCGTTTGCCAGAACGACTTTCTCTCCGGGTGACGGTTCCAGGTACTGCCGGAAGCGCATGGGCTCCGCTGGACTGGGCTTCTCGGTCCAGTAAACCTGTCGCGCCCTCAGGGATTCGCACAACCCGTAGGCCACCGGCAGTCCGGCCGGTGTGGCCGCAACGATCGAAAGCTCCGGCAGAATTGCCCTCAGTTCTGAGTCCGCGCGCAACAGGCGGCTCAGACCCACGCTAAGTGTTTTCGCGTGATGGTAATACCGCATGGCGAGGGCTGTTTCCAGGTATCGGTTCGTGTGGAATCCGCTCGGGCAGGCAAAGTGCCCGTCTCGAAGGGCGCCGGTCTTGCTCAGCAGGTCGATCACGTCCCCTTGTGTCGGGACGAGTTGCATGACTCACCTCCCGCCCTGCCCGGTAAGGCAGGCGAAATCAGACTCGGCTATCTGTTTATACTGCCGTCCGCCGTGGTGCGTCAATGGGTCTGTGGTACTCACAGACCAGGATCTGGCTGATGAAGCGGGGGTTACGCATCCTGTCGCTATTTTGAGCGACGCCACACACAAATGCGAGTAGCGCTGGCGGCATCACCCAGCGCCATCACGGCATGAATCCTCCGGGATTATTAGTGCTAAGGAAATGAGCAGGCCGGCGTTCGTTGAGAGCGACGGCCTGCTGCCCTGCCCCGGTTGCGTCCGCTCAGAAAGAGAACTTCAAACCAAACTGGATGATCCGTGGGTCGAACGCCGATGTGATGCGGCCAAAGCTGCTCGAAGTCTTCCGCGAGTTAGGCAGCTTGAAATTCACGTTGTTGAAAAGATTGAAAAACTCTGCCCGAAACTGGAGGTTGGTCCGCTCTGTAATCCGAGTATTTTTCAACACTCCCCAATCGGCATTGAAGAATCTCGGCCCGAGCAGCACATTCTTGCCCGCGTTCCCGTACGTACCCTCCGCATTCTGCTCGAATAGCGAGGTTTCGAAGAACTCGGCGATCATCTCTGCGTGCGAGCGGCCGGAATCCAATTGCGCGTCGTGAATATCGGTGCCGACGAAGTCTGGACGGTCGCGTCCGACCCCCGACCGAGAGTTGTCCCTCCCGCTGCGAAGATTGAACGGAAAACCACCGTGCCAGGTCAGGTTCGTCGTAAGCCCCCACCCGTTCAGCAAACCGCCCGCTGCACCCGATAAGCGTGTGTTCGGGATTTCCCAAATGCTCGAAAGCTTGAAGTTTTGCCCAAGGTCGTCCCGGGACCTCCCAAAGTCGAATGCCCGGTTGAACGGGTTGGTCCACCCGATATCGTCCAGCAGCTTGGACCAGGTGTAATTCGCCAGCACTGAGAGGCCGCGGCTGAAACGTCTTTCTGCCGTCAACTGTGCCGACTGATACCTCGTATTGTTGTTCGAGCCAATCTCGTTAATGTTGCTGAAGTCCTGATACGGCCGCCGTTCCTGCGTATTGTCGGCCGTTGAGGCCCCTGGGATGTAGACCGCGGGGTTCTTTTCCTGGGCCGGATTGTAGTCGTCCGAGCCGGAGATGTGCGTCCCCTTGTTCCCCACGTACGCCGCCCGGACCACCCAACTCTGCCCGATCTGTCGTTCGAGCGTCAGGTTCCAGGTGAAAAGTTGTGGGAGGCGGAAGTCCTTCTGCATGTAGTACAGCCACGCCGGCGTCACAAACTCCGCGTCCGCGCCAGGGACGAACGCCCCGTACAGCCTCGGGAACGGGCTTTGAATTCCAAGGCTCTTCCACGGGTCGTCGAACGAGACTACGCCAGTGAAATCGTAGATCGGTCCAAACGGCTGGTCTCCGACATAGTAAACCAGTGCACTCATGACCGGCGTGTAGTAGAAGCCGGCTCCGCCACGGAGGCTCGTCCTTCCATCGCTGGTCAGCCGGTAAGCAAAGCCGACACGGGGCGCCAGGTTCATCAGGTTGCTGTCATAGCCAGCCTCCGGGCAGCCCGGATCGTGGTTCTCGCCCCCGTAAGCCAGTCCCAACGGTGCGTTCGGATATCGCTGTGACCGCGGCGCCCCCGGCACGAAGCACAGGATCCGGTCTTTGGTTTCCCTGTAAGGCGTAGACGGGTCCCACCGGAAGCCGAGGTTCAACGTCAGCCGCGGGTTTACCCGCCAGTGATCCTGCACGTAGAAAGACAACCGCGTGCCGACCATGTTCTTGTACTCACCGGCGCCCTGGATGAACTCCGAGACTGCTCCGAGCATGTAATCCGCCAGATTGTCGCCGGACAACTGGTTTCCGAACGTGAAATTCCCATTTTGCAGCCACGGATTGGCCAGATCATTCGTGATCCGGACCACTTCGGCTCCGTAGTGCATTTCGTGGCCGCCCTTGATCCAGCTCACGTCCTCGCGCAGTGTCCAGTCGCCGCGGTCAAAGTCCCCGGCGCCGCTGGTACCCACGGTGAAGTAATCGCTTACTGTGAAGTCCAATTCTGGAAAGTCGGGAGTCGCAATGACCATGCCGGCATCCGGAAACCCAAACGTTGCATTCGGGATGGAACCGCCGCGCTGCGAGTTCCAGCCAAACCAGGAGTTGATCATCAGGTTCGGCCGCGCGACGTAGGTGTAGTTCGCCGCCACGTTCTGCACCCGGACGCCATTGATGTTGCTGCTGGCGGCCAGAAGATTCTCCGCCGAAAACGAGCCCAGGTCATTATAGTCGCTGAAAAAATACCGCGCGTTGAACTGATGCTTTCCGGCGTTATAATCCCCTTTGATCATGAACTGGTTCTCGTTCAAGTCACCGCTGCGCCCCGTGTAGTTCACTTCGCCACCTGGACCCGTCGGAAGTGGAATCCCCTTCAGCAGGTTCTTGGCGACCGGACTCAGCCTGGTGCCCGGGATCTGGTTGCCTGAGAACGGCTGCCCGTTCAGCGGATCCACCAGTTGGGTCGAAATCTCGGAAAAATCGCCGTCGCGCTGGGCCTGAGTCGGGACGTAGGCGATCTGACCTTCAGGTGCGGTACGAATCCGTGTTCCCTGGAACGTGCCGAAGTAGAACAGCTTGTCTTTCTTGATCGGCCCGCCCACGTTGCCGCCGAACTGGTTTCGCTTCAGCGAATCATGCACGGGCGCAAAGTAGTTGCGGGCATTTAACGAGCCGTTCCGGAGGAATTCGAAGACGCCGCCGTGAATCTCGTTGGTCCCCGACTTGGTCGCGATGTTCACCACGCCGCCGGCGGCGTTGCCGAATTGCGCGCTCAGATTGTCCGATTGCAGATTGAACTCCTGGATCGCGTCGGGGTTCGGAAACGGCAGGTTCAGATTCAGGTACGTGTCGTTGTGCCCTGCGCCATCGAGCTGGTAATTCACCTGACCGAGCCCTGTTCCATTAATGTTGGCGAGTTGTTCGCCCGGATACACCCCGCCGTAGCCGAGGCTCCGGATTTGGTCTTCGTCCACAGTTCCCGCCGCAAGATAGAGCAGCGTCTGGGCGCGCCGGCCGTTCAGCGGCAACTCCACCACCCGTTTCTCATCGACCAACTGCCCGACGGTCGCCGTCCCGGTGGTGACGAGCTCGACGTTCGACGTAACGACCACGCTCTCGGCGATCTGCCCCACCTTGAGGGAAACATTCTGGGTGGCCGACTGGTTCACCGTCAGGTTGATCCCCTCCTGGACGTAGGTCGCAAAGCCGCCTTTTTCGACCCGCAGCGTGTAGTTCCCCACGGGCAGACGGGGAAAAACGTACAAGCCGGTGTCGCCGGTGGTGGTCACCGTCTGAAAGCCTGTCTCGGTGTTGTGAATGGCTACCTTCGCTTCGGGCACGGCCGCGCCTGAAGGGTCAACGACAGTGCCATTCAGGCTGGCTGTGGTGAATTGCGCCGATAGATTGCATTGCAGCAGCAGGAATGCCGCAATCAGATAGACTGCAAACTTGCTGTTGGTCATTGGTCGCCCCCTATGATGGCCTCAGCACATATCGGGGGCAACGCCGAACCGCTTCCGCGGTTCTCAGCCTTTACACGATCTACCCAACAACCACTGAATGTGCGGCCCCCGATCCCCGGATAAACACGTATAGTCTAGGGCAATCCCGGAGCCTTGTCAATGGTTTGACGGTGTGACGGTAGGGATGGAATCCCGTGCTAACCAATTGATAAACAAGGCTTTACCGATGATTCTCCGCAACGCCGAACCCGGCTACAAACCGAGATCGATCGGCCGCACGGTCTTCCACTTCCCCCTGGTGAAGTCCGGAAAGTCCACCGGAGCGCTTCTGGAAGCGACCGACTGCTCGCTCAGAGGAGTGATCACACTCCAGGTGGCCGCATCGTACACGTCGACCGGTGTCTGAATCTTGTTACGGACCGCCCTGACGAACGAGTACAGTTCCACGTAATCCTCGCCACCGTGGCTCGAGCTTTTCGCCATCTCGCCCAGTTCTTTCCAGAGAAGGTGTTCGTATTGTTCATAGTACGGGCCGGTATCCTCCCACTTGTGAAGCGGACTGCGGCCGTCGATGTAGATCTTTTCCATGCTTCCGAAGAAAATCCCCTCCGTGCCCTGAAGGCGCTGCACCATCAGTGGGATGCTTGTATCGCCGGAATCGGAATACGGACGCGGCAATTGCGTGTCGTGGTTGAGGGTAACGGTGACACCCTTTTCGGTCATGATGACGCTGGTGTTGACGTCGCCGTTGACGAATTTGCGCTTTGCATTCACATTGTCAGGACCGAAGTGCTTCTCCGCGTAACGATTCAGCCCGCGCGACTTGCTGCTCATCGAGGTCAGATACGTGAAGCGGTCGCCGCGGTTGATGCCGGTCCACCACGCAATCGGGCCGATCGGATGCGTCGGATAGAGATTTGCGTTGCGCCTCAGGGCATGCATCCCGCGCCAGGACAGCTCGCCGTTTCGCAAAAGCCCTGCGCGGATGTCGTGGTCGTACCCTCCTTCGCAGTGAATCAATTCACCCAGCACGCCCTGCTGCACGAGGTTGAGCGCCATCAGCGCGCCTCGGCCGAAACAGTCGTTCTCCAGCATCATGCAGGGCATGCCCGTTTGCTCGGAGGTATTCACCAATTCCCAACATTCCTCGATCGTGAGGGCCGCCGGAACCTCGGTGGCTGCGTACTTGCCCG
>DATIFQ010000126.1:0-36391 GCA_035455185.1 Bryobacteraceae bacterium | reverse complement strand
CAAAGCGAGTAAGTCAGGGCTGCGTGTCGGTGTTCTTGAACGATCGGGCTACCGTTGGAATGACGGTCGAAGCGAATGGCCCCTTCGGGCACTTCTGTTTTGACGAGAGCAAACACCAGAACGTCGTTCTGCTTGCGGCTGGAAGCGGGATTACACCCATGATGGCGATGCTCCGCTATATGGATGACCTCTGTCTCGAAACAACTGTGACTTTGCTGTATTGCGTCCGCACTAGTAACGACATCATCTTCCACGGTGAGTTGGAAGAGTTACGGGCACGCCTGAAGAACTTTCAGTATCACCTTCTGCTTTCGCAACCTCACACGGAGTGGCCTGGTCCACGCGGGCATGTCAGCCGTGAATTCATGGAAAATACCCTCAAAGAAATTGCATTACAGGACTTCTTTCTTTGTGGCCCACCTCCGTTCATGGAAGCCAGCCGCGCGATCCTGATTGGCCTGGGAGTGAAGCCGGAACGTATCAGACAGGAGAGTTTCGGCAGCTCCGCTCCAAAGAGTGCTCAACCGGTTTCGGCGGCGGCCGAGACGGACGTAGTGGTCGAGTTCGCTCGGTCAGGCAAAGCGTACGCCATCCGCAGCGACCAGACCTTATTGGAGGCGGCCGAGGAGCATGGCGTTGGCATTTCTTCATCCTGCCGTCAGGGACAGTGTGGGACCTGTAAAACGAAGCTGCTGGCAGGAAATGTGCGAATGGACACGCAAGAGGGACTAGATCCCGATTCGAGAGCGCAAGGCTTTGTGCTGACGTGCGTGGGGCACGCGGACGGCGCCGTGAAGCTTGATGCCTGAAATCCAGAAGCAGCGCAGCCGGTAACTCCACGAAAGCTACAAGGGGAGATTCCTGATGATCGAGTCGTTCGGTGTCTTTCTCCGGGATGACCGCTGGCGCTATCAATGCTGCCGCCGGGGGGGCTCGTTCGTATCGGTACGGCACTCATTTGTGTTGGGTTTCCATCAGTCTCCGCAAATGTGTCTCGGGCGTATTGGCTGTCAGGAGCTTAAGGGTCCGCATCGGAGTTTGGTGCCATGGGAACAGCCAAAGCGCCGGGCTTTTCGCCCGTCCACCGAGGCAGACGCGGCCACTACGATACATTTGGTCAGGAGGTCTGGTGTATGACAAGGTCGACTCTCGTTCGTGCAGCAGGGCTGGCAGCGATCGCGGGCGGAGCGCTACGAGCGGCTGCCTCGTTTGCACCGGTGGTCATCGGTTCTGATATCGAGCGTGAGTCGCTCTACATCGTGGTTGACGTGTGTCTGACTATAGGGCTCGTGGGTTTTAGTGCGCGGCACTCTAAGAGCATCGGATGGCCAGGCGCGGCTGGCCTCGCTCTCGCGCTTGTTGGCCTCGCGACCGTGAGAGCGAATCGGGCGATTTCGACCGTCGATCTATACCCAGCGGGAGCGTTGGCGACTGCGTGCGGCGTGATCCTTCTCAGCGCCAGGGCGTGGATCGCACGCTGGATTCGTGGCTGGGTTCCCGTGGCATTCCTGCTCTCGACGCTCATCGGCCTCATCGGGAGTTACGTTCGGGGCGCGAATGCTCTCTTCGTCTGGTCTGGCGTGATCTTCGGCGTTGCGTTCGCTGGCCTGGGCATCGAGATGTGGAAATCCGGCTCCAATTCATACCCACACGATGCCGCGTCAGCCGGTGATTCGCAGTCCGGAGAACGTCTACTTCAGCCGCACTCGGACCAAAGCCAGTCGTAGGCAGCCGTCGACAGAGTCAGAATTGCGTCGCCCTTCTCCGCGCAATGCGGATGCCTGCGCCGTCTATCGCGGGGGCAACGTCTATGGAGACGAGTGACTCAGGATGGGACATCTCTAGGAGCGGATTCCTATGAGGGCCCAGTATTTCTCAGGCAATTTGACTGGCTTCATGTCGCGGCCGCAGAAGAGGTGCTTTGTCTCGCCGGTGGCAAGCGTGCGGCCCGACGATGCCTCGCGCATCTCGTAGCCGAAGCGGATCATCCGGGGATTGGCTTGCTCGACCCAGGTTTTGACGATTACTTCGTCGTCATAGCGCGCCGGTGAGAGGTAGCGGCATTCGGCGCCGACAACCGCCAGTAGAACGCCGTCCTGTTCCTCCATGTCGCGGTAGCGGAAGCCGGTAGCCTTGCAGTATTCAACCCGCCCGACCTCCATCCAAACGAAGTAGTTGGAGTAGTAGGCCACTCCCATCTGGTCCGTTTCCGCGTAGCGGACACGGAGGCTCGTTTCGTGCGTTCGCATCGTGTCGAATTATAGCCCTGCTACGATAATCCTGTGCGTGCACTGATCTTTCTCTCCTGCATATTTGCCTTCGGCCTCCGGGCAGCGGATCTGGAGGCGTATTCCGAGTTCGCGAGGCTCGATCCTTTTGGCGTGGTCATTGAAGCGGACCGGCCCGCCGGCCAGCCGCTCTCGGGTCCGAACGGAGTGGTCGCGCTGCGGGGCGCCCGCGGCGGTTACGTGTCGTTCCGTCTTGCCGCAAGGCTTTCGAAGCCGGGGCCGTATTCGGTGACATTTGCGTGGAACACGCCGGCGACCAACCTGACGGCCGAAGCCTTCCGTGAGTGGTTTCACTACACGGAACCGAAGAATTCGTATTATCCCGACGCGCTCGCCCCGGTGAAACTGCCGTACCGGTCGCAGCTACCAGAGCCGGACAACAGGATCGAGAAACAGACCGTCCAGACGTTCTGGGTGGATATCTGGATTCCGCGGGACACCGCTCCCGGCGTCTATCGGGGTGAAGCGAGAATCGAGGGCGACGGAAAGAAGGTGTCGCGCCGCATCGAGCTTCAGGTGCTGCCTGCCTCGATTCCCGAGAAGGAAATCGTGGCGATCGACCATAACTCGTACGGCAGCGAGTGGCTCTCCAGCCAGTATCCGAAGCTGCGGCAGCGGCTGGGCGAGAAGTTCTTCGCAAGCGACGAGTTCTTCGGACTGATCCACTCCTACCATCGGATTTTCTATGAGCACCTCGGCGTCTTCCACCAGTTGGGATATGGGCACGGCGGGAAGGTCGGTCCGGAGTTCGCGCCGGAACTCGACGGCTCGGGGCGAACAAAGCGAATCAAGAGCTGGAGCCTGTACGACCGGCACTACGGTCCGCTGCTCGACGGCTCCGCGTTTGCCGGCACGAGGCGAGGCGCTCAACCGATCCCGTTCGTCTACCTTCCGATCAATCCCGAGTGGCCGGCGTCGTTTCTGTGGTGGGGCGAGCCCGGCTACGAGACGGAATTCGTGAACGTCGTCCGCGAGATGGAGCAGCATTTTCGGGACAAGGGCTGGACGAAGACCGCTTTCGAGATGTTCTTCAATCACAAGAAGCGCTACAAAGCGTTTCCGTGGGACGGCGACGAGACACGTTTCCCCAACGACAACCGCTACTTTGCCGAATATGCCCGGCTGCTGAAGAAAGCTGTACCGCCCGGCTCGCAGGTTCACTTCCGCTTCCGCTCCGATTCGAGCTGGATGATGGGACAGCAGTTCAAAGAGCTGGCGGGCGTGATCGACTTCTGGGTCCTTGGAGGATCGGAGCTGAGCTGGTACAAAGAGGTCCCTGCAATGCTGAGGGCGCGCGGCGACATCGTCTGGATGTACGGCGGGACACCGGAGGTAACGGAAAGTTCCGGGGCTATCACCTTCGCACCATTCCAGACGTGGATCTGGGGCGCGGAGGGATTCGTCCGGTGGCTGACGGTTTCTCCCGGTGCGGACCCGTGGTTCCGCTTCGGAGGCGGAGACACTGTGCTGGCGTATTCGGGCGACCGCTTCGCTATCGACGGGCCGATTCCGAGCGTTCGGCTGAAGCTGCAACGAAATTGCGTGCAGGACCTGACGCTGCTTGACAGCCTTAAGACCAGGAAACCCTTCGAAGAACTGCGCGCAGGAGCCGCGAGCCGTTACAACAGTTCGCGCTACGAGGACTGGTGGCCGCCGCGGCCCGCTGCCGCCGATCTGCCGCCCTACGAGATGACAAATGCCACGATCGCCGAGAACTCCAAGCCGGTGAAGGACCTGGCCGCACGCGTCGATGCACAGTCCTGGGAGAAAGTACGGGTGTGGATTCTGCAACTCGCCGTGGGGGGAAAGTGATGATGAGAGCCTTCGTAACATTCGTGCTGTTTGCCGCGTGCCTGCCGGCCGAGACTCCCTCCGAGATCGCGAGGCAGTTGGACGAGATCGGCCGAGTAGCCACGGTTATGGTGGACGGAGACGCCGCCAAGCGCATCGTGACGAAACGCGCGCTCGAATCGTTTCGTAAAGTCGATCCGAAAGACCCATGGGTTGCCAGCGACAACTTCGACGTCAACCACGAGCCATATATTCAAGTGAAGAAGACGCTGATCCGGCTGTCGAAGCTCGCCTCGTTTCCGTGCGACGTGAATCTCTGGTCGCCGGTGGAAGGAATGCCAGGCAGGATCCAGATCGTCATCCGGAACGTCCACGAGATGAGCCAATTCTGGTCCTGGGGGGTCCTTCATCAGGACACCCCGCCGCGGCTGAAGGCCGTTCTCGAGACCGGTAAGAGGGTGACCGTTACCGACCGGCCCGACATGATCTCCGTCCTGGCGCCTGTCTACGACAGCCTGGGCGACGTGGTCGCCGTGGCGGAGGCGGTGGCGCAGGAGAAGCCAAATCCGCGCGAGAACGTAAAGTAAGGTTCAGGTCACCGGGCCTGGGTTGAAGATCGCGAGGGCGTTGTGAAGCCCCCAGTGTTCGGTCCACGTCTGCCTCCGGCCGCTGGCGACGTCGAGAATCAGCCGGAAGATTTCCCAGCCCACGTCTTCGATCGAAGCCCTTCCGGTGGCGATGCGCCCGGCGTCCACGTCAATCAGGTCGGGCCATTGGTCGGCAAGGGCGGTCCGCGACGACACTTTGATGACCGGCGCCAGCGCAAGCCCGTACGGACTTCCCTGCCCAGTCGTGAAGACGTGCAGGTTCATACCCGAGGCCAGTTGCTGGGCGCCACAGATGAAATCGCTAGCCGGCGTCGCCGCGAAGACAAGTCCCTTGGCGGTGACGCGCTCCCCGGGAGCCGCGACTGCCACCAGCGCCGAGCTTCCGGCCTTAGCGATGGAGCCGAGCGCCTTCTCGACCACGTTCGACAGTCCGCCGCGCTTGTTTCCCGGCGTCGGGTTGGCGCTGCGGTCGGCGGAACCGCGTTGGAGGTACTCGTCGTACCACTTCATCTCACGGATAAGGTCCCGGGCGATGGCTTCCGTCGCGCACCGCGGAGTCAGGAGATGGATGGCGTCGCGGACTTCGGTAACTTCTGAGAACATGACGGTCGAGCCGGCGCGAATGAGCAGGTCCGCCGCATAGCCAACGGCGGGATTGCAGGTGACCCCGGAGAAGGCATCGCTGCCGCCGCACTGGAGGCCGACGACCAGGTCCGAGGCGGGACATGTCTTGCGACGTCGCCGGCTGAGTTCCTCCAGACGTTTCTCCGCAGCCCGCAGGATCGCGGCGACGATGGCTTCGAAGCCGCGCAGATCCGGATCCTGGAGCCGAAGCACCCACGGGTCGTCGCCGATCACGGGCAGGCCAGCGCCGGTTGGCTGCAACTTTGCATCCGGAAAAAGCCGCTCGGGCTGGAGCTTTTCGCAGCCGAGACCGACGACGAGCGGCGAGCCGCCGAGGTTCGGATTGCGGCTGAGATTCCGGATAGTCCGGATCGGCACGGCTGCGCCCGGAGCGTCGATGGCGACGCCACAACCGTACGTGTGCGTGATCGCCACGACGTCATCGACGCCGGGATAGCGCGGCAGGATTTCGGATTTGATGCGCCGGACGGCGTACTCGACGGTCGGCGCGACGCACTGGACCGTCGTGGTGATGCCGAGGATGTTCTTGGTGCCCGCAGAACCGTCCGGGTTGCGGTATCCGTCGAAGGTGCACCCGTCGAGCGGCGGCAGCGATGGCGGAACGTTCGTGGCCAGCGGGAGGTCGGCGAAAGCGGGCGGCTCAGGCAGGTCGAGGACGTCCTCGCGCACCCAGGACCCTGCGCGCACGGGGCGGTTTGCGTACCCGATCACATGCCCGTAGCGGACCACGGGCGTACCGGCATCAAGATCCCGGAGCGCCACTTTGTGCGCCTGCGGTATCGCCTCGGCCAGGGTCAAGCCGTCCGGGAAGACAGTCCCCGCCGGCAGGCCCTCGGGGTTCACAATGATGGCGACGTTGTCGTCGGGATGGACACGGACGGTGAGGGGCGGCACTTTATCAATGTAACCGGCCCCGCAACCCGTTTTCGAGAATACCCGTCTGTTACGCTAGGAGTGTGCGGGTCAAGGTGCTGTTTTTCGGGGTTTTGAAGGAGGCGACTGGCTGCTCGGAGCAACAGATCGAGCTTTCGGATGGCTCCGAAGTCGGTGCGGCCTTCGAGCACTTCGCGCGCCGCTTTCCCAATCTCGCCGAGTGGAAAGCCAGTGTGGTCCCGGCGGTGAACCAGCATTTCTCCCAATGGAATCAGCGGGTTGCTGATGGAGACGAGATCGCTTTTCTGCCTCCGGTCAGCGGCGGCGCCGGATTTGCCCGGGTCGTCGAGGATAGCGAAACCGGTCATTTCTTCGCTCTAACGCGGGAGCCGATCGACGCCCGCGCCCTGGCCGCCAGACTGTTGCGCGGCGAGGACGGCGCCGTGGTTACGTTTGAGGGCGTCGTCCGCAACAACACGAAGGGCCGTCCTACGCTGTACCTCGATTACGAATGCTATGAGCCGATGGCGATCGGGGTGATGGCCCGGCTTGGCCGGGAGATCGCCGCGTCGCACGCGATCAGCCACATCGGAATGATCCACAGGCTGGGACGTATGGAGATCGGCGAGGCGAGCGTGGTCATCGTGGTGACCGCACCTCATCGAAAGCCCGCCTTTGAGGCGGCGCTGGAAGGAATCAACCGTCTGAAACGTACCGTCCCGATCTGGAAAAAAGAACACTTCGCCGACGGCGAAACCTGGGTGGAAGGCGAATGGGACGAATCCGTCCTCAAAAGGTAGTCGCGCTCGCCGGAGCGGCGCTGCTTCTGGCCGGAGCGCTACTGCTCGCCCAAGAAACCGTCTTTCGGGTGGACGTGAGTCTTGTTCGCATCCTGGCGACCGTCAAGGACTCGGCGGGCGGCCTGGTGGGGTCGCTCGAAAAGGCGGACTTCACTGTCATCGACAGCGGAGTTCCGCAGGAAGTCTCGGTTTTCGAGCGGCGCACCGAACAGCCGCTCTCGATTTCGCTGCTGGTGGATGTAAGCCTCTCGACGGCGAAGGAGCTCCGCTACGAACTGGATTCGGTGAACCGGTTCCTGAAGGCCGTCTTCTCCGAGGGCCATCCCGAGGATGCGGTGGCCCTGTACGGCTTCAGTTACGAAGTCACGCTGCACGCACGCTTCACAAACCGCCACGAGCGTCTGGAAGACGCGATGAAGTCATTGAAGCCGGAAAGCGGTACGTCGCTCTACGATGCGATCTACCTCGCTTCGGACGCCCTCGACCAGCGGGAAGGGCGGCGCGTCATCATCCTGGTCACGGACGGCGGAGACACCACCAGCGCCAAGAACTTTCACCAGGCGCTCGAGGCGGCGCAGCGGAGCGACGCTGTGCTGTATGCGATTCTGGTAATGCCCATCACCAACGACGCGGGCAGGAACATCGGAGGCGAGAACGCCCTGACGCTGCTATCTTCCGGTACGGGCGGGCGCGTCTTCACACCGAGCGTCGGGCCGGCGCTCGACAGCGCCTTCTCGGACATTCTCAAGGAACTTCGGACGCAGTACTTCCTGGCCTACTATCCGAAAAACCTGCCGCCTTCGCAAGACCGTTACCACAGAATCGAGGTGAAGGTTTCCCGCCGGGATTTGCGGGTGCTCGCGCGCAACGGATATTATGAAGAGACCGATAGCTCGTCGAAGCGCAGGCCGCGTGGCTGGCGGCCGGTAGAGAAATCCCCGTAAGGCCCGAAAGAACAATGCCGAAAAAAGAGAATGGAAAGTCGAAGGCAAAACCGCCCGAGCAGACTTTCGAGGAGCCCAAGTATCTGCGGCGTCTGATCGAGAACGCGATTCCGATCACGGTTCGCCTCCAAAGCGGCGAGGAGTATTCCGGCACGATCGAGTTTTACGACGCCAATTTCATCCGACTGACCCGGCAAGACGGTCCCAATCTCTTCCTGTACAAGCACGACATCAAGTATCTGTACGAGGACGAGGAGTAAGCTCAGCTTCCCGATCCCAGTCATGACATCGTTACTCGACAGCGCCAAGGAGATTGCGCGCGAAGCAGGCGCGTTGCTCCATAACTATTACGAACGCCGCGTTACGTTCGAACTGAAGGGTGAGTTCGACCTTGTGACGGAGGCGGACCGCGCGTCAGAGAGACTGGTGGTGGAGCGGTTGCGGTCACGCTACCCGACCCACGGCATTGTCGCGGAAGAGGGCGGGGGCCAGTCCGGAACTTCGGAGTACCGCTGGTACGTCGACCCGCTGGACGGCACTACAAACTTCGCGCACGGGTTTCCGATGTTCAACGTCACACTGGCGGTGGAACGCTCCAGCGAACTGATCGCCGGGGTGATCTACGATCCGCTGCGGGACGAGATGTTCGCCGCCGAGAAGGGCGGCGGCGCTTATTTGAACAACCACCGGATTCGCGTGTCGAAGGCGGCCCGACTCCAGGACTGCCTTGTCGCCACCGGCTTTCCGAGCCGGAAAAGGCACCTGAGCGTGAACGTGCACTTCTACCACCAACTCGCGATGGCGACGCACGGAGTACGGCGCGGGGGGTCGGCGGCCATCGACCTGGCGTACGTAGCGTGCGGACGGCTGGAGGGGTTTTGGGAATTCGGGCTGAACCCGTGGGACATGGCTGCCGGAGTGCTGCTGGTGGCAGAAGCCGGGGGAACGGTGTCCGACATGGACGGGGCGAATCACAATCTCAGCAGTCCGCACCTCCTGGCCGACAACACGGCGATCCATTCCGAAATCCTGGGTCTGTTCGAAGAGATCTTCGCGGGGAAGTACCGGGTGCCGTTGCCCCAGATAGGCTGAGAGCCGGCAGCGGTCGAAACCCGGCTGACCGGCCGCATCTGCCGCCGGAAGGCGAAAGAGTAAGGCGACGTCGTTCAACGCAAAAAGTTCCTTTACTTTCAATCTCCTAAGATGGTAGCCTGAAGGATCTTACACGAATGAGAATCGTCGACTTGATTCAACGCAAGCGGGACGGAGAAGAATTAGCCCCGAACGAAATCACCTTCCTGGTGGACGGCTACACGCAAGGTGAAGTTCCCGACTACCAGATGTCGGCGTTCCTGATGGCAGTGTACTTTTCCGGCATGAGTGACCGAGAGGTTACTGCGCTGACGGACTGTATGCTGCGTTCCGGTGAGAGTGTGGATCTGTCCTCCGTTCCTGGAGTGAAGGTCGACAAGCACTCAACCGGTGGTGTCGGTGACAAAACCAGCCTGATTGCGGCGCCGTTGGCGGCATCCGCGGGCGCTATCGTTCCGATGATTTCCGGACGCGCGCTCGGGCACACCGGCGGCACCTTGGACAAACTCGAGTCAATCCCCGGTTTTCGCACCAACCTGACGCTCGACGAGTTCCGTGCGCAACTCCAGCAGGTGGGGATCGCTTTCATCGGGCAGACGGCGGAGGTGACGCCGGCCGACAGCAAGTTGTATTCGCTTCGGGATGCGACCGCCACCATCGAGTCGATCCCGCTCATAGCTTCATCCATCATGTCGAAAAAGCTGGCAGCGGGCCTGGACGCGATCATTCTAGACGTGAAGGTAGGCGCCGGCGCCTTCATGAAGCGGCAAGTGGACGCGCGGCGGCTCGCCCAGATGATGGTCGGCATCGGCCGCCGGATGGACAAACGGATCCAAGCGCTCATCACCGACATGAACCAGCCGCTCGGCTACGCGGTCGGCAACGCACTCGAAGTGATGGAAGCGTCCCAGACCTTGCAGAATGTCGGACCGACGGACCTGACGCGGATCTCGCTCGAACTGGCCGCACGGATGATCTATCTCGGCTCGATAACCGAAACTCTGGACGACGCACGCGAACTGGCGCAGCAAAAGCTGCTCGACGGTTCGGGCTATCGCAAGTTTCGTGAAGTCATTGAAGCGCAGGGCGGCAATCCACAGGTGCTCGACAGGTTCGAGCTGCTGCCCAACGCGAGCGGTGCGCGGGAAATCACCTCTCCGCGAGCGGGTTTTGTCAGCGCCATCGACGCCGAGGACGTCGGCAAGGCTTCGGCGATGATTGGCGCGGGACGGGACAACAAGGACGACCAGGTTGACCCGGCCGTCGGCGTGATTCTCGAGGTCAAGGCCGGTGAAAAGGTCGAGGCCGGCGCCGTGTTGTGCCGTATCTACTACACCGGCGACGAGCGGCTCGACGACGCGGCCGCGGTCATCGAGGATGCATTCCGGATCTCGAACCAGGCGCCGGAAGAGCGCGACCTGATCCTCGAAGTAGTCGGCTGACGCCATCCTTATGGGCCGGTTCTCCGGGCTAATCGGTCTCGTCGTCATTCTCGGCGCCGCATGGGTGTTCTCCGCGAAGCGCCGCGCAATCCGGCCGAAATTGCTGCTGTGGGGCCTGGGGCTCCAGTTCGCCTTTGCGTTCCTCGTTCTGAAGACCGGCTTCGGGCGTGTCTTCGAGGCCGCCAGCGTGGCTGTGAACGCACTGCTCGCCTACGCCGAAGCCGGCAGCCAGTTCGTGTTCGGCCCATTAGGTGCGAAGAGCGGACCTTTCGGCGTCGTCTTCGCATTTCAGGTGCTGCCGATCGTCATCTTCATCGCATCGCTGTTTTCCGTGCTGTATTACTTCGGTGTGATGCAAGTGTTCGTGCGCGGGATGGCGGTCCTGATGCAGCGCGTGATGGGCGCGAGCGGCGCGGAATCCACCAACGTCGCCGCCAGCATCTTCATGGGCCAGACGGAGGCGCCTCTCACCATCCGGCCTTTCCTTCCGAGGCTGACGCAGTCCGAACTATTTACCGTGATGGCCAGCGGCATGGCCCACGTGTCCGGAGCGGTGATGGCGGCCTACGTCAAGATCGCCGGCGTGGACATCAAGCACCTGCTGACGGCGGTGATCATGACGGCCCCGGCGACCATTCTGCTCGCGAAGATGTTGATACCGGAAACGGAGCAGCCGGAGACGGCCGGGAAGGTGCGGGTCGAGATCGAGAAGCCGGGAGTGAACGTGATCGACGCCGCGGCGCGCGGCGCGGGCGACGGGCTGCACCTGGCGTTGAACATCGGCGCGATGCTGATCGCCTTCTTGGCGCTCATCGCGATGGTGAACGGGATGCTCGGCTGGACCCACGGATTACCCGGCATGGGATGGCTTCCGGAGTCCCTTGAGAAGATCTTCGGTGTTGTCTTCGCTCCGATCGCCTGGCTGATGGGTGTGAGCTGGAAAGACGCCACCTCGGTCGGCAACCTGCTGGGCACGCGCCTGGTGCTCAACGAGTTCGTTGCGTTTCTGCAGCTCGGACCAATCCGTGACCAGCTCGATCCGCGATCGTTCACGATTGCTACCTATGCCCTGTGCGGATTCGCCAACTTCAGCTCGATCGCCATTCAGATCGGCGGCATCGGGGCTCTGGCTCCGGGCCGGAAGTCCGACCTTGCACGGCTTGGCCTGCGAGCCGTAGCAGCGGGAACGATGGCAAACTTTATGTCGGCCTGCATCGCCGGCATGCTGCTGTAAGTCATGTACCAAGCCGCGATCGACGAAATTCGAAGCCGCACACCTCTCAGGCCCCGGATTGCCGTCGTGCTCGGCAGCGGGTTGGGAGCTTTCGCCGAAGAACTCAGCGGCCGCACTGAAATACCGTACGGGAAAATTCCGGGCTGGCCGCACTCGACGGCGATCGGTCACGCCGGAATGCTCGTCTTCGGACGGCTGGGCGGAATTGAAGTCGCGGTGATGTCGGGGCGCGTCCACTTGTACGAGGGGTACAGTCCGGACCAAGTCGTTTTCGGCGTACGCGTGCTGGGCAAACTTGGCGTCACGGCGCTGGTGCTGACGAACGCGGCGGGTGGGATCGACCTTTCTCTGAGCCGGGGCGGGCTGGTGCTGATCTCGGACCACATCAATCTGCAAGGCTCGAACCCGCTGGTTGGACCGAATGACGAATCTCTCGGCCCGCGTTTCCCGGACATGTCGGTGGCGTATTCGGCCGGTTATCGGGAGATCGCGAAAGAAACGGCGGCCGAGCTTGGAATCCCGCTGGGCGAGGGCGTCTACGCCGGTCTCCTGGGCCCGAGTTATGAAACGCCGGCCGAGATCCGCCACCTTCGGGCCATCGGCGCCGACTTGGTGGGCATGTCAACCGTTCCAGAAGTCATTGCGGCCAACCACATGGGAATGAAAGTTCTGGCGATCTCCTGCGTGACCAACATGGCGGCGGGCATCCTGCCGCAGAAGATCAGCCACGAGGAAGTCCTGGAGACCGGCGTGATGGTGCGAGGCACACTGGTAAAGCTCCTGACGGCCCTTCTGCCGCGACTGGAGGTGTGATGGACCCACTGGTGGATGCCGCGGTGAGCGCCCGGGAGAACGCGCGCGCCTCGTTCTCCGGATTTCGCGTGGGCGCGGCGATCGAGGACGCTGAGGGCCGTCTCCACACAGGCTGCAACATAGAGAACGCGACGCTCGGGCTTACCGTCTGCGCCGAGCGCGTTGCGCTGTTCAAAGCGCTCTCCGAGGGAGTGCGGACGTTCAGGCGGATCGCCATCGCCACCGACTCCGAGACGCTGACACCCCCATGCGGGGCTTGCCGCCAGTTGCTGTGGGAATTCTGCGGCGACGTGGAGGTGATCCTGGCGAACCTTCGCGGAAAGACCGAGTCGTTGCGCTTGAAAGACCTGTTCCCGAGACCATTTGATGCGTCTTCTTTGTAGTCTTCTTCTGCTGGCCTGGTGCGCCGGCGCCGAAACGGCGGACTGGATCTGGACCGCCCGCTACGTCGTCACCATGGACCCGGCAAGGCGTCTCATCGAGGACGGCGCGGTAGCAATTCGCGGGGACCGGATCGCGGCCGTGGGGACGCGCACCGACATCGAACGGCGGTTCCGGGCCTCAAGCCGGATCGACCTGCCGCAGGGCCTGATTGCGCCAGGCCTGGTGAATACCCACACGCACGCTCCGATGTCGCTGTTCCGCGGCATCGCCGACGATCTGCGCCTCCAGGAATGGCTGGAGAAGTATATCTTTCCCGCGGAAGCAAAGAACCTTTCCCCTGATTTCGTGCGATGGGGCACCCGACTGGCCTGTCTCGAGATGGCCCTTTCGGGCACCACGACCTTTGCCGACATGTACTACTTCGAGGACGTGATCGCCGAAGCGACGAAGGAGGCCGGCCTGCGCGGGGTATTGGGTGAGACGATCCTCGACTTCCCCGCTCCGGATGCGAAAACGCCCGAAGACGCGCTCGCTTTCACGGAACGGTTCATCCGGCGATTCAAGGACGACTCGCTGATCGTCCCGGCGCCGGCGCCGCACGCGCTTTTCACGAACAAGGACGAGACGCTGAAGGCGGCCCGCGTGCTTGCCAATCGCTACGGCGTCCCGCTGCTCACGCACCTGTCTGAAACGAAGCAGGAGCGCGATGACGCAGTCACCAAACGAGGCATGAGCCCGGTTCGCGTCCTCGATTCTCTCGGGGTATTCAACGGCCGCACGATCTGCGCCCACAGCGTGTGGGTGGACGATGCCGACCTCGGAATTCTGAAGAAGCGCGGCGTGGGCATCGCGCACTGCCCGTCGAGCAACATGAAACTGGCGAGCGGCGTGGCGCCCGTCGTGAAGATGCTGTCAATGGGAATCGCCGTCGGTCTGGGAACCGATGGGCCGGCCGGCAGCAACAACGACTTCAATCTCTTCGAGGAAATGGACCTCGCCTCGAAACTCCAGAAGGTCATATCCGGCGACCCGCGTGCGCTACCGGCGCGCCAGGCATTCGAAATGGCGACGATTACCGGCGCAAGAGTGCTTGGCCTGGAAAAGGAGATCGGATCGCTCGAAGCCGGCAAGCGGGCGGACTTGATCGCCCTGCGCCTCGACAGGCCGCATGCAGTGCCGCTGTACGACGTGTACTCGCAACTCGTTTACGCCCTCAAGGGATCAGACGTCGAGCACGTGATGGTGAACGGCCGCATGATCGTCCGCGCCCGCCGCATGTTGACGCTCGACGAAGCACGGGTGCTGGCCAAGGCCCGGGAGTACGCCGAAAAGGTACGCCGGTCGCTGCGATAGGCTCGGAGCGGCCGCTTTTTCGCCGCCTTTACTTCAATCACTGCGCTTAACTGTCCTCAGGTTGTCAGCCGTCCAACCGGCCCAATTTCTGGAACCCGGCGGACTTCACTAGCGCTCTCTTCGATTGTTAAGCTACTGCACCGCGATCGTGACCGTGTTGGATTGCACCCCGCCAATGGAGATCACTACCGGCACCGCGTGGCCCTTCGCTGCGCCTTGCGGCACCTGTGCGTTTACCTGGTACAAACCGGCATAGCCCGGCGCCAACCCGGAGAACCACACTTGGGCCCGAGCCCCGCCGATCGTCACCTCGGGTTGCGTGGTCGTCTCCGCCAGAGGGTTCCTGGGTGCCGGCCCACCGGTCGCGGGCCGATTGGTCACCGGTCCCAAGCCGGTGCAATAAATCTGTACCACCGTGCTGCCTGCAGTCGCTGGGTTGGTGGGATCGACGAGGTGGTAGTTTTCGTCCAGGACCGCGCCTTGCCCGGTGCCTCCGCTGTTGGTGGCAAAAATGCCCGGCGCGAAAGTTGCCAGAGTCACCGTCTGGGGCACGCTTGTCTGGCCATCGAGGGCGGCGGTGATGGTGGTCTGCGGCAGGCCGGCCAGTTCCCAGGGAACCTGGGCGTTCACCTGCCCCACGTTGGCGTAGAACAGCGGAGCCAGGCGTGCACCGCTAAACAGCAGCGAGAGCCCCCCAAGATCCGTCGGGATGGGGAACGAGGAAACGGAGGCCGGCTCGGGGAGAAGGAAGTTGCCGAAGATGGCAGCGATGCTGCCGACAGCGACGGGCGCCGTGTAGCTGGCAGCGCTGACCACCCCGCCCGGACTTATCCAGAGCACGTTCGAGGCCTGGTAGACCGTCACCGTAATACCGGCTACAAAGATCTGTGCGGCGCGGGGTGCGAAGAAGTTGGGGGCCACCACCAGGGTGATCGAGGCAGAGCCGGAACCGGTGGCCGAACCGGAGATGGTGATCCAGTCCGGCAGGTTGGAGATGGCCCAGCCGCAGCCGGATTCGGTGGTGATGGTCAGCGTGGAACTTCCTCCCAAAACCGTAGATTGGAGCGACGTCGCAGAGAGGGTGTAGGTGCAAGTGGAAGAGGTTGGCGTGAGGAGACGGATGACGTTGTTGGAGTAGTCGGTGATGTAGAGGTTCCCGCCGGCGTCCACTGCCACGTCAGATGGGAATGTGATCTGCGCGCTGGTGGCCGGACCACCGTCGCCGGAGTAGCCCCTGGAACCGTTACCGGCGACCGTGGTGATGATTCCAGTGGCGGATACCTTGCGGATTCGGTTGTTGCCCTCGTCTGCAATGTAGAGGTTCCCGCCAGCGTCCACTGCCACGCCGTTCGGGTAATTAAGCTGCGCGTCGACGCCCGGACCACCGTCGCCGGAGTAGCCAGCGGAACCGTTGCCGGTAACCGTGGTGATGATTCCCGCGGTGGATACCTTCCGAATGCGGAAGTTGTCCGTGTCTGCAATGTAGAGGTTCCCGCCAGCGTCCACTGCCACGCCCCGAGGTTGAGAAAGTTGCGCACTGGCGGCCGGGCCGCCGTCGCCGGAGTAGCCAGCGGAACCGTTGCCGGCAACCGTGGTGATGATTCCCGTAGTGAATACCTTGCGGATGCGGCGGTTGCCTTGGTCTGCAATGTAGAGGTTCCCGCCGGCGTCCACTGTGATGTCGTTTGGGAAATTAAGCTGCGCGTTGGCGGCCGGACCGCCGTCGCCGGAGTAGCCAGGGGAATCGCCGCCGACAAATGTAGTGATGATCCCTGCGGCAGATACTTTCCGTATATGGGGAATTCCGGCGAGATAGAGGTTCCCGCTGGCGCCCGCTGCCACAGCATAGAGGTTAAGGAGCTGCGCGCTGGTGGCTGGACCACCGTCGCCGGAGTAGCCCCTGGAGCCGTTGCCGGCAACCGTGGTGATGATTCCCGTGGCGGACACCTTCCGAACGCGGAAGTTGTCCGTGTCTGCAATGTAGAGGTTCCCGCCAGCGTCCACTGCCACGCCCCGAGGTTGAGAAAGTTGCGCACTGGCGGCCGGGCCGCCGTCGCCGGAGTAGCTTAAGGAGCCGTTGCCGGCAGTCGTCGTGACTATTCCCGCGGCGGACACCTTCCGGATGCGGCTGTTGCCCGTGTCTGCAATGTGGAGGTTCCCGCTGGCATCCACTGCCACGGCATATAGATTAAAGAACTGCGCGTTGACGGCCGGGCCGCCGTCACCGGAATAGCCGGCGGAGCCGTTGCCGGCAACCGTGGTGATGACTCGGGCGACGGACACCTTCCGGATGCGGCTATTGCGTAGGTCCGCGATGTACAGATTGCCACTGGCGTCCAGTGCCACGCCCCAAGGGTAATCAAGCTGCGCGCTGATGGCCGGGCCGCCATCGCCGGAGTAGCCAGCGGAACCATTGCCGGCGACCGTCGTGATGATTCCCGCAACGGATATCTTCCGGATGCGGTTATTGTCTGCATCAGCAATGTAGAGGTTGCCGCCAGCGTCCACTGCCACGCCATAGGGCCGAGATATCTGTGCGCTGATGGCCGGACCGTTGTCGCCGGAGTAGCCAGGGGAACCGTCGCCGGCAACCGTGCTGATGATCCCTGCGGCCGATACCTTCCGAATGCGATAGTTGCCAGTGTCGCCGATGTAGAGGTTGCCGCCGGCGTCTACTGCCACGCCAGAGGGGACACCGAGCTGCGCGCTGATGGCCGGGCCGTTGTCGCCGGAGTAGCCAGGGGAACCGTCGCCGGCAACCGTGCTAATGATCCCCGCGGCGGATACCTTACGGACCCGGTGGTTGCTGCTATCCGCGATGTAAAGGTTGCCGCTAGCGTCCACTGCTACGCCTGCAGGGACGGGCCAGTCGAAACCTTTGCTTGTGGAATCGAGCTGCGCGCTGGTGGCCGGGCCGCCGTCGCCAGAGTAGCCAGCGCGTGAGTTGCCAGCCACATGCGTCATCACTCCGTTCGAATCGAGCCTAAACACGCAGTTCAGTGCGGTGAAGTAGAGGTTTCCGGCAGTATCTGTGGCCGTACCTAGTGGAAATCCAATGGAGACATGCACTCCCGCTATCGGCGTCGGAGGGGGGGAACCTCCGACGACAGTCGAGATGTCGTACTGCTGCGCTTCGACGGCCGATACGCCAAGTAGCGTCAGAGCGAGTACTTCACCCAGGATTCCCACTTTCGCCTCGGGTCACCAGCGATTATAAACCCGGCAGACTCCATCGGAGCCGCTTCTCTCATTTACCATCCCGAGCGGCTCCGACGGCTTGGTCCAACTCCGCTTGCTTCGGCGGGATTGACCTGATCGGTGGTATCTTGGCTGTTCCTCAGGGAGAGAATCCGGATGCCATCGAGTCAACTCACACGGCGAGAGTGCGCAAAGAACCTGATCCTCGGAGCAACCCCGCTCGTTCTGCGCGGGGCAGCGAAGGAACACACGATTGAGAACGAGGCCCTGAAGTTCAGTGTCGGCCTCGGTGACGGCGTGCTCGTAAGCCGCAGCTTCACAAACAAGCTGTCCAACGAGGCAGCGCAACTCCCCCGCCGCGACTTTCTGTTCGAGTTCGACGGTGGCGAGACCGTGGACTGCGCGGATCTCTCGGGTAAGGTCACGCGCGCGGCGGCTGACCGCATCGAGCTCGTGTTTTCCAGGACGTCAGGGGCAATGGCAGGACTCGAGGCAAAGGTCGAATATCATCTGCCGGCGGGAAAGGCGTACCTCCGCAAACAGATTTCGCTGAGGCGCGGGAGCGGTCCGGTTGCGCGGCTTCTCCGCGCGGACCTCGACAACTGGCAAGGCGTCAGGCGGGACTGGCAGTCCCTCCATGCCGACCGCCGGCCGTTCGGCAGCCACCCGATCTTTTGCGACAGCCTCTGGGCCGGAGTGGAGTTTGTCGCTGCCTTCAATGAATATGGTCCGGACGGTTTCGTGCTGCGCAGCCGGCCTGGCGGGATGCAAATCGGCTCGGATTGGCGCCCGTTGCGCTCTACCGTGGCGGGCTGTGCTGCGCCGCGGCGCGTACGCGAGGCTTTTCTTCGGTACATCGATGACATCCGAGTCGCTCCGCCGCGCCTTGTGGCCTGCTACAACACCTGGTGGACCTTCTATGCCAAAGACCTCAGCGCGGAGCGCTACCAGGCGCTGGCCGAGGAACTGAAACGACAACTTCGTGACGCTCACGGGCTGTTCTTCGACGTCGTCGCGACCGATGAGGGATGGGCTCTCCCACAGAGCATCTGGGAGATGGACCGGCGCAAGCTCCCCAACGGATTCGACCGCGTCCGCGAGGTGGTCGAATCGGCAGGAGGGAAGATGGGCCTCTGGATGTCTCCCAGCGCGGTTTACCCGAACAGCACCGACTACGACTGGGCAAAGAGCCAGGGTCACGTTGTGCTGGAATACCACATGCGCCCGAACCAGCGGCGGCCCGGAATCTCGCTGGCCGACCCGGCGTATCGCGAGAAAACGAAAACGCACCTGAAGAAACTCATCGAGGACAGCCGTCTCGAACACGTCAAGTACGACGGGTTCATCGCCTTCGAGAAGCAGGGCCACCACGACCTGCTGCCCGGCGACGACTCGGTGGAGCCGCTGGCCTCGCACATGCTGGAGCTGATCGAAGCGTCCAAGGCAGCCAACCCGAATCTGGTTGCCGAGCCGACGTGCATGAATTCTCACGTAAATTACATCAGCCCGTGGATCGTCAAGCACGCGGACGTCATCTGGGGGAATGCCGGCGGCGACTGCCCGCCCGGCCTCGGTCCCGCGCCAGATTATCGTGAGGCCCATACTACCGCTCGGGAGTACTACATCTTCTCGTCATTGAACGAGGTGTGGCTGCCGCAAAACGCGCTCCAGTACTTCGACATCGTGCACTGCGATGACTCCGCCGGCTTCGCCAACCACGCCGCCATGGCTTTCGGCCGCGGACGGTTTTTCGTGCCGACGTACGTCAACCCGAAGTACATGACCGCCGACGACTGGCGGATCTACGCCGGGCTTCTTCGCTGGGCGCGCAAGAACACGGACCTTCTCAGGAACACCGTGGTCCTGCCGTCTCGGGTCGAACTGGGCGAACCGTATGCGTACGCGCACTGGCTAGGCGCGCGCGGCGTCATCGCGGTGCGCAACCCGAGCAATGAGACGAGGGAATACATCCTCGATCTCGAACGTTCCGGCGCCCCCCGCGAGCTCACGGACGCGGTGTGCTATACGCAGTACCCTTACCGCAAGGGCATCGCGGCCGGCGTCACGTCCGCCTCAACCATCACGCTCCGTCTGGCTCCGTGGGAGCTCCTGTTCGTCGAAGTCGTGCCGCGCGCCCAACTTCGGGAACCGGTCATAGTTGGCGGGCGTTGGTACGCGGATGCAGGCGGGCAAGCGTTTGCCTCTCCCGACTTTGAGGTAGAGAGCGTGCGCGTGCTGGAACCGGGTGGCCGGGACTCCGTCACAAAGACCACTGCGAGCACGCGCGGAGATTTCCGTGGCAGCCTGATTTCCAGAACTGTCCGAAGCATCCCTGAGGGTGAATGGCTGAAGGATAAGGACAAGCCGGTTCCAACCGCCGGCTTCGAGCTGGAGTGTGATGTCTCCGTCCCCACCGGAGCTTCCGGCGCGAAAATGTTCTTCCTGGCGGAATTCCCCGGCCGCGTGCATCATGCCAGCACGTGCCGCATCACGGTGAACGGGAAGCCGGTGGAACCGGGTGTGACTTCGTCGGAGGGACACATCGGGCAATACTCCGCGTCTCCGGACTCGTATTGGAAGGATGTACTCAAGCACGAGAGCGTATGGACGTGGTACACCATCGAAATCGGAGCCGGGTCCTCGCGCATAAAGTTCGACGGAATGGCCGCGGATCGGCGTTGCCGGATTGGCCTGTGGTCATGGGCGGACTTCGATACGCGCGCCCGCCAGGTCTCGCTGCCTGTTGCCGCGCGAATGCCCGAGATGCCGCAGCACAGCGAACACATCGAGCGGCACGGGATCTGCATCGTCCCTCCGGCGCCGGTGCTCGGGTAGCCCCGATCCCGCATCTTTCCGGACTACACCGGGGAATACTCCCGCCGACTGCTAGAAATTCTCAGATCGGTCCGAGAGAATCCACTCCGTCCGCCCACCTAAGTGAATAGGACCACTTCATGCCGCGAGAGAGCAGACTGAGTCTTATCCTGATCGTCCTGATCGTTTGCGCGTTCCTGGCCGCTCCGGCAGGCGCAACATGCGTGCTCTACACCGACAGAATTACGTGGGAGGCCGCGACTTCGGGCATTTTCACCGTTGACTTTGAGGGACTGGCCACGGCCGCGGTCCCTGGGAACTACAGCACCGCCGGCGGTTACACGATAGGAGGTCTCCAATTCATCGGCCTCACACCGCCGGCCAGTTACTATCTGTACGCACAGGATCCCGCCAGTTCCCAGAATTACACCTGGGGTTCAGGCGATGTGCTGATGGGACCACTCGCCGCCTGGGGAGGCGGCTACATCCAGGTGAACATGCCGTCTGGAGGGGTTACATCGTTCGGCACGAACATCATGACCCACACGCCGTTCGCGGCGCAGATTGTGGTGACGCTTTCGACCGGCGACGTGCGCACAGTCAACACCTTCAGCAACCCGAATCCCGCGTTTGTTGGATTCACCTCTGACGTGCCGATCACCTTTGTTCGCCTGGCGCCCGTCAATGGCGCTCCGATGATCGATAACTTTTCCTATGGTGCGGCGATGCAAGAGACGCCGGAAGCCGACAGCCTGATTCTCGCGGGCGCCGGGTTGCTCAGCATCTTGCTCGGGCAGCGCTTGCGGCGCCGGGCTGCCTGAGGAATTCACGTTCCTAACCCTCCGCTGGAAGTTGAAGGACAATGTGGAGGAAAGGGACGGCATTCATGAAGGTAGCGCGTATCCACCAGCACGGCGGACCGGAGGTTCTGAGGTACGAGGAGGCGCCCGAGCCTCAGATCCGGGCTGACCAGGTTCTCGTGCGAGTCAAGGCATGTGCGCTGAACCACGTCGACCTTTGGGTCCGGGCAGGAATCCCCGGCATGGAGTTCTCCATGCCACACGTGCTGGGCAGCGACATCGCCGGCGAGGTCATCGCTGTGGGTGAGTATTGCGAGCGCATCCGGACCGGCCAGCGCGTGCTGCTCGCCCCCGGATTGAGTTGCCGGCAGTGTCCGCAGTGCGTTTCGGGCCGGGACAACCACTGCCGCCGCTACACAATGTTCGGCTACGGCGTCGACGGCGGTAACGCCGAATTGATGGCGGCGCCCGAGTACACGGCGATCCCCATCCCGGACGACCTGAGCTTCGAGGAGGCAGCGGCAGTCCCGCTTGTCTTTCTGACGGCGTGGCACATGTTCTTCGACCGGGCGAAGCTTCAGCCGGGCGAAGAGGTCCTGGTCCTTGCGGCGTCGAGTGGCGTCGGTTCCGCCGCCATCCAGATTGCAAAGCTGTTCCGCTGCCGCGTGATCGCCACGGCAGGCAGCGAGGCGAAACTGGCAAAGGCGAAGGATCTCGGGGCCGACGAGGTGATCGACCACTACCGGCAGGACGTCGCCGCCGAGGTCAAGCGCCTGACCGGCCGCCGCGGGGTCGAGGTGGTGTTCGAACACGTCGGGGCCGCCACCTGGTCAAAGAGCACGCAGGCTTTGGCTCCGGCGGGCCGCCTGGTGACCTGCGGAGCGACTACCGGCTTCGACGTGAAGGTCGATCTGCGGTTTCTGTTTAACCGCCAGCAGTCGCTCCTCGGCTCGTTCATGGGGTCGCTCGGAGAGCTGCACCAGGTTCTTCAGTTCGTCTTCCGCAAGCAGGTGCACGCAGTTATCGACAGCATCTACCCGCTTTCGGAGATCGCCGAAGCCCACCGGCGCCTCGAGGGCAAAGAGCAGTTCGGAAAGATCGTCCTGCGCGTCTGAGGCTTTTTCACAGCTTCCGGTCAACGACTGCGCCACTCGCCGGATAGGTTGCCGACCCGTCCAGCGGGTTTTTCAACAACCTGTATAGGCTACGCCACATTGGGGCTTGTTGCGACGCCTCTCTGTAACGGCGGTACAAATCGAGCTGTTTGCGTGCCGCATGCTCCCAACGGTAGCGGTCTAAGAGTTCTGCCTGGGGCGGCTCGAGCTCCAGGCGGCGGTCTTCCTCGGAGAGCAAGAGACCAAGCGGCTCGAGAAAGTCCCCAACGCGGGGAACCGCGACCAGCGAGCGGAAGCCGTCCCGAAGGAAACCACGCGCACCCGCGACTGTGGATACGCAGACACGGCCCGCGGCCAGAGACTCGATCACCTTCAGACAAGATCCGCGTGTTTGATCGAGCGGGTTGATGGTGACGGCGCAGGCATCGAGCCGCCGGCGTACGTCTTCGACATGATCATGCACCCGCACACCGGGCTGGCGAAAGCAGTCGACCCCGGCGGCCCGCTCCAGCGCTCCAAGGCCGCCAAAGACATCGATGCCCACGCCGGGGAGCGTGCGAAGGAGTCGGGGATAAACACACGTAAGGAAGCGCTGGATGCCATCCCAATTTGGCCGGTAGCGAAACGGGCCGAGGAACGCGATTGTTCGGCGTCCACGGGACGGCACGTACACATCGCCTCTCATCTCGACGCCGTTCGGCGCGACCAATACCTCCCGGTGGTGGAGCAACGCCGCATCCTCCGGCGAGCAGACGATTGCGGCATCGTAGCGGGCGATCCATTCTTTCTCGAAGCTATCTTCTTCGGGGCGGCCGCCTGACTCCAGCAGCACTTCGTGAAGCGTGAGAAACCAAGGAGCAGCGCCTTCGCGGGCCTCGACCAGCTTGGCTAACTCGACGAACTCCACCTGGACGGCGCCAACAGAGTAACTTTCCGCCAGCCGGGTGGCCTCGCGCTTCAGGATGTCATGGGAATGGCTGAGGATGCGGCCGATCCGGTCCGCCCGCTGCTCGCACATCTCACGCCTGCCCCCAACCAGGTGCACGGCCGCCAGGCCGGCGAAGTAAGGTAAGGCCTGTTCCTGATAGCAGGATTCTTCGTCACTCAACAGCACGATCTTGCGCTGGCGTTTCAAGTGTTCGAGCAGGCGTGCCAGGCGGACAGCGCCACCGTGGGCCGGCGGGAAGACTGCATACGGGGAGGCCACCAGGATCGCGCGACCTTCCGGCAGGGACTGGAACGGGGTGGGATAAAACTTCCTGCGGACGTAGGGGAAGCAGAAGTTCGCATTTCGAGCGGCGCTCGTCCTAACGCGCGCCCACAGAAGTCGCAGGCAGTTCCCGGGCTTCAGGATCGCCGCTTGTGTGGTGGGATCTTCCTTTACCAGTCCGGCGAGCAACCGGTGCGCGTCACCGTCATCGAAGCGGTTCCTGAGCATAAACTGAATCTGGTTGCGCCGGAAAATCCTGTCAATTTCGTGGTCCTTGTAGTAGCGCGAGACCGTCGCTCTACGGCGGTGACGGACCCGCGATTTCGGCGCGAACAGCACCTCGTAGCCGGCGCGCCACGCGCGCACGCCCCACTCGACATCTTCCCAGTAGAACGGAGCGTACGGATCTCTGCGGGCCAGAAAGCGCCTCAGCAGCGCTTTCCGGAACAAGGAGGCGCCACCGCCGGCGTAGAGAGAGCCCCGCACAGTCTCCTCGTCCTCCGGCGCCACGTCGAAGATTTCGACCTCGCCGCGCACTTGCCGGAAATCTGTCCAGCCCGTCTCCTCCGGGTGCGCCGAAGCGCCGGGGAGAACGATCCGCGAGGCGACCGCAAAAACATGCGGTCCGCGCCATGGCAACAGTTGTGCCAGCGCGTCCGGTTCGGGCACGGCATCGCTGTTGAGGAGGAAGACCCAGTCGTACCTGGCGCGCCGCACTCCCCGCCGCACCGCCTGGGCAAAACTCAAGGGCCGCGGGCTGGTGAGCCAAATGGTTTCCGGAAACTCTCGCGCAACTTCCCGGTACTGCAAAAGCGGCGCACCGTTGACCACAACGAGGATCTCGACCGGTTCAAGCGCTTGGCCCGCCGCCGCCCGAACGCCGGACAGACATTCACGAAGCATTTCCGGCGAGCCGCGTTCGGGGATGACGATGCTGATTCCGGGACTCCACGCGGCGGACAGACGTCTGCGAAAGGGGCGCAGGCGTCTCGCGAAGGGGACTAGGAAGTCGGCTGCGTACAACGCCCACCGCAGCCAGCGAGATTCCTTCTTCTCGACGGCCACTCGTATCAAGGCAAAGCCTAACTCGCGCTCGTCGCGGCTGGCGCCTTGCTCCGCCGGACGGCAGACCGAGCTTGTCGAACACTCGATCGTTACCGTGCCGGCATCGCCAGGCAAGGTGAATGTGGAATCGAAGGCCAGCATGTCACCCGACGGGTTGCGGATAGAACCGAGGAAGCGGCCTCCGGCTCGCAGCGAAAGGGTGTTGGACGAGGCGTCCCGGGCCGGGGGCAAAATGCCCCGAATCTGAAGCTTGGCGCCGAACCCATTGCCTTTCAATACCATGCAACAATGCCACTTGCTCCAGATGGCGTCTTCGTGCGCAGGCAAGTGCCAGCCGCGGGCGAGCTGAAAGCTCATCCCGTCCCCCGCTTCCACGCAGCAGCGCATTGCCGACGGGGCGTAGGCAATCTTGTAGGGACAGCGGCAACACACCGGATCTTCGCCATCGGCGTAGCGGCGCCGAAACGCGCTGTATTTCGGGCCGTGCCAAATCTGCTCGAGGGGAACGTCGTTGAGGTTCCCCATGCTCACTTTGTCCTGCACCTCACACACCACCACGTCACCGTTTGCCAGAATGTGGGCGGTCTCCCAAGGGTTCTGCTCGCAAGAGTAGATCCTGCCTCCCGGTGGCAACGCCCCGGAGTATGGCTGGGGTTGGGGGCCGAGCGCCGGCTCATCGAGTGTTTCGGCGGGCGTCACGCCGAATTGGACGTCCGGGCAGAGTTGCCGCACCCGCTCGACGGTTTCAAGGATTTCCCGTTGAAAGGAGGTGCGCAAGCGCCCATCCTCCAATTCCTGATCGAAACGATGAGGGATCTCGTCTCGACGGATGACAGGAAAGACGCGGATTTCCCTTACTCCACACTCCCGGGCGAACTCGGCAATCGGGAGCAGTTGATCGAGGTTTCGGCGCATCGCCACGAAGGCGAAATCCAACGAGGGTTTTGCCGTTCTGCGCTCTTCTCGCAGACGAAGCAGGAGCGCCAGCTTCGCTCGCAGGTTGTCGAGAGAGCTATAGCGATATATCTCTTCAAACTGATTGGAGGCGGTGGTGTGAAGCGATACGGTCAGCCGGTCGAGTCCGCGGGTGACCAGCGCTTCGAGCAGGTGCTCGGGCGCCGATGCAAGCGCCGACACCAACTCGGTTCGCGCGCCCGTCGCGTGCGCCAGCTCGATCGCTTCCGCCAGCCGCGGGTAATGAATCGATTCCCCGGAATAGTTCAGTCGGATGACTTCCGGATTGCGAAGTTGATCCAGAATCCGGCGGCAGAGCCCGAAATCCATGTGTCTTCCCGCGCCTCGTAGCGTCTTGCGCGAGCAAAAGATACACTCGAAGGGGCAGCGGGACGTCAGCTCAATCCAAAGCACGCGCGGAGGATCGCAGGGTATCTCGTCGGCTGGCGGGACTTCGGGGGGCTCCATCGTCAGACCATCACATCCAGGAAACTCGCGGGCATGGCTGCTCCGCGAAGAAACCGTCCATACAGACAGTAAGCCTGGTGCGCGAACATTGCACACCACGTGTTACGGTGGGTGCGGGCGGCCAGCCGGGGATCGAGAAAGCTCACCGCGCCATCTGCGAGCAAGAAACGATCCAGGGCTGAAGCAAGGCCCTCGAGTCTCGTGTCGAAATACGGCTTCAGGTGTCCGAGGTGGCGCAGCAGGCAGCCGATCCGCAGAGCTTGGGCGATGACATCGGATCCTTGAACGGAACCCGAATCCGGAACCGAGGCGGGGAGCCCGCAGTCGGCCGTCTGGTGGTCCAGCAGTCGCGCGTAAGTTTCGGCCGCCGTCCTCCAAAGCGATCGATCACCCAAGTAGTAACCGCAGAGAATTAATCCCTCGATGAAGTAAAGGAAAGGATGAGCCTCCCCGGACGGATCCGTCGTGCGCCGCCAACAATCGATACTCCTGCCCACGGCGACACGCAGTGCCTCGGGGATGCCGAAGTCCGAGGCGGAGAGGATAGCCGCCGCGGTTTTCAACTGACACGGTCCGGGTTCAACGGACCAGTGATGGACGTCTGCGCAGTCTTTGTTGAGAGGGAGAGCGACCCGCAGGGTGCCGGCCGGAGATACAAAACGACACAGGTACGCCAACAGGGACCGGGCCGGGGACTCGCACCCGGCGTGGACCAGACCGCGCAGCACCATAGCCAGATCGAAGGAGAACTGGAAACCGTTGCGCCAGTCAGCCGCGTACCCGTCCAAGATACAGCGGGTGGGCGGCACGCGATTCCCTTGCGTCCAGCGGCGGCACCAACCGAGCACTGCCTCCCTCCGCGCCCATGTCGTGAACGAAATGCCCGTTTCGCGGGCCAGCCACGTCAAGAACGTCAGGTAGTAGCCGCTCGCCTCACCATAAACGAAAGGCGCCACATCGTCTTCATCCAGCCAGCCAACCACACCGCCGCGCTCGGGTCCTTCAGTAACGACGATCGGGGCACGAGCGAGCCAGTCCTCTATCCTCGTACTGGAGAATAATCGCGGGGCCGTCTGCCCGCCACGCCGCCCCTCCAGGTACGGAAGAACCCGGCTTGCTTGCGCTCCCTCACTGTCGCGGTTCCTCATGACCGCTCCGTTTGGTCGCGGGTCGCTAACTGCATAAGGTTGTAAGCTATCAGACCTACTTTAAACCGGCGGTTCAGCCGATGGGTTACCCGGAGGTGCATCGCGCGCAGTGAATTACTACGAAGAACTCGGGCTGGCTGAGAATGCCTCGGCGGACGAGATTCACCGCGCCTACCGGAACCTGGCCCGTCTTCTGCATCCGGACCAACAACCCGACGAGAGCGTCCGGCGGCTGGCCGAAGTCCAGATGAAGCGGCTCAACCGGATTCACGAGACGCTGGGTGACCCGGTCGAGCGGCGGAAGTACGACTTGAGTCTGCGGGACGGGGAAAGCGGAGGCGCGCTGCATCCCGGTCTTGTGGCCCTCCGTCCGGCGTGTGCCTTTCCTCGCCGGCGGCGCGGCCTGGCCGCAGGTGACGCAATCTGGGTGGTCACCGCGCTGATCGCCGGCGCTGCGATGTGCGGGTACGTCGGCACACAGGCTTCCCCGCCCCCGCAACCGGCTTCAGCGGTCGGGAAAACCAGCGCCGACCCGAAAGCAAGTGCGATGCCCCCACGCGCCGTGATGCCGGACACGGCTCGCCGGCGTCAGGTGGCGGCCTTGTCGTCCGAACTGATTTCACTGCGCCGGGAACTGGAGGCCGCCCGGTCCGAGCGGGACACGGCGTTGGCGCAGCTTGCCGAGCATGATTTGCAGGCACGGGAGGAGTTCCGGAGGGCCGGCGAAGACACATCGGCGCCACCAGCCCATGCGCCGCCCGCAGGACGATCTCTCGCCAGCGCTTCTCCACCGATCTCGGGCATTCCCCCGCCCGACGAAATCCACGGACGGTGGACGGGGACCTGGGTCTACGTTCCACTACCCCTAACCAGCGATTCCATGGCGCTTTACCCACCGGACTATATTGAGATGGTGATTTCGGAGCACAACGGATCGATCCGCGGCCGTTATCGCGCACGATATGTCATCACCGACAGGGCGATTCCTTCGGAAGTGCGGTTCCAGTTCGAAGGCGAAGCGGAACGGGACGCCGCCCACCTTAACTGGATGGGTGTGGGGGGAGCGCGAGGCGAGGTCCGGCTCAGGCTCGTCTCGGACCACTCCCTCGAAGTGAACTGGACTGCCTTGGAACTCGGCCGCCAAATGGGACTGGTGTCCGGAACCTCGGTGCTCACCCGCCGGCTGGAGCAATAGACCGCTCCAGGAAAACGGACGGCAGGCCGGACAATTGCGGCGCCCCGCGGGGTATCTCGACATCCCGTAATTCCACCCGCTCCAGCCACTTACCGCGAAAAGTGACCTCCGAAAGGAGCCCGCGCTGCGTTTCCCGGCGATGGAACTGGTCGAAGATCAGATTCCCGAGCGAGTAGAAGATCACTCCCTCGCCGTATTTCTCTACCGGCTGCACGACGTGAGGGTGATGGCCGACGACCAGCCGGGCGCCGGCATCAATGGCGGCGCGGGCAAAGCGAAGCTGTTGCTCGTTCGGTTTCGGCCGGTATTCAACGCCGGCGTGCATGGAAACGATCACCACATCGGACCGGGCTTTCATCCCGGCAATGTCCTCCCTCATTCGCTCCAGGTCCAACATGGCGACGCGGGGATCGGGCTTGGGATGATTTCCGTTGGACTGATCATACGTGTAGGCGAGAAAACCGAAGCGAACGCCGTTTCTCTCGAGCACCGCACCCTGGCGGGCTTCCTCCTCGGTCATCCCGGTGCCGGCGGCCGCAACACCGTGCCGCGCCAGCCAGCCCAGCGTGAACTCGATACCGTAGGCCCCGCAGTCGCGGGCATGGTTGTTGGCCGTCGACACGACGTCCACTCCCGCCATCAGCAAGCCATCGATCATCTCCGGTTCGGCCTTGAACACCATGCCCTTCTCGACCGGCCAGCCGCGGTCGCTGAACGGCGATTCGAGATTGAGGAAGGCTATATCGGCGCCCGCCAGGTACGGCGCCAGCGCCTGAAACGGCCAAGTAGGATCACGCTGCGAACGAGCCAGCCTCCCCACGAACCGGGACAGCATCACGTCGCCGCCGAACACCAGCCGCGTCGCGGGCAACGGCTCGGGCCGGGGGTCCCCGGACGGCGGACGGCGCCCGCACAAGAGCGTCGCGGCGGGGAGAAGCACAAAGTTACGCCGGGTCGTCATTTCACTTCACTCGAGGAGGCTGGCGGCCGCGTCGTCCAAGAACCAAGTTGTCCTGCGGTCGCGGACCAGTTGGGCCGGGCGCTTCAGCGGATCCGGCGGCTCCTGAAAGACCGCGCGTACCGCTTCCGCCTTGTCCGCGCCGGTCACGAGGAAGACCAGATGGCGAGCCGCCAGAAGCGGACCGGGCAGCAGGGTGATGCGTGACTGCGGCAGTTTCGTGACCCGGACCGCAGCCGCGATGCGCTCGCGGTCCAGAATCGCAGGTTCTCCAGGAAAAAGACTTGCCGTGTGAGCGTCACTGCCCATGCCACACAAGATGACGTCGAACACGGGCATCTCGCCCTCGGAAAGTCCGAAAAACTCCCGCAATTCGCCCGCGTACCGGCGGGCAGCGAGATCCGGCGTCCACTCGCCGTGGATTCGGTGGACGTTGCGCTCCGGTATGCGGGCCGGATGAATCAGAGATTCCTCCGCCAGCCTGTAGTTGCTCCGCGGGTCCGCGGGCGACACCGCCCGCTCGTCCACCCAAAAGACGTGCACCCGATCCCACGGCAGGGACGAGACCGCGAGGTGTTCGAACAGGAGTTTGGGCGTATTTCCACCGGAGACGGCAAGAGTGGCCCGCGACTGCTCGGCAAAAGTTTCCTCGATGAGCGATCCAACGTGGCGGGCACACCCCTCGGCGGCCAGTTGCGGGGTCGGAAAGCAGTGTCGCCGGGCGTCCACAGATCACTCCAATCCGGGCCGGACCAGGCGCGCCGCCAACGGCAGCACGTGCTCGTAGACGGCATCGCGTTCCACAATCGACAGTTCTTCGGTAAGCGCCGAAGCTTCGCTTCGCTCGGGGAAGAACGCTTCGTGGAGCATGCCGTTCAGCGTGACGGCCACTTTGCCGCCATCCTCTCGCGCGATCGCGACCGTCATACCGGGGGCCGCCAGCCGTACTCCGAGCAATCGCCCGTCTCCGGCGCCGCGGGCGCGTTCGACGCAGAGCCGGGAATCCTGCGGCTCCCAGCCGAGTGCTTCAGCAATCCAGGCGGCCATGTACACAACATCGGAGCGCGCCGTCCGCCCCTCCCACAAAATGTGAACCTCCGACATCCCCGTGCTTCCATCGCGGCAGACATGGGCCTCAAACAACTGGGCGATCTTATCCCGCCAGCACGTCAGCCGAGTCCAAGCGAGATCTCCGGCGCGGAGCCCATTATGGGGGACCTCGATAAGTTCTCTCAGGAATGCGCCCGGCGCCTCGATCTGCCCGGAGTCCAGAATCAGACGGCCGGCCATCGACAGGGGTAATCGCAACTCAGAAGACCGGAATAAACTCGCGCCGCGGTACCACACCACAACCGGCAGATCGGGCGCCGTCAGCGCATTCAGCAGAGGGTATACGTGCCCGAGTGTTGGGCCGCTGGTGGTAATCTCGATTTGTTCCGAGCAGATCTGCCGTTTCTGCCCTAGCGGAAGCCAGCACTGAGCCGATACCCGTGCGTCCACAGACGAGGCGTCCGGGCGAACCGATACCACGATGCCGCGGCACGGATGTTCGCGCATCACCTCGGCCAGTGTTTCGGCAACGCCGGCCGCGTCTTCCGTCATGACGATGAGCGTCAGCGCGCAGGCGCGTATGACTCCAGGCCCACCATCCGCTTCGGCCTCGCGTCCAAGGTCGATCCATAGGCCGTGGAGTTCCCGAAGTAACCGCTCGGGATTGACGACGGCGGCCATCAGGGCTTCCTCCAGGCGTGACCATGACACGCAAGCATCTCGTCGGCAGCCGCCGGGCCCCACGTTCCGGCAGCGTAATTCGGAAAGTCGAAGCGCCGTCCGGCCCACGCGTTCAGAACCGGCTGCACGACCGCCCAGCTCGCCTCGACCATGTCCTGCCTGGTGTAAAGAGTGGCATCGCCAGTCATCACATCGAGCAGCAGTGTCTCGTAGGCGGATGGCAGCCGCGCGCCGAAACTCGAGCCATAATTGAAATCCATCGAAACAGGGCGAAGCCTCATGCCGCCTCCAGGCTGCTTCGACAGGAATCGCAGCGAGATGCCCTCTTCCGGCTGGATGCGCAGGACCAGAAGATTCGGCGTCGTCGCCATGAGGCCCGTCTGGCCGTCGGAACCGAACAGAGAAAACGGAGCGGTGTTGAAGGAGATGGCGATATCGGTCACCCGCCTCGGCATGCGTTTTCCGGTCCGAATATAGAACGGCACACCCGCCCAGCGCCAGTTTTCGACGAAAAGCGCTAGCGCCGCATAGGTGTCCGTCTGCGAATCGGGATTCGCGCCGTCCTCCTGGCGGAAACCGCGGGCTTGTTCGCCGCCGATGTCCGCCGGCCCGTACTGTCCGGCGACGGCATGGCTGTCGACTTCGTCCTCTCGGAGAATCCGTATGGAGCGGAGCAGTTTCGCCCGCTCGTCCCGGACCGCATTCGGTTCATACACCGCGCACGGCTCCATGGCTACCGTCGCCATCACCTGGAGCAGGTGGTTCTGGATCATGTCGCGGAGCGCGCCCGACTCCTGATAGTACGCCGCCCGGCCCTCCACCCCGATGGATTCCGCCGCCGTGATCTGCACGTGGTTCACGTAGCGCCGGTTCCAGAGCGGCTCGAAAACGCCGTTGCCGAAGCGAAAGGCAAGCACGTTCTGCACGGTCTCTTTGCCGAGGTAGTGATCGATGCGGTAGATGCTCTCCTCGGGGAAGACCGCATGGAGCTTCCGATTCAGGTCCCGGGCGCTGTCGAGATCCCTTCCGAACGGCTTTTCTATGACCAACCGCCGCCATCCAGCCGACTGCTGGAGCCCTGCCGCGCCGATTCCGGCGGCCGCCGCCTCGTACAGGCTGGGCTGCGTAGCCAGATAGAAGACCACGTTGCCGCCGCTGTGCCGTTCGTTCTCCGCGGATACCAGGACCTTCTCCAGTTCGCGGTAGAATCCTTGGTCGCGCAGATCGCCGGCCCGGTAATACAGACCCTCCGCGAAGTCCCGCCATATCCGCTCATCGAACGGAGTATCCCGGAGGAACTGGATGACAGACTCCCGCATCACATCACGGAACCGCTCGTCGCTCATTGCCGAGCGCGAGTTGCCTACTACGGTGAAACCCGGCGGCAGGCTCCGGTCGTACGCCAGCCGATACAGCGCCGGCATGAGCATCCGCCGCGTGAGATCCCCGTTCGCGCCGAAGATGACGAGCGCGCAGGGTGGTGCGTGACGTTCGAAACGAAGAGGGTCGTGGAACGGGTTCCCCTCGGACATACTCTCAACATAACACGCACCCTCTGCCGTCACCGCGCTTGCAGAATCCTGCAACGCCGGGCAACCCTGCGTCATCAGACCCTTTAGAAGCTCACCGTTGAGCGACAGCTACAGTTGCACGGGCGGGTTAAGAATTAGTAAGATTGTATTGCCCCTCCAGCAGTAGCACTCAAAACAGCGATTGGATTTTTTGTGCAACAACACGAACCCAAGGTGCATACCCAGAGGCAAATGCAGAAGCGGGTACACAAGCGAGTCTTGGCGATGGTGTCCGATCTGTTCTTCACGGTGAAGATCAGTGACGCCGCCAAGCGGGCCGGAATGGACGTCGAGTTCGTCAAGGACGACAAAGAATTGATCGAGAAGGCGCAATCCAAACCGGAGGTCATCATCCTCGACCTGAACTTTTCAGCCGCCCAGCCGCTGAAGGTGATCTCCAAACTGAAGGGCAACTCCGATTTGAAAGCGACCAGCCTGCTCGCCTTCGTTTCGCACGTCCACGGCGAGTTGAAGCAGAAGGCCCATGAGAACGGAGCGGACCTCGTCATGGCCCGTTCGGCCTTTTCTCAAAATCTCCCGCAGATCCTCAAGCGCCACGCCGGCACGCCATAGAGCGCGCCTCCGCGCCCCTCGAAGCCGTCAATAAGACGGCGGGCACACCTGACCGCTCCCTCCGGTCCCCGTGGTCGCGGCCCGGAATGACCTGGTGGAGAATGGTATCAGGAGGATGATCGTGCGTCGTGGCCTTCGCTTGTTGCCTGCTGTTTCTCTTTCTTCGTTACTGTTGCTTTTCGGTTGCGCCTTCCGCGGGCCGGACTCGGCTCGGGTCGACGGGCCCGGAATCCGAATCGAGTTCAACCAGGCCACACACAGCCGGGTGATCGCGAAGTTCGGCCTCAAGGAAGTTCCGATCGGACCGTTTTCGGCTTCCGAGACGCTGACCGCCGGCGGCAAAGAGATCAGAGACTTCCGGATGTCCGGCGACAGAATCGAGCAGCGGATAGGAGAAAAACTCTACATCATTACCGGAGAAGTGCCGGGCGTCCGAAAAGAGGTATCGGTGACCGTGTCCGACCGCTTCCCACAAATGGCACTGTTCGAAGTCCGCTATACCAACACCGGGAGCGGCGACCTTACGGTCGGTGGCTGGACGAACCATCACTACGTAATTGACGCCCCGCCGGGAGCCGCTGAGCCGGCGTTCTGGTCCTACCAGAGCGGCTCCTACGAGAACCGTCCCGACTGGGTTCTGCCGTTGAAGGCGGGCTTCCACCAGGAGAATTTCCTGGGCATGAATGGGACCGACTACGGAGGCGGCACACCTGTGGCGGATGTCTGGAGACGCGACGCCGGAATCGGTGTCGGTCATGTGGAGCTTGTTCCGAAACAGGTTTCCCTGCCGGTCGAGATGCCCGGCGCCGGGCACGCAACCGTCGCCGTACGCTTCAAGACGAACCGGACCTTGAAACCGGGCGAAACTCTGAAGACCTTCCGGACGTTCGTCGCCGTGCACAATGGCGACTACTTCCAAACACTCGCGGAGTACCGCCGCTTCATGATCAGCCAGGGGGTGCGGTTTCCCGTGCCTCCGGCCGATGCGTATGAGCCGATCTGGTGCGCGTGGGGCTACGGCCGCAACTTCACTCCCAAACAGGTCTACGGCACGCTTCCCGTCGTGAAAAAGCTCGGCTTTCGCTGGGTGACGCTCGACGATGGCTGGCAGACCGCCGAGGGTGACTGGTATGTCAACAGGAAGAAGTTCCCCGCGGGGGATCGCGACGTGCGCAAGATGGTGGACCGGATTCACGCCGAAGGATTCAAGGCGCAATTGTGGTGGGCGCCGATGTCCGTCGACCCCGGCACCGATCTGATCAAGGCCCGCCCTGAGCAACTCCTGCTCAACGCGGATGGCTCGCGGCAGAAAATCTCCTGGTGGGATGCGTTCTACCTCTGTCCCGCTTTTCCGCCGGTTCGCCAGGACGCCGCGGCATTCGCCGTCAAGGCGCTCCGGGACTGGGACTTTGACGGCCTGAAGATCGACGGCCAGTATTTGAATGCGGCCCCGCCTTGCTACAACCCGGCCCACCGGCACGCGGCGCCCGAAGAGGCTGTCGAGGGTGTGCCCGGCTTCTTCAAAGCCATCTACGACGCGGCGGTTGGCGTAAAGTCCGACGCCCTGGTCGAGATCTGCCCGTGCGGCACGGCCTACTCGTTCTTCACCATGCCATACATGAACATGGCCGTCGCCTCCGATCCTGGCAATTCCTGGCAGGTCCGCACCAAGGGCAAGACCCTGAAAGCTCTGCTTGGAGACTCCGCCACCTATTTCGGCGACCACGTCGAGATGAGCGACGGCGGGGACGATTTCGCCTCCACCGTCGGAATAGGCGGGGTGGTCGGAACGAACTTCACCTGGCCTCCCAAGGTGGGTAAAGATCGCAAGGTCTGGCTCACGCCCGAGAGGGAGAAACACTGGGCGCGCTGGCTCGAGATCTACAAGACGAAGATGCTGTCGAAGGGCGAGTATCTCGGCTCGCTGTACGACATCGGCTTCGATCGCCCCGAAGCGCATGCGATCCGAAAAGACGGCGTGATGTACTACGCCTTCTTCGCCGGCAACTGGAAAGGCAAAGTCGAACTGCGCGGCCTCGATCGCCGGCCGTATCGCGTTACCGACTACGTCGGCGGAAAGGACCTCGGCACGGTCACCGGTCCCGTCGCGTCAGTCGACGTCGCGTTCGAAAAGCACCTGCTGCTGGAGGCGAAGTAGGCAAACGGCGGCGGCCGTCCCTACCGCACCACCAGCACTCTTACCGGCAGCTTGAGTTTCTCCCAAGCCCTGTCGGCGGTGATAGCACGCACGCCCAGAAGCGCCGCGGTCGCGAGGCAGGAACGGTCACCCAGAGACAACCCAAGGGCTTCTGTGGGTTGACGCAGGCTGGCCGCGCGATAGGCTAGCGCTTCGTCGAAGGGGATCACCGAGAGACCGAGATCACCCACGATCTCCCGGACGGTTTCTTCGCGCACGCCGCGGTCGATGAGCTTCGAGGCGACTTCACTCACGTTCACGGCGCTGACAGCGCCGCCTTCCATCAGTCGCTCAATCCGGTCGTGACCGGGCTCGCGGTGCAGGTAGGCAAGGACCGCCGAAGCATCAAGAACGCAACTACTCACGAGACGACTCCCGCTTCCTGTCCTCGAGTAGCTCCGTCACAAGCGACACGTCCCGCGGCACAAGCTTGCAGATTTTCTGTTGTGCGCTTCTGCGCGCCATCTGCCTGCTGTAAATGCTTAGATGATCTCCTTCCAGCCGAACGATCACTCGGTCTCCGGGCTGAATGCCGAGGGACTTCCGGAACCTGGCGGGTAGAACGACTCTTCCCCCAGAATCGACAGTTGTGGCATTATCACGCATACCTGCCATATAGCTGTTATTATGGCACGATTTGCTCAATATGGCCACGCGGTCCCGTCGGCGCGGCGGATCGTCGGACGCATCCGGCGCAGGTAGGGGTACTTCTTTGCCGCTGCTTCGTTGACGTCGATTCCCAGGCCCGGCGCGTCGCCGATGGTGACGTGACCGTCCCGATACGCAGGAACTGCCGTGAACACCTCGCGGATCGCCGGGCTCCAACCCGTCGAGTACTCCTGGATGCCGAAGTTCGGAACCGAGTAGCTGACGTGGCAGTTCGCCATGTGCGCAACCGGTGAAATGTTGCCCGGCCCGTGCCACGCCGTCAGAATGCCGTACGGTTCGCACATGGTCGCGACCTTCTTGCCCGCGGTGATGCCGCCGCAGTGAACCAGGTCGTGCCGTACGTAGTCGATCAGGTGCTCGGTGACCAGGAACAGGCCGTCCCACTGGCCGGTGTACACCTCTCCCATCGCGAGCGGCGTACTGCATTGTTGCCGGATGATGCGGAAGGTGTCCAGGTG
>DATIFQ010000125.1:0-7068 GCA_035455185.1 Bryobacteraceae bacterium | reverse complement strand
GGTCTGCCGGGGCGGGATGCTCTAGAGTTCCTTGTAGGCGCCCGCGTGCGTCAGGTTGAAGGCGTTGGTGACGGCCGCCATCGGCTCGAAGCAGATGAACTCCCTTCCCGGCGGGGCGTAAACCACGGCGACGCTGTACTTCGGGCCGTAAACCACCGACAACTTCTCTTTCTTCCCGGTGACGGAGAAGACCGCGCGGCCGCTCGCGTCGCGCACCAAACCGCCAAAGACGTCGTCCAATTGCGTCGTTGCGAGAGAGACGGGGTCTGGAAGATCAACGGGCTTTCGCTCTCCGGTCGGAATCAAAAGCTCGGAAAGCACCAGGTGCTCGCGGGCTGCGAGGTGCACTTTCCATTGATCGCGCGGGGAGTCGTGCAGGCGGAAATAAGGATGGTAGCCGATGGCAACCGGCATCGGTTCGACGGCGTGGTTTTCCATCGCGGTTTCCACTTCGAGCCCGCCGTCCTTCAGACGGTAGGTCATTTCGATGGTGTGGGCGAAGGGGAACTGTGCCATGAGGGCCGGATGGCGCCAGTATTCCAGGCGGCTGGTCACTTCCGCGCCCGCGGAGTCCGCTTTCAGCGAGACGACTTCCCAAGCGTCGGAGAAGAGCAGCAGGCCGTGAATGGGCCTGCCGTTCGGGTCGCGGCGCAGGTTGCCGAGCTCGAGGTTGAAGCCGTAGCTGCGTCCGTTCACGAAGTAGGAATCCTTGTCGATTCTGTTCGCCCATGGGGCCAGGAATGGATTGGCGCACAGCGCCGGCTTGGCTTTGAATTCCGCGAGACTGGCGAACGGCGTCCAGAAGACGTTCTTGCCGTTGACGAGCATCTCGTAGGCGTTGTTGCCGATGGATGGCACGACCGATACCTGGATTTTGCGCGCGGTGTCGGTGAGACGCACGATTTCGATGGAATCGATGGTCAATTTCCGGGCGGAGTAGTCGGCGGCTTGGATGTTCATGGAAGTCAACAGAACAGCGGCGTAGAGCGGTCTCATTATGGTTGGTCGTGCTCGCGGAGGTCGAGGGCGGTTTCTTCCTGGCAGCACCAGCACTTGCCGGGCGTGTACGTTCGAATGGCGCAAACTTCGCACCAGTAGGTGATGAAGAGCTTCTTGCCGTCCTTGTAGACGAACATGGCGCGAAGATGGATGGGGTCGATCCGGAAGTTCCCGGGCGACTCGAAATGGCCGAGCGCCTCGAAATCGGAACCTGCGAGCCGGGGATCGTTTAGCACACCCCGCGTCGGCTCGTCGCCGTCGAGAAAAACCGTCTTGCCCTCTTTCGTTCTCAGCGACGGTTTGCGGTCCTTCTGCTGGACGAGTGTCCCGCGCACGGTCTCTTTTCCGGTTTCAGCCAGTGCGGGGATACCCAGAAGCAGGCTGAGCAGGAACCCTCGGCGTCTCACTACTTTCATTCTATCGCGACGTCGATCGCGTGCCTGCCGGCAATTCGTGCGCAGCGGACACGTTGACGATTCCAGCTTGCGACAGGCCAAATGCCTGAAATACCCTTGGACTCATGCTACTCACGTCTCGCCGGCGGTTCCTGGGTCGGAGTATTCTACTTCCCTCTTTGACATGCACTCTCTATGAGCAAGCCGGACCGCTCCTCGCTCAGCAAACCGGCGCCTCCCCGCAATACGATCTCCTGATCCGGGGTGGGCATGTCATCGACCCCTCACAAGACCTTTCCGCGGATGTGGACATTGCGATTCGTGAGGGGAAGGTCAGACGCATAGCCAGCGGAATTGCGGAATCCGAAGCCCGTCAAGTGCTTGATGCCAGGAAAATGATCGTGACACCCGGGCTGGTCGATGTGCATGTGCACGTCTATGACGGCGTCGCCCCGCTGGGAATACCCGCCGACCCGAATTGCATTGCTAAGGGTGCCACTACGGTGGTCGATGCAGGTTCAGCCGGAGCCCACACGTTCCCGGGGTTCCGGCAATACGTCGTTCGGATGGTGGAAACCCGGGTCTTTGCGCTACTTAATATCTCTGTCGTGGGTCAGTCCACCTACTCCAACGGGAATCCATTCGGTGAATTGTTGGACTTACGCTACGCCAATCCCAAGCTCGCGATCCGCATGATTGAGCAGAACCGCGACGTGATCTTAGGGGTGAAGGTTCGTCTCAGCAGGAATATTGCCGGTGAGAACGATCTTCAGGCTCTCGGCTTGGCGAGGGAGGCGGCCGATGCCGTTGGCCTGCCGCTGATGGCGCATATAGGCGACACACATTCGCCGCTGTCCAAGATTCTAACGATGCTGAAGCCCGGAGATCTGATTACTCATAGTTACCACGGTCGTGCAGGGGGGATCCTTGATGACCGTGACCGCATTTTGTCCGAAGTGCGTAAAGCTGTCGAAAGCGGCATTCTGCTGGATGTCGGCCATGGCGCCGGAAGCTTCTCTTTCCGGACTGCGGAGAAAGCGTTCCCGCAGGACGTCTTGCCGGGAACGATATCTAGCGACATCCACCAGGGCAATATCAACGGGCCGGTTTACGATTTAGCGACAACGTTATCCAAATTCCTCCACATGGGAATCAGTTTGGAGGAGGTAATTCGGCGGGCGACCGCGAATCCTGCAAAAGCGCTGGTGTTTGCTTCCGGTACCGGCTCGCTTGGTGTGGGGGCAACCGCGGATGTCGCCGTTTTCGAACTGCGCGAAGCGCCGTGGGAAATGGTCGATTCTATGGGTGACAAGCGGCCTGGAAAGTGGCGTCTGCGGCCTATGGCTACTGTGAAGGCCGGTCGCCCTTACGGGAACTCCGTCATTCCGGTCTTCGCATAATCCGCCGGCCCACTCTTCGAAACATCACAGTCGCCCACAGTTCCCCCGAACGAGGCCAAAAAAGAGGGCCGCGGCCCCTCCGTTGGCCATGGCCCTCGAATGAGAATTTCTTGTACCGGCGAAGAAACAAGAAATCTCGATTCTTACCCTGTTAGTGACATTGCGGGCCGCGGCGTTTCAGACGAAGGAGAATTTTTCTGCGCCACGGGAAGATTGAGCAGACGGAGTGTCGGAGGCGGCGCGGATGCTAGGGCGGGCAAGCCGTTTCGAGGTTGGTACTGCGGTCGTTGTGGGGAAAAACCGAGGGTGCTCCTGAGAGCAACTGCGCCGCCTCACGGTTTCGGCTTCCAACCCTTTAGTGCGCGGACGCGGCCGAACGTTTCACCCGCCGGCCGATTCCCGCGGAATGGAACGGAGCGGCGCGGGTGAACAACTCGAACGGCGCCCAATAATAGGGCCGCCGCCAGGCCGGCTCGGCGAGCAAGGACAGCTTGGCGGCGCGAAGAGCGTCCGCCGGACCTTTGCCCTGCCGTTGTTCCGCGTAGAGCCGCGACATCAGAAGGGCGGTCGACCGGTCGCTCACATCCCAAAGCCCGGCGATCACGTTCCTCGCCCCGGCCTGGAGGAACGCCCAGGAGAAGCCCACCAATCCCTCGCCGGCGTACATCCTGGCACCAGCCCCACGGCAGGCCGAGATCGTGACCAACTCGGCCCGAAGCGGGATGCGGGCCACGTCGCGGGCGTACAGCTTAAAAGAGTCGGGACCGCCGGAGAGGATGACCGCCGAGTCGAGCGGGCTCTCCCGGTTGGCGACGGCGTGAGCGGCGAAGTGAATCAGCGCGAAGCGGCCGGGCCCGGCGCGGCCGTACTCCTCGGGCCTGGCGTCCGCTCCGGTGAGAACGGTGGATCTCGCCGGGTCAAACTGCGCGCGAATGTCGCGTATCTCCGTAGCGGATTCGGGCAGCCGAGGGAACTCCGGAGAGGACGCCGCCGGGTCGCCGATCAACAGCAGGCTGTCGCCGGCAGGCGCGCGCGCGTCCGCCGTATCGAGTAGCGCCAGCGACGGCGCCACCGCGAGCGACACGTCCTCAATCCAGTAGCGGGGCTGGACGCCACCCGTCACGAGCGCCTCAAGGTTCATCCCGTGGAGTGCGCCGTCGGGGACCACGACAACTCTAGATCCCGCTGGAATCAGCCGCTCTGCTTCGGCCAGCAGCGTCTGGTAGAGCTGCCGGCCCGCGGGGTTTTCCGAATACCGGAGATCCTCCATTCGCAGGATCAGGTTGCTGCACGCTTCGACGAGGCGCTCGATTTCCTTCTTCGGGGGCAGGGTGAAACTCCTGACGGCCGACGGCGTGACGACCCAGAGGTAGGACTGCTTCGGAGCAAGCCAGAACGAGAGCAGGATCGCGTTCAGCGCGCGCGCCTTGTTCCTCAAGGCGGCCACGGTTACGGTTTGCGGCTTGCCGGCCAGGTCGAGTTTCTCGGCCAGAACCCGTGCCCGGCCGGATTCGGCCACTTCCAGCGCCCGAACGGTCTCGCCTTTCTCCATGAGCAGGCTGACGTATTCCTCATAGAACGGAATAATGCTCGACTGAAAGGTCAGTTTCCACTCGTCGCGTTTGAGCTTCGAGCGGGTGGACTCGATCGTCGAGGCCAGGTCACGGAGCAGGCGGCCGGCCCGGTCCCAGCGGCCGGCACGGACGTAGAGGCTGCCGAGGCGGGCGCGCGCTTCGAGCGACACTCGAGGCGCTCCGAGCTTCGGCGCACCCGCGATCGCACGGAGGTACATCTCCTCCGCTTTGGACGAATTCCCGCGCGCCGCTTCGATCCGAGCAGAGTTCAGCAACGGTTCGAGCATCCCCTTATCCCGGGCCGGTTGCTCGATCTTGCTCAGGGCGGCCAGGCTTTCCCGGACGTAGCTCCCGGCAGCAGGTAGATCACCCAGTTCGATCGATAGCGCAGCGAGGTTGTTGAGCCATTCGGCGGCATAGAGGCGATTTCCGGCCTTCCGGGAGAAGTCCAGCGCCTTGCGAAAGGAGTCGGCGGCTCGCTCATACTGCCGCGTCGTCATATAGACATTGCCGAGATCCCCCAGAAGGTCGAAGTTCGGTTGGACATCGCCCGCCTGGGCATAGAGTGGCTCCGCTTCGCGGTAACACTGGAGGGCCCGGTCAATGTCTCCGAGGCTCCGGTAACAGATGCCGAGGTTGTGCAGAGTCCGGCCAATGATGCGGGGAGAGCCGCCCTTCCGCGCCAGCGGCAGCATCTGTTCGAAGCTGACGATCGCCTCGTCGAATCGTTCGGTGAACAGCCGCGTGGATCCCAGGTTGCCGAGCGCGGAGACTTCGAGATAGGAATCACCCGCTCGGCGGGCTTGTTCCAACGCATTCCGGAAAGCCTGTTCCGCCTCATCGGGCCGGCCGAGCAGGACGAACGGCGCCCCGCGCTTGTTCTGGATTTCAGCGACGAGCGCCGGCGAGCTCACGTGTGCGGCAATCCCGAGCGCTTCGTCCAGAAGACGCAGGCTATCCTGGTATCGGTTGAGGCGAAACGCGGCGTAGCCCTGTTGCATCTTCAAGCGGGCGGCAAGTTCGGCATCGGGAGAGCCCGGGGCGGGATGGTCGAGGAGTTTCAGGGCGTCGGCCGCCCTGCCTTTTCCGGAGAGGATTTCGGCTTTGAGCAGAAGGAACCGCCAGTGCCACGGCGATTCCCTCCTGCCTTTGAAGGCCGCCAAACCTTGCTCGGCGTGCGCGAGAGCGGCATCGAGGTTCTGATGCCGCATCTCGCGTTGAGCTTCTTGATACAGCTTGTCAGGCTTTTCCCCCAGACGGCAGCCGCATGCCGCCAGCAACAGGACCAAAGCCGGACACCACCGCATTATGGATAGAACTGTCCGTTGTTACCGAGCCAATCGGCCACAACGATCTGGCGCTGCAGGTTGCCCTGGGGGTCCAGAAACACGGCCCGCAGGCCGACGATTCCCTGCCAGTCTTCATCCTCCGCCCACTCGCTTAGATAGACGCGACGTCCCGGATGCAAGGTGCTGTCTTTGAAACCAAAGTTGGGATCTACGAAGCTCAGTCCGGGATTCTGGGCAAGGCTTGCGTGAGCCTTCGATTTCTTTATCTTGAACTTGCCCGAAAGTCCGATGGCCCCAGGATCGGCAGCCAGGTGATTTCGGAATTGGGCGTGATTCTCTGCGTCATGGACAGGAAGAGTGTTCGGGGGCGCGCTGGCAATTGGGGCGTTGTCAACCCGCAGTTCCGAATAAACGGTAACCAGATCGGCCGTCAGTTGCTCGGACGATTTCTGGAATTTGAACGTCAGTTTCACTTCGACGCGGTCGGCGTGGAGCCAATCTTCGACGTCCAAACTTTCCACCCGGACCCAGTTCTCGGTGATGTAGGTGTTAGATGCAGAGTCGAACCAGCCTTTGATTTCGGCTCTGGCATTACTGAAGGAGAGTACTGGATCGGTTTGAGACACGGGTCCCGCGGTAACCGTGCCTCCGGTCATGGGAAGGGCGACACTGGCCCAGGCTTTCCCGGCCTGCCCGGGGGGCTCGGCGTTGTCCGCTACCGCGACTGCGCTAGCGCTGAAGATGAATCTCTTCTGGTTTGACATTCTTGCCTCACTTGTCTTGTTTAACGGCAAAGCGGTAAGTCTCCAGTCTGGAGCCGGGTCCCGGTTCGGCCGGATCGCGGCGCCCGAAAACGACTAAGGTATACGTGCCGGGCGGCACGCTTGAAGAGTGAACCAAGAATTGCAGAGGATCGCCAGGAACGGCAGGAGGAGCCGCGTCGATCGGATAAAGAACCTCGCCGGATTCGTTCAGGATCTCCGCCCGGTAACGAGCGAAGCTAGCGTCAGGTGACAAGTGTACCTTCAGTACGGAGTACCCGCCTTTTGCCGCCGCTTTGACTACCGTGTCTTCTCCTCGCGTCAATGGCCGCAGGACAACGTCCTGGAAAACCTGCGGCGCCCGCGCCGCGGCCAACTGGACATTGAGCTTGGGGACGACAAACGCCGTCTGGTAGACAGCCACGCCGGCGAACAGCACGCAAGCAGCGGCCCAAGCGGCGGACAAAGCTGGCCGCAATCCCAGCCACGCCAGCCAGCCGGGCTCCGAACGGACCGGCACTTCCGTTGACCTTTGCGCCTCGTCGCGGAGGACGGCCGCCGTATTCGCCCGCAAGAGCGCCCCGGTTGTTACCTCCTCGGCGCACTCCGGACAGGAAAAGTAATGCTCTTCGAACTCTTCACGCTCATCG
>DATIFQ010000124.1:0-6224 GCA_035455185.1 Bryobacteraceae bacterium | reverse complement strand
ACGGCAACTGCGGGGGCGGCGGCTCAGGTTTCAGCGCCCGGACCAGCGATGCGCCGTAGTGTTGCTGGCTGGCCAGCGTGGTGCGATCTACAGGCGGGAGGAAGCAGGAGCTGACGGGCTTGGGGGTCCCCAAGGAGCCTGTTCTGATCTTGAGCTGCCGCGCATCCACAAGCACTTCGGTTTGCGCTTGCAGCGTGAGCAGTGATTTCTCCGGACAGAACAAGATAGCCGCCGGAGTGTTCTGTGTCGCCAGAGCGTCTCCGGGGAAAAGAATGTCCCCGGATTTTGCTGTCAGCGCAAGCTGCGTTCCTGCGCGCCGCAGGAGCCCGCCGGTAATCGACAGAATTACACCGGCCGGCTGCGCTTGCGTCACGCCCACGCTCAGCACCGCGGCCAACAGGAGACGCCTCATCAGAACTCAACCCGCAAGATAAGTTGCACCTGTCTCGCCAACTCTGCCAGCGGAGTGAGCGCCGGGAACGTCGACTCGCGGCCTCGACGTCCGTACAGCGCGACACCGAAATCGTCTGAGGTCAGAAAGGACGCCGGGTTACCCAGGTTGGCGTGATTCAACACGTTGAAGACGTCAGCGCGCAACGTCAGGCGGCCGGATTCGCCAAGCCACGGCAGTGCCGTTGAGCGGCTCAGCGAAACGTCGATGTTGAACAGGCCCGGGCCGCGAAGAGCGTTGCGCCCGGTATTCCCAAGGCGCCCGGCGGGTGGCTCGCGGAAAAGGGAGCGGTCCAGCAGGAGCTGTCCGCCGTCCACCGGCAGTCGTGTCGTTTCTGCGGGCCCAACTATGTCGGCCCGGTTGTTGATGATCAAGTCCCCGCCGGGTGAAAAGCGGGAGGGAGCCAGAACCGTGTAAGGAAAACCGGAACGAAACGCCACCATTTGAGAAAAACGCCAGCCTCGTAACAGGCGCCCGTAGCCGGGTAGTTCCCACGTCGAGAAGAAGACCAGATTGTGGCGCTGATCGAAATCGGAGTTGCTGCGGTCGACCCCGCTGTCGAACTGCCGCGCGAAGGCGGAGATGATGCCTCGTCCAGACCCGGCCGTCGCACGTGTCGCGCTCAGATCGAAAAAAAGTCTCGCCAGGGGCTCGCTCTGATTGTCGATGGCGTGACTCCACGTGTAGGCGAGTTGTAGCTGAGACCAACGCGCACGGTATCGCACTAAGGCCGACATGGCGTGATAGTTCGACGACCCCTGGTTGGCGCGGTAGAAGATGGGTGGAAGCGCTGGGTTGAGCCGGCCATCGGGATTCGAAGTGCTTGGTGGGAAACTGAAGGAGCGGTTCACCCAATCGGTCGTAATCAACTTGCGCCCCAGCGACCCGAGGCCGTTCACCTCCACCGCCCAGTCCTCTGTAACCTGCTGCTGGATACCCAGGAAGTAGCTGTGTACATAGGCGTCGCGAAAGCCCGGCTGGACGAGCGTCAGGGCTGGGGAATCCGCGCTGAAAGCCCGCCCGCGAAACTCCGCCAGCGCCTCCGGGATGGGCTTGAGGTAGTCCCTCGAAGAGAGAGGAAGCGAGAAACTTGCGAGCGTCAGGCTGTTGCTTTGCACGTTTTGCCAGAGATTATCGAAAGGCCGGTCGTAGAAAATGCCGTAAGAGCCGCGCAGGACGGTACGGGCGTTGCCGGAGAGATCGTAGGAGAAGCCGAAGCGCCCCGCCCAGTTGTTTGCGTCCGTATCGTACAACCGCTGCGCGCCGCTCCCGTCGAAGGTCAACCCAGCGCTGCCGATGCGCTCCGCGAACGTGGCGCCGGTGCCGAGATTCACAATAGCGTCCTTTACGGAACCCGTGTTGCGCGGCGCGCCGAAGAACTCGTAGCGAAGGCCGTAGCTCAGGGACAAACGTCGCGTGGGCCGGAAGGCGTCTTGAGCGAAGAGGTAGTACTGGCGGTATTCGTATTCCCTCGGGAATTCGGGACGTTGAAGGTCGGGCAGAGAGGCCCGTGCAACCGAGGCGGAGAAGAAACCCGGAGAATCCAGGGCAAATTCGATGATGTCGCCGAACTCGTAGAGCCCGTCGCGGCCCGCGGTGAGGTAGCCGTCGAGCCCACGCAACAGGACACCGAATCCGGTTTTGAAGACGTGTCGCCCCCTCGACCACGTCAGGTTTTCCACAAACTCCGCCCCGCGGGTCCGGTTGCGGTATGCGTAAAAGGCCGGGCTTCCGGGAAGAACCGCCCCGTCTCGCGATGCCAGAGTGGGGATCTCGGGATGCGGGCGGTCCCAGTGGAGGTCGTCCCAATTCAAGCCGGCGCGAGTTTCGCTCGCCCAGCGCGGGCTCAGGTAGCTGGTCAGCGTAAAGGCGAGGCTGACTGAGTCCTGCGACAGTCCGGAAACAAAATCGTGATACGGAGTCCAGATGAAATCGGGCCGCGAGAGCGTCGCTGCCGCCAGTCTGGCCATCAGGCGGTGGCGGCTGCCTTCCGGTTGGTAGTCGAACCGCTGTAAAACCAAGGTTCGATCCAGCGAAAGAGGAGGAACGAGTCGGAGTGTCGCATAGGGGAGGTTGCCGTCAGTTGCAGGCGGGGGAGAAAACCTGTCGAGTAGCCTTGCGGCGACACTGTCGGGGGTGGTGAACAACGAAAAGCGGGTCGAGGGGAGAAGCCAATCGGTGGGCTCTCCGAAGCTACGGCTGCGGAGGCGCTCAAATGCCGTGGAAGTGAACAGCGGCAGAGATGGCACGGGTCCTCCGGCCTGGAAGCCCATGTAGTTCTCCTTCAGCGGGCGGCGTGGCTGGCCATTCCGGTTATCCTGGAAGCCATTCGCGTTCAAGACATCATTCTTCAGGTAGAAATAGGCGAGGCCGTGCCACTGAGTTCCCCCGGCGCGGGTGACGGCGTTGGCCAGGAAACCCGAGGTCCTTCCGTATTCAGCGGAGAAATTGTTCGTGGATACGCGATACTCCTGGATGGCCTCGGGAGCGATCGCGGTCAGCGGGCCGGTGATGAGGTAGTTGTTGTTCTCCAGGCCGTCGAGCAGAAAATTCGAGGCGGACGGCCGCTGACCGTTGACCGAGAGGCCCAAACCGCGGGAAGTCGTCGTATCGGCGGTGACCCCAGGCAGCGTGAGCAGCATCGTATAGACGTCACGGCCGGCCAGCGGAAGGTAACTGACTTGGAACGGGTCGATCACGTGCGAAACCGTGGGCTCAAGAGAGCCCTTGCGCCCGCGGTTTGCGTCGAACGAGCCGTAGCGGCTGGTGTCCACGTCCGGACCGAAGAAGGTGAGCACCGCTTCCGAATTCGGGAAGAACACGCTGCGGTGTTCCCCCGCCTGCCAGACGTCGGCCAGCAAACGCAACCGGAAATCGAGGTCGAGGCGTCCCGCGACCGGAAGTTCCAGAGCGTACAGTTCTTGAGGCTGGTAGCCGTCGGCTGCCACCCTGACGCGGCAAAATCCCGGCGCAAGTAGCGGAAGAACGTAGTATCCGGAATCGTCGCTGTGCGCCGTGGCGCTCGCGTTGGTCGCCGCCGCCGAGTAGGTGACTTGGGCTCCTCCGATGCCGAGACCCGTCTGGACATCCACCACACGGCCCGAGATGAGAGCATGCGTAGTCTGGGCCGGAGCGACGACCGTCAGGACACAACACAACACCAGCACCCAGACCCCAGACATGCGACCAATTATACGAAATCAATCTGGAGATCTGCCGAAAACCGCACGCCCGGCCTACTCTACTTTCTTCAGCGTCTGCAGATCGATGCCGTGCTGCTGGCACTTCTTGTAGAGATGGCTGCGCTCAAGCCCAAGCGCCCTGGCTGTCTCCGCCATGCGGAATTCGTGGCGCCGGAGTTCCGCGAGCAGCGCCTCTCGCTCGAACGCATCTACCCGTTCGGCCAGACTGCCGCTCCCCGAAGCCAGCGCCGCCGGCGCGCGACCGGAAAGGGCCAGCCGGACCGTCTCCGCGTCAACCTCGTCCGCCAGCAGCATCAGCCGCTCCACGACGTTGCGAAGTTCACGCACGTTGCCCGGCCAGGGGTAGCGTTTTAGTTCCTCGAGTGCCTCCGCCGTGAAGGGCCGGGGCTTCCATCCGTTGATCTCCGCCACGTGTCGTGAGAAATGCTCTGCCAGTAGCGGGATATCCTCGGGGCGTTGCCGCAGCGGTGGCAGGCTCAGCGGGAACACGTAGATGCGGTGATACAAATCCTCCCGGAACTTCCCCTGTGCCGTGAGTTCGGACAGATTTCGGTGCGTGGCGACGACCACCCGCACGTCCACCGGGATCGCCCGGTCCCCGCCGACCCGCTCGACCTCGCCGCCCTCGAGCACCCGCAGCAGCTTTGCCTGCATCACCTGCGGCATGTCGCCGATCTCATCGAGAAACAATGTGCCGCGATGCGCCTGCTCGAACCGCCCGGCGTGCCGCGAGGCCGCTCCGGTGAAGGCGCCTTTCTCGTGACCGAACAGCTCGGACTCGATCAACTCCGACGGCACTGCCGCGCAGTTGAGTGTGACGAATGGCCCGTTCTTCCGCGGGCTTCGGTCGTGAATTGTTCGCGCCGCAAGTTCTTTGCCGGTGCCCGTCTCGCCCAGGATGCACACCCGCGTTTCGCTTGCCGCCACCCGTTCGATCTGTGCCATCACACTGCGCATGGCCTCGCTGCCCCACACGATCTCCTGTTTCCCCACACGGCGCCGTAACTGCCGGTTCTCTTCCTCGAGGCGGGTTAGTTTCAGCGTGTTCTCCACGGTGAGCAGCAGCTTATCGGTCGAGATCGGTTTCTCGAGGAAATCGACCGCCCCGAGCCGTGTAGCGCGCACCGCCATCTCCACCGTGGCCTGACCCGAAATCATTACCACCGGAATGGCCCCGTCGATTGACTTGATCTCTTCGAGCAGTGCGAGCCCGTCCTTGCCCGGCATCACCACGTCTGAAAGAACCAGGTCGAAACGTTGTGCGCGAATCAGCTCCAGCGCGCGGCCGGCGTTGTCACACACCGTCGCTTCATGCCCCGCCAGGCGGAAGGCCCTGGCAAGGGAAGCCAGCGTGTTCGGGTCGTCGTCAACAATAAGAAGGTGGCTCATGTCAGGATGGTTCGGGCGCAAGGTCATTTTCAGGAGCGTTCGGAAGCTCGATGCGAAACGTGGTCCCGCGCCCCTGCTCGCTCTCTACGGTGATCCGGCCATTGTGGTCGCTGACCACCGACTGCACGATCGCCAGTCCGAGGCCGGTACCATGCTGTTTGGTGGTGTAGTACGGAGTGAACAGCCGCTCGCATTCCTCTTTCGTCAGCCCCTCGCCGGTATCGGATACCTCCAGCGTCACGCCGCCTTCGACACGCCGCGTCCGAAAGCGAAGCGTGCCCCCGGCGGGCATTGCGTCGATGGCGTTCAAGGTCAGGTTTTGAAGGGCGCGCAAGACTTGCCCGGGATCTGCCGAGATCTTTGCAAGGCTTTCGTCGAGGTGCGCCTCCGTGTGAATCCTTGGGCGGGCCTCGCCTCGAAACTGTGCGTCGAACAGCCGCAGGTTTTCTTGTACGAGTTCGTTCAGGTCGACAATTTCAAACTGCGGCGGCGGCATCTTCGCGAACTCGCTGAACCGGCCGATGATCGTTTTCAGATTCGAGAGTTCCGCGAGCAGCGTCGCGGTACTCTCGCGGAAGATCTCGTCGAACTGATCCGGCGCCTGCGCCCGTGCGCGCTGGAGATTCTCCACCGTGATCTGCAATGGGAAGAGTGGGTTTTTCAGCTCGTGGGCGAGCCGTCGCGCCAGCTCGCGCCAGGCGGCGACGCGCTCGGTCTGCACAAGGCGGTCGCGCTGTTCGATGAGTTGCCCGGTCATCCGGTTGAACGCCTCCGCCAGCTCGCCGATCTCGTCGCGCGAGCGCACGTCCACCCGGGCATCCCAGTTTCCAGCGGCCACCTCCCGAGCCCCGGCTGCGAGCTGGTCCACTGGCCGGGTGATTCTCGCCGACACCCAGTAACTAAGCGCAATCCCAAGCAGGAGTCCCGCACCACCTACGGCCAGTCCGGCCATTCGAATACGCCCGATGAGCGCCGCCAGTTCCCGCCGCGAGCTGCCCGCCAGCAGTACCCCGAGCAGGTCGCCCTCCCGGCCCGTCAGTGGGATCGCTTGAAACGTCTCCGGCCCGTCCGGCCATTGAATCGTCCGGCTGACCTCCCGTTTGTGCGTGCGTACCTCCTCGATCAACCCCTCAAGGGTTGACGCGCCCGCAACCGCCCCCAGCGGATCGGTAAGGCTGTCC
>DATIFQ010000123.1:0-8794 GCA_035455185.1 Bryobacteraceae bacterium | reverse complement strand
GAGCGGGACCGTACGGATGGTGCGGCAGATCAGCGGGTCGCCATGCCGGCAGAACGAAACGTGGGGCTACGACTCGAACGGCGTCTGGGTGGATCGCGGGTGCCGGGCCGAGTTCGAGATTGTCCCTCGCAACGACACGTGGGGCTGGGGCACCGGATCGTCATCCGTCAAGACAATCACCTGCTCGTCAAACAGCGGCAACCGCGTACACTGCAACGCTGATACAAGCGGGGGAGTGAGAATGCTGCGACAGGTCAGCGGCTCACCATGCCGGCAGAACGAAACGTGGGGTTACGACTCGACCGGCGTTTGGGTGGACCGCGGGTGCCGGGCCGAGTTCGAAGTGCGAAAGTGACCGTTCGGAAGAGCGCATTCTGACCGCTCCGTTCCGTCGCGGCTCTGTGCGGATGCGGCTTCAGCGACAGACAGCCGATTCACAACCTCAAGTGGTAGTGTAGGAAAAGACCTTCATGGACACGTCACAGCCGGCGGCGTCGCAGGCCGCAGTAAGCCCTTCGTGGGAGCGGGTACAATTGGCGCGGCATCCGAAGCGTCCGCACTCGCTCGATTACATCCAGCGGCTGATTACCGACTTCAGCGAGCTTCACGGCGACCGCGCGTTCGGCGATGACGCCGCGATCGTTTGCGGGTTTGGTTTTTTCGAGGGAATCCCCGTGGTGGTCGCGGGACAGCAGAAGGGGAGAGACACAAAGCAGAAGCTTCACCGGAACTTCGGCATGCCCAAGCCAGAGGGCTACCGGAAGGCGATGCGGGTAATGGAGATGGCCGCGAAGTTCGGGCGGCCGGTGATCACGCTGCTCGACACGCCGGGTGCCTATCCGGGAATCGACGCCGAAGAACGCGGGCAGGCCGAGGCGATCGCCATGAACCTCCGGGAGATGTCCCGGCTGGGTGTCCCGATCATCGCAATCTGCATCGGCGAAGGCGGGAGCGGCGGCGCGCTGGCGTTGGGTGTAGGCAACCGCGTCTATATGCTCGAAAACGCGATCTACAGCGTGATTTCGCCGGAAAGCTGCGCGGCGATCATATGGCGGGACTCCGGAAAGGCGGAACTGGCGGCGACGGCGCTCAAGCTGACGGCCGAGGACCTGCTGCGATTCGGGCTGATTGACGGAATCATTCCAGAGCCGGAAGAGGGCGCTCACTCGGACCACGACAAGGCGGTGGAAACCGTCCGCCAGACGCTCCGGCAGGCGCTTGAGGAACTCAGGCAGCTCAGCCCGGAAGCGCTGGTAGAACAGCGCTACCAACGTTTCCGCAAGATGGGAAACTTCTTTTCGGAGGCCGGCGGGTGAAGATGACCGCCATTGTGGTGACCGCCTTTGTGCTGGCCGTGATCGGGCTGCTCGTGTACTCGAGCCTCGGGTTGCGGAAACACAGGGCGGAAGTATGCGTCAGCTTCCAAGGCCGGACGAACTGCCGCGTAGCATCCGGCGCCACGCGGGAGCAGGCGGTGCGCACAGCTACCGATAACGCCTGTGCGTTGATCGCCTCCGGCATGACCGAATCGATGGCCTGTACCAGCGCCCCGCCTGTCTCTGTTAAGTGGTTAGATTAGAGTGGTTTATCTGCATCTTCCCCACGCCTCAGATGGGCCTGCGTGGTAGGATGGGATTTATGAACAAAGGACCCTGGAACGTCGTCTAAGAAACAGGGAGTTCTTAGTGTGAAAAAAAAGTGGAAGATCTGGCTGGCGATCCTCGGGGTACTGGTGATCGGCGCCTCGGTGTACGTCGGTATCCGGAAGAGCCGGGCCGGCATCGTCACGGTACAAACGGGCCGGGTGGCCCGGCAGGATCTCACATCCCTGGTGACGGCATCCGGTGAAATTAAGCCGCGGAATTATATCAATATCGGCGCAAACGCGATGGGCAGGATCACGGAGATCCTGGTCAGAGAAGGAGACAGGGTTCGAAAGGGGCAGCTTCTGGCGAAGCTGGAGTCCGTGCAGGCCGAGTCGGAGGTGCAGGCGCAGAAGGCGATGTTGAGCTCATCGGAGGCGGATGCGGCTGCGTCGGAAGCGGCGGTCCGGTCGGCTGACGAGAATCTGCGGACGGCGCAGGCTTCGATCGACCGGGCGAAAGCCGAACTCGAGCGCGCGAGTCTGAACTTCAAGCGGGCGGAGAAGTTGTACAACGAGAAGCTCATCGCCCGCCAGGAGTTCGACCAGAGGAAGGCCGAGTACGAATCGATGGACGCCGCGGTCCGCGAGGCTGAGGCGCGGCTGGCGCAGGCCAGGGCGCAGCGAGGGCAGGCGACATCGCAACTGACGGCGACGCAGCGGAGGGTCGGCCAAGCGCGTGCTAACGTGAGGCGGGTTACGGATGTTCTGGAGAAGCACCTCGCGGTTTCGCCGCTCGATGGGGTGGTGACGAACCTGCCTGTTCGCGTGGGCGAGACGGTAGTACCGGGCATCCAGAATTCGTCGGCGAGTCTGATCATGACGATCGCCGACATGTCGCTGATCACGGCCGAGGTGAAGGTGGACGAGACGGACATCGTCAACGTACAACTCGACCAGGTGGCTGATATTACGATCGACGCGATTCCCGGGAAGACGTTCAAGGGGCACGTGATCGAGATCGGGAATACGGCGATCCTGCGCTCGACGGGACTGGCGGCGTCGCAAAGCGCGATTTCAAGCCAAGAGGCGAAGGATTTCAAGGTTGTGATCGCACTGGACAGCCCGCCCGCGGAGATCCGGCCGGGCTTATCGTGCACATCGAAGATTACGACCGCGACGCGGCAGGGCGCACTGACCGTTCCCATTCAAGCGCTGACGATCCGGCAGAAAGGCGACCTCGAGCCACCACCGAAGAAGGGTGTTCAGGCCGCGGCGAAGGTGGATCCGGCGAAGGAGAAGGAGCGGAAGGAAGAAGTCCAGGGTGTATTCGTAGTTTCAGGCGACAAGGTCACATTCCGCAAGGTGGAAACGGGAATTACCGGCTCAACCGACATCGAAGTGCTGAGCGGCGTGAAAGCGGGCGAGGAGATCGTCACGGGCAGCTACAAGGTGATCCGGACGATTCGCAGCGACACCAGGGTGAAAGTCGACAACAAGACACCGGCAAAGACGGAGTAACCCGCGATTTTTTTCGAAGCGAGGACCGAGCATGAACCCAGCAGTCGAGGAATTAACCGAACGCGGCGAACAATTACGGCGCGACGGCGTTGTCATCCGCACTTATGACCTATGGAAGACCTACCTCATGGGCGACCAGGAGATCCATGCGGTCTCCGGGGTGGATGTGGAGATTCGCCGGGGCGAGTACGTCGCGATCATGGGTCCTTCGGGTTCGGGCAAGTCCACGCTGATGAACCTGATCGGGTGCCTGGACACGCCGACGGCGGGCCAGTATTACATCAACGGGCGGTTGGTGAGCGAGATGAACGACGACGAACTCGCGCAGATCCGAAACAAGGAGATCGGCTTCGTGTTCCAGACGTTCAACCTCCTGCCGCGCGCGACGGCTTTGCACAACGTGGAACTGCCGTTGATCTATGCCGGCATCGCTGCAGACCAGAGGCTCGAACGGGCGAAGCAGGCGATGCGGCAAGTGGACCTCGAGCAACGCATGTATCACAAGCCGAGCGAACTGTCGGGCGGCCAGCGGCAGCGTGTCGCCGTGGCGCGCGCGCTGGTCAATAATCCATCGATTCTGCTGGCCGACGAGCCGACCGGGAACCTCGACACCGCGACCGGCAACGAAATCATGGCGCTGTTCGAGCGGCTGCACCAGCAGGGGAACACGATCGTGCTGGTGACGCACGAGCACGACATCGCCATGCACGCCCACCGCGTTGTTCACGTCCGTGACGGAAAAGTCGAAAAGGACGAGAAGCTGAAGTAGGGCGGGGCCGGTTCACCGCAAAGGCACGAAGACACCAAAGAGGACGGGTGTTACCAGGGTTTGCCCGCCATAACTCCACGGTGTATCGTCAATACGTGGAGAACCGGAGAACATTCCTGAAGACGGCTGGCCTGGTGTCCGCGCATGCCGCGGCCGGGCGCGTGCTGGGAGCGAACGAGAAGATCGTTGTCGCGCTGATCGGGTGCCGTAACCAGGGGCGCGGCGACGCACTAGGCGCGATCAAGCAGGGCGCGGAGATCAAGACAATCTGCGACATCGATGACGAGATCATCGCGAAGGTGTCGCCACAGATCGAGAAGGCGCAGGACAAGGCTCCGACGGTGGTGAAGGACTACCGGCGGGTGCTCGAAGACAAGGACATCGACGGCGTCATTATCGCCACGCCGGACCACTGGCATGCCATCCAGACCATTCACGCCTGCCAAGCGGGCAAGGACATTTACATCGAGAAGCCGCTTTCGCACACGATTCAGGAAGGGCAGATGATGCGCGACGCGGCGCGAAAGTACAACCGCGTGGTGCAGGTGGGCACGCAGCGGCGGAGCGGCGAGCATTTCCGGACCGCGATCGAGTACGTGGGCTCCGGCAAACTCGGCAAGGTGTGCATGGTGAAGGCGTGGATCAACCAGCTTCGCAAGAGCATTGGCAACCCGCCGGACGGCACGCCGCCGCCGGGCGCGGACTATGACGTGTGGCTCGGGCCGGCGCCGAAACGTCCGTTCAATCCGAACCGGTTTCACTATAACTGGCGGTTCTTCTACGACTACTGCAACACGGAACTGGGAAACCAGGGCGTACACATGCTGGATGTCGGCATGTGGGGCATTCAGAAGCTGCGCGGCGTCGAGAATTCGTTGCCCAAGCGGATCTCGAGCAACGGTGGCATCTACTGGCTTAACGACGCCAAAGAGGTACCGGACACACAGGTGGTCACATACGATTACGGCGACATGATGCTGGTCTGGGAGATGCATAGTTTTCAGAGCATGCATCCGATCGAAGGCGACTACGCGGGGACGGCGTTTTACGGTACCGAGGGGACGCTGGTCGTCGAGGACGGTTGGAAGGTCTACGGTCCGAAGAACGAGGTGATCACGAGCGCGGAGCCGTCGGGCGGATCGCATCCTGGCAACTGGCTGCAGTGCATCAAGAGTCGGCAGTGGCCGAACGCCGACATCGAGCTTGGGCGGCTGAGCACGACCATCTGCCACCTGGGCAACATCTCTCACCGGCTGGGGCGAGACGTGAAGTTCGATCCGAAGACCGAGACTTTCCCAGGCGACAAAGAGGCAAACGCATGGCTGACGAAGCAGTACCGGGCGCCGTATACACTGCCGAAGGTGTAGTTCACCGCAGAGGGCGCGGAAAGCCGTTAGTCCGCCAGTAGAGCGTTCACCTTTTTCATCACCTCGAAGGCGTCGGCGACGTAGAGGACATCGGCTTTGCCGCGCGCCCAGCCGCAGTTGGGGTCGAGGTTGACGGCCCTGCGCTCATTGATGAAGCGCCAGCCGACGACGTGAGGCTCCTCACCGTGACAGCACGTGGCCAAGCCCTTCGGGTGGCGCGGCGTGGAACCAGTCTGGCCCACCTGGTTGAGATGCGTCAGGAAGGGGAGCACCACCTGTCCTTCGCCCGAGAGGTCCACCAGAGATTTGCTGCTGCCGAGCGACGACTGTGTTTTCCGGAGGAAACCAAGGATCAGTTCCGCGGCATCGGCGAGGTGCACCTGACCATCGGATTGTTTCTTGGTCCACCCGGCTCCGGTGACGAAGAGCAGATTCGCGTCGGGGCGGATTGTTTGTTCGTCGGTTTTCGGAGCACGGACCCCGACAAAGCGGGTTCGTTTCGCAGAATCGGGAACATCGACGGCGACGGCCTCAACCGGGGCTGAGCCTGGCTCGCCGCTCCAGGCTGGGAAGACGCTGGTCTCAAGCAGGATCAGCCATGGTCTTTTCGTCCGATCGAGGACTGCTTCCATCCGCTGCCGGTAGTACCAGCGGGAAACCACCAGTTTGCCGCCCACCGCGGAGATTCCGGTGACGTGCGAATCGATGCGGCCGTCAAGCCGCTGGGCGACGCCCGCCAGTGAACGCGCCCAGCGCGTGGTGGCGGGGGCGATCACGATCGTGGTGCCAGCGGCACGGCACAGCGCTTCCGCGGCGGCGGCATCGGTCGCATAGCGGGGCTGGCCGAACTCGGATCCCGTGACGGAGAGGAAGCGGGAGGCGCCGCACGACGCAGTCTGACCGGCGGCGGGTTGCGTTCTCTCACCGATCAATCCAGCGGCGAAGGTGGAGCCGGGCAGTGCGCCGGCGAGCCATTTCGCGCCGGCGAGCGCCTCGAGCGCCGGGCGGGCGAGCGTGCCGTCGTTTTCGGTGTGTGCGAGAAAGAGGATGGTTTCCACGGCGGTCTAGCTCCTGATCCACTCGACGATCTCCCGCGCGATCTCGTCGGCGGGCAGATCCTTCACAATTTTCGTTTCACGACGCTGGCTGGGAAGGCTGACGGCGCTGAAGCTGAGGCCCTCTCCTGTTAGTTTCACCTGTTTCGCGCGCTGGAGCGCGGGCATGATGGCACGCATGTTGGTCATGCCAATCTGCGGATTGTTGGGAGGCTCGGGCAGGTTGCCGGTGGCCCAGCCGAGAAGCGCCGGTGGGCCGTCGCAGACCGAGACCTGATGGCGGCCGCCCTCGATGCGTTCGAGAACCTGGAGGGAGCCGTCCGCGGCGACGGAGAGCTCGTCGACGCCCTGGAACTGGTCGGTGATGCCGAGGCGCTCGCCGACCATCTGCATGGTGACGCCAGCACCCCGAGACGCGGACTCCCAACCACCGAAGATAAGAAGGCGCGAATGGTCGAGGCCGGGGATGGCCTGGATAGCTTCGGCAAGTACAGTCGCCACGTTGTATGCTTCGGTGAAACCGCCGGCAGGACCGTCAAGCCCTACGAACTCGAACGGGACCTTCTGTGCGACCGTCATCATCACCTGCTGGAGCTTCGCCTTGGGCCCGAGGCTGACGAGCCAAACTTTGCTGCCGGGTGCTTTCTTCGCGAGGTTGGCGGCTTCGAAAAGGGCGTGCGCTGCCCAGGGGTCGAGCACGGCGGGGAGCATCATTTCGTTCTTGAGGGCGGGACCGGACGGCCCGGTGACCGGCTCCAGGGTCTGGAGCGGGTCCGGGACAATGCTCCCGCAGACGATGATGTGAAACGGTTGCATTTACTCAGTATATGCAGGCGCGACGCGCGGCCGCGCTGTCTGGAAGAGATTCGGATACACTGAAGCCGTGTTCTTCTCGGACATCGTACTCGCCCGGCGCCTGGAGGGTGGCGAGGCCGAGAGTGCGAGGGAGTGCGCCGAGGCGATGGTCCGGCTGTGGCCAGCCTCGGACGGAGCGGTGATGGCAGTAGGGAGCGGGTGGGCTGCGTTCGCCGGGGCGACGTCACCGCTGAGCCACGCGGTCGGACTCGGGATGAACGAGCCGATGACGGTGCAGGAGATCGAACGCGTCGAGGAGTTTTACCGCAGCCGGGGCGCGGCGGCGACCATCGACCTGTGCCCGCTTGCGGACCCGTCGCTTTGCGGAATCCTTGCGGCGCGCGGGTACCACGTTGCGGAGTTCAACAATATCCTGGTGCGCCGTCTTGATGAAGGCGAGCCGAGCCCGGAGACGGAGTGCGGGGTGGAGGTGCGCGAGACGGCCGAATCGGACGCTACGGTGTGGACGGATACACTCGCCCGCGGATTCTTCGAGGGGAACGAGCCTGGAACCGAGGAACTGGAGGTCGGACAGATTCTGTTCCGTATGCGGTCAGGCGTCTGTTATCTGGCTCGCGTAGACGGACTGCCCTCCGGAGGCGGGGCGCTGGCGGTCCGCGACAGGTTGGCGATGCTGTATGCCGACGCGACACACCCGTTCTTCCGGCGGCGGGGAGTGCAGGTGGCCCTGATCGCGGCGCGGTTGCGGTCGGCAGTGGAGCGGGGGTGCGACCTGGCGACGGCGGGAACGCTTCCGGGCACCGTGTCTCAGCGAAACTACGAGCGACTTGGGTTCCGGGTGGCGTATACGCGAGCGGTGATGGTGCGGGAGTGGCAGCAGAGCCACGCCGGGTGACGGCAGGGTCAATCCTTCACGGGAACAGGTCGAAGGAAATTAGCGTCGATATAGTTTGCGTGTGAAGGCGAGCGTGATGACAGGCACACATTCGACAAGACGAGTCGTGCGCTTCGGAGTCTTTGAGGCGGATCTCGCGACGATGGAGCTTCGTAAGAGCAGCCTCAAGCTGCGCATTTCCGAACAGCCTTTTTTGATTCTGGCGGCGCTGGTTGAGCGTCCCGGAGAGGTTGTCGGGCGGGAGGAGTTACGGCAGCGGATCTGGCCTTCGGACACGTTCGTCGATTTCGATCACAGCATCAACGCCGCGGTAAACAAGCTGCGAGAGGTGCTGGGGGATTCGGCCGAGAACCCGCGCTACATCGAAACGTTTCCACGGCGTGGATACCGGTTTGTATACCCGATAGAAACGCAGTGCAATGGCGAACCGGAGGTTGCAGCGGCGGAGGCAGTAACGACCCAGGCAGCGGCTCTGCGCCGGCGGTCGTGGGCGCTGTTCTATGTCGGGGTGACCCTGGTGTTGGCGCTGGCGGCTGCGTTCCTCGCCCTGCGGCACTATCTGACGACAGCGAGAAAGCCCGACACGCTGCTGAGGCCGGTTCCCCTGACCACGTATGCGGGCTCCGAGTACATGCCGAGCTTCTCTCCGGACGGCAACCAAGTGGCTTTCGCCTGGACGGGGCCCAATGGTGACAACCTCGACGTCTACGTGAAGATGATCGGCACGGAGAACGCGGTGCGGCTGACGACCGGCCCGGGTCCTAAAGCGGCGCCGGAGTGGTCGCCGGA
>DATIFQ010000122.1:0-17118 GCA_035455185.1 Bryobacteraceae bacterium | reverse complement strand
ACAACGATGGCGGTGTGATCGATGCCGAGGAACAGCTTGTCCGCCGAGCGGCGCCACTTCGGGTCGCCCTTGTCCGGCGGGAATGCCAGAATTTCCAGTGGATGCCCGTCAGGATCACGAAAGTAGAAGGCTTCGATGCCTCCGGCGTTCCTGTTCCAATCGGGCAGGCGCTGGGGTCCCGGCGAGGAGTGCTGGACTTTGTTCTGGCGCAGCCACTGATAGGCCTTGTGCATGTCGCTGACGATGATGGCAATGTACTGGAACCAGCGGTCATTGCTGCGAGCGTCGGCGGGCGCAGGACGGCCTCTTGGCGCCAGGTACTCAGTCAGTTCGATGAACTCGTCTCCGAGACGCATCCGCGCGGTACGCAACCGCAGTCCAAAGACACCGTGCAGGTGCTCGAAGTCCTCGCCGGCGACTTCTCCTTCGGAAACTTTTTCGAAAGAGAGTACCTTGGCATAGAACTCCACTGAGCGGTCGAGATCGGAGACCGTGAGACCGATCGAGTCCACCGCCGTGACCAGCGGAGACACGTCGTTGGCGCAAAGCGTCGACGCAAGCAGAACGAGAATGAGAAAGGCTCGCCGATGCATGTCCTAGCCCATCCGCTCTATGAGGTGCGCTCCCACGCGCAAGGCATTGGCCATGATTGTCAGTCCCGGGTTGACCGCGCCCGAGGACGGGAAGAAACTGGCATCGACGATGTACAGGTTGTCCAGGTCGTGCGCCTTGCAGTTCGCGTCCAATGCTGAAGTCTTCGGGTCGCGGCCGAATCGAATTGTGCCGTTCTGATGCGCCACGCCGGCCAGAGGAATGCGCTGTCCGAGATAGAGACTCCGCGCGAACAGTCCCTGATGGCATTCATGCCCGTGCATGGGGCATTTGCGTTGCTGGTTCATCAGATCGCGGAGTTTTGCGATCAGCCGTTTGTGGCCTTCTTCGTTGTTCGGCTTGTAGGCAAGAACGATGTTCCCCTCGCGGTCCAGCGTCACGCGGTTGTTCGGATCGGGAAGGTCTTCGGACGTGAGCCAGAAATCGAGTGAGTGGCTAGCCATCAGGTCGAGCGTGAAACCGGGGGCGATCGCCGGCGCGCCCGCCTTGAGGGTCTCGCCGTCCAGCTTGCCGACGAACGAAATATGGCCCATGGGGTATTCCCAGTCTTTGGAGCCGAAGTAGAAGTCGTTTACCGAGAGCGTTTTCTGGAAGACAGTCGGATTAGGACACTTCGAAATCGCCATCAAGACCGAGTTCACGTGTCCCATGTAATGGCGTCCCACCACGCCGGAGCCGTTCGCCAATCCGCCTGGGTGCTTGTCGCTGGCAGAGCGCAACAGGAGAGCCGCGGAGTTGATGGCGCCGCAGGAGACGGCCACGATGTCCGCCGAGAACGCCTCACGGGCGCCATTTCGCGTGACGATCACGCTTGTCACTTCGCGGCCGGACGGACTTGTTTCCAGCCGCTCGACGAAGGAGTTCCTCAGCAACGTGACATTCGGGTGTGCAAGCGCCGGGTCCACGGCGACGACTTGTGCATCGGACTTCGCGTGCACCAGACAAGGGAAGCCGTCGCAGGTGTTGCAGCGAATACAAGGACTTGTGTGCCGGGACGCTTCGTCGAGCATCACACCGAGCGGAGTGTGGAACGGCGTTGCTCCGTTACGAGCGAAATCCTCGCTAAGCTGCTCGATCCGAGGTTCATGGCTGACCGCCGGATGCGGGTAGGGCGTGCGGGCGGGCGGCTCGGTCGGATCTTCGCCGCGCTGGCCGTGCACGTGGTACAGTCGCTCCGCCTCCGTGTAGTAAGGTTCCAGCTCGTCGTAGGAAATCGGCCAGGCCGGCGATACTCCGCCGTGATGGCGAAGTTCGCCGAAATCCTCCTTGCGAAGACGGAATAACGCCGCACCGTAAAACTTCGTGTTGCCGCCCACCCAATAGTTGGTGTGGGGATGCAGATCCTTTCCGTCGCTATCCTTCCAGATCTCCTTGGTCTGGTACTTGCCTTCGACGTTCACAACGCGGGGATTCCAGTTGTCTTTCTCGCGCGGAACGTAATCGCCGCGTTCCAGCAGCAGGATTCGCTTTCCGGCTGGCGCCAGTTTGTACGCAAGCGTTCCGCCGCCGGCTCCGGTTCCAATGACGATTACGTCGTAGTGGTTACTGGACGACATTGACACACACCTCCCCGAGCGATCGCGTTTCACATTGCCGCATAATTGCAGCGGAAAATACACCGTTTATCGTTGTGGTGATGCAGCTTGGCGCAGAAGACGGCGTGGGCTCCCCAGCGAAGCCGGTAAGCCGCGCTCGCCAGGAACATCCCCAGCGGCGGTCCCGCGAAGTACACCCATAGCGCGGTCCACTCATTTGCGGGGATCGCCGAACCGAGTGTCCGCGCAGGATTGATGCTCATGCCGGACAGCGGCGCCTCGAAGGTAATGAAGGCCGCTAGAAGGAAACCGGCGAAAACGCCGGTGAACCTTTCAAACCGCTTCGTGTTCGAAGCGAACAGGATCATCCACATCATCAGGAAGGAGATCAGCAGCTCCGCCCAAAATGCGATGCCCGGACCGCCCGTGCCCGGCACTGTCACCACGTAGTTGACCGCGGAGTGGCGCAGCGGCAGTCCGATTGACATCGCCGCGAGAACAACCCCGAACAAACCGCCGAGGAACTGCGCGGTTACATAGAAGATTGCGTCCCACCGCTGGATCTTGCCCAGAGACAGAAAAGTCAGGGTTACCGAAGGGTTCATATGCGCGCCCGAACGCTTGCCCCATGGCGAATAGATGAGTCCGATTGCGGTGCAGCCCATCGCGACTCCGTTCAGCAGACGGCGCAGCACCGGGCTGGGAATAGCCTGATGCAGCCATGATGAAGGATGCTCCAGGAGTACAGTAAATACGCAGGCCGAGATCATGAAAAGGCCGAGCGCCGCACCTTCCATCAGATATTCCGGCCAGTGGTCCGCCAGGGCTTCATACCACTCGCCGCGCAGGGCCGTCTGCTGAGCGCTTGCCGTCGAAGTCCGCATTCGCATGTGTAATGCCTCGCGTAGGGGCTGGTATTCCCCCCTACTCGGGAATAAGCGAGTTCCGTCACGGGATTTCAAAGAAGACATGACCCTAACGGAGAGCAGTACTGTCCTGACTGAAACGAGCGTCCGGCTGCTCCATCAGGTGAAGTCGCTACTGGAAGGAATGGACTCCAGAGCGTATGCGGAGTCGCCCCCGGCTGTTACTCCGCATCGCGTGGGTGGGCACCTGAGGCACATCCTGGAGTTCTACGAATGTTTTCTTGACGGGGTGGGGTCGGGCCGGATCGACTACGACGCCCGCAAGAGAGACATTACCGTCGAGACAGACTGCAGAGCGGCTCTGGCGAAGACGCGCGAAATCATGCTGCGGCTACTGATCGGCGATTTCGAGAGCGAGCGGGTGGTGAATGTCCGGATGGAAGACGGCGATTCCTTCCTGGCATCCTCGGTGGGACGCGAGTTGCAAGTCCTGAGCAGTCACACTGTTCATCACTTCGCACTGATCGCACTGGTTCTGAAGGCGCTCGGCATTCCAGTGGAACACGATTTCGGGATGGCGCCGTCCACCTTGCGGTATCTGGCGGAGGCGTCGAAGTGTGTACGGTGAGCTGGGTCCATGAGGACGAGGGCTACCAACTCTTCTGTAATCGCGACGAGCGGATTAGCCGGGCGCCGGCGCTCGGTCCCCGGATTGCCGCCCGAGCCGGAGTCCGGTTTGTTGCGCCGATCGACGGCGATTTCGGTGGCGCATGGATCGGGGTCAACGAATTCGGTGTGTCGCTATGCCTGCTCAACGGTGCTCCTCGGCTGGCCGGCCGCGTACCGGCGCCACACAGGAGCCGTGGATTGCTGGTACTAGAGCTGCTAAGCGCGACGTGTCTTGCCGAAATCAACGAACGTGTCTGTCGACAGGACCTCTCTCCGTTTACGCCTTTCACGCTGGCTGCTCTTGAACCCGGCCTGCCCGCAGCCGTCCTCGAGTGGACTGGCGAAGAGACGGCCATAGTGCCGTACGGCGACCCCTACATGCCATTGGTTTCGTCGTTATTCGATCAGACAGGTGTGCTGGCCTCGCGAAGGGAGGAGTTGGCTCGTACGGCCGGCTCCGCGGCAAGGCTCGACTCGGACGTACTCCACGCATTCCATAAGAGCCACGGCGATCGGCCCTCCGCCTACTCTCCGTGTATGCATCGCGCGGACGCCGAGACTGTGAGCTTCACCCACGTTCGGGTGACGGAATCCGCGGTGACATTGACCTATACGCCGGCGGCTCCGTGCAGGCGACTGCCCGGAGAAAGAGTGACGCTCCCATGCCGCACCTGATTCTGATTGCTCTGGCGACCCTCGTCTCCGAAGATCTGACCTGCATCGCGACCGGCGTCTTGGTAGCTCAGGGGAAAGTGGGTTTCATCAGCGGGATTCTGGCCTGTCTGGCTGGAATCTACTTCGGGGATCTTCTTTTGTTCCTGGGCGGGCGGTGCATCGGCCGACCCGTGATCCGCTGGCCGCTGTTTCGGAGGTTCGTCTCGCCGGAGCAACTCGATCGTGCGTCTTCATGGCTTTCCTCGAAGGGCGCCGCGGTCGTGCTTCTCAGTCGATTCACACCCGGTTTGCGGCTGCCGACCTACTTCGCTGCCGGCCTGCTCAGGACGAGAGTCTGGCGATTCTCAATGTACTTCCTGCTTGCAGCGGCGATCTGGGTGCCATTGGTGGTTTGCCTTACCGTGGCCCTCGGCGGCCCGGTGGTTCGAACGATGCTATTCGCCGGCGGAAAGAGCTCGATGGCGATTGTCGCGATCTTTGTGCTTTGGATCGGGCTACGCCAGGAGCTGCCGCTGCTGTTCGGGTTTCGCACCCGCAGGAAACTCGCCGGTTTCCTGAAACGAAAAGTTCGCTGGGAATTCTGGCCGCCTTGGGCTGCTTATCTCCCGCTGATACCCTATCTCGCCCTGCTGGCGCTCAAGCATCGTTCGCCGACCCTGTTCACAGCTGCCAATCCCGGTATGCCATCCGGCGGCTTCATTGGCGAATCCAAGTCAGAGATCCTAGATCATCTGGACCGAATACCGGGCATTGTGGCTGCGTATACCAGAATCCCGGGTTCGCTGGAGTCCACTGCGCGAATTCGGAAGGCAAACGCATTCCTCCAGCAGCACGGTCTAGCGTTTCCGGTCGTCCTTAAGCCGGACGTTGGCGAACGCGGTTCTGGCGTTGCCATCATCCGCTCCCTTGGCGAAATGGAATCCTACCTGGAAGCGGCCAACGGCGACACGATCCTGCAGGAATACATCGAGGGATACGAGTTCGGCGTCTTCTATTACCGGTATCCCTTGGAGCCAACCGGACACATTCTATCGATTACCAAGAAGCGGTTTCCGGAGGTCATCGGAAATGGCCGGAACACTCTCGAAGAACTGGTCCTAAAAGACGACCGAGCGGTCTGCCTGGCTTCTACGTACTTGGGCCGTATCGGGCGTTCCGCTCACGAAGTTCCGGCCCCGGGAGAAGCGGTCCGCCTGGCAGAACTCGGATCGCACTGCCGCGGTGCGGTCTTCTTGGATGGCAGCCGCCTGATTACCCAGCCGCTCGAAGCCGCGATCGACAGGATCAGCAAAAGTCATCCCGGCTTCTTCTTTGGCCGGTTCGACATTCGCGCACCCTCGATCGACGCCTTCAAGGAAGGCCAACCGCTCAAGGTCATCGAATTGAATGGTGTGACCGCTGAAGCCACCCATATTTACGATCCCGCAGTCAGCCTGCTTGATGCCTATCGCACGATGCTGACGCAGTGGCGTATCGCTTTCGAGATTGGCGCGACCAACCGCAGACTGGGTGCGAACCCGATGACAGTGAACGAATTCATCCGCCTGCTCTGGAAACGCGTGCGCCGGGAGGGTGGCTTCAGCGAGCAGATGGCGCCGAACCGGCGAGTGATTCATGCGTGAATACTCCATCCTTGGGATCGAATACCTGGCTATCGCGGTGGAGATCGCCGCGGCAGCGATAATTACCCTGGCGGTAGCCGAAGCCGCGGTGCGCGCTGCGCCGCTCTTCGTTCGCCGCAACACACCTCAGGAAGCCAAAGTCGACCTTCGTCTTGCTCTTGGCCGCTGGCTGGCGGTCGGGCTGGAATTCGCACTCGCCGCTGACATCCTCCGCACCGCAATCGCACCGACCTGGAACGACATCGGCCAACTGGCTGCAATTGCCGTGCTGCGGACAGCACTCAACTTCTTCCTGGCAAAAGAAATCGAACGAGTGTAGGGCCGGATTCACCCGGCCTCACGTCGTTCAACTCATCCGAGCCGGCCAGCCACCGGTGTCACCGCTCGATGGCGCACGAGCGGCAGTTCGTGGCGGTGCAGAAAAAGCACTGCGGCCGAGCAAACAAACACCAGAACGGCCAGCGCAAAAAGCTCGCCATGATCGTCGACAGCCGGGAGCGCAACGCCGAGCTTCGTCAGGTGGCTGAAGATGGCTCCACCCATAGTGCCCAGAGATAGAATGGCGCCGTAGACGACTGTCCGCGGCACAAGCAGCAGGATGGACGCGATCAGTTCCACGACGCCGCTGCCGATCCGTCCCCAGGGCTCTGCGCCGAGCGTAGTGAAGATGTACACCGATTCAGCCGCGCCGGTGAACTTGAAGAACAGCGTTTGCAGCAGAATCACCGCTGCGATGACTCGCAGCGTCCAACTCAGAAGTGTGAGACGTTTGTTGCGGATCATATTCTCCCCAGTGAAAATTGAGAAACTCGGCGGCCTCGACTTTACCGAGATACCGCTCCAAAAGCTTCAACTCGGTCCTGGTCAGGTCCACCATAATCAGCCCGTCCAGCGAGTCGGCAAATTCCGGGTCCACGGTGAAGCCCAGCAGCTTCCCACCAAGCTTGAGGTATTGCCGCAACAGGACGGGAACGCCGGGCTGAGCAGGCTCAATATCGGCCACCGCCGCGGAAAGGTCCTCGATGTCCAGTCCGGGGCTCGTGTAACCCTCGCCTTTCCAAGGCCTGGCCGCGCGAGAACGGAACGGGTTTTTCGAGGAAACTAGCGCGGCCCACTCGTTTAGCGCAGCATGGCACTCAAGGAAAGACACAATGAGCTGCCGGGACACCGACTGGTATTGATTGCTGATGCTGACCGGGCCGAACAGGACCTTGTACCGAAGATTCTCCGCGATGTACTTACCGATGCCTTTCCAAAGCAAGAGCAGCGGAGCAAAGGCTCTCTGGTATTCAGGCCTAATGAAGGACCGGCCCAGTTCCAGTGCCGGACCTAGGCGGTCAAGGAACTCGTCTCCGTAGTTAAACAGAGTTGCCGTGTAGAGCCCGGCGATCCCCAGTCGACGCCGGATCGAATCCACCGGCCCCAAGCGATACGCTCCTACGACCTCATGCCTGTCCGTGTTCCAGACGAACAGATGGAGGTAATGAGCGTCAAAGGCATCCAGGTCGGAAGCCTTGCCGGTTCCTTCACCGGCGGCCCGAAACGCCACTTCCCGCAGGCGTCCGATCTCCGCCAGGACGGCCGGAATCCTGTCAGCCGGAGCGAGATAAACTTCAAATTCGCTGGACTTTAATAACGCGCCAAGCGCTTGGACCTCTCGCGTCAGGCCCTCCGCAGGCATGGCGGCGGCAATCGGCTCCTGTGTTTCGCGACGCCTCCGACTCCGCAACGACGAAGCTGTCTTCGCCTTGAATGGATTGCGGCAGGCCAGCAGGTTGGCCCGCCAACGCAGGTGCTGAGTTCTCTGACCATCGGTGGGAATCGCAAGCAGTCTCTCACCGAGAAGGGGATGGCCGATACGGACCTCGACGTCATGCCGGCGCTTGTTCAGCAGTTCGCGGACCAATAAGGCCGTGCGCAATCGCGGGTGCACTATCCCAAGCGTCTGAAAGAGGAAGCTATTACTCCCACTCACGTACGCCGGCACCACGCTAAAACCTCGCACACGGCGGCAAGCGATGGCGATGACTCGCGAAATCGCCGGATTCCATTCCGGGTCCGCGACGGAACGCTCCTTCCAGCGGAAGTGCGAGACTTCTCCCGCGGGGAACACGACGAGCAACCCACCGCCGCTGAGGAAATCGAGTGCCTGCTTGACCCCGCGCCCGTTTATTTGGGTAGATGCCGCTCCACCAATCGGATCCACCGGGATCAGCAGGTCGCGGATTTCGGGAATCACCGAAAGCATTTGATTCGCAAGAAACTTCACGTCAGGGCGCAACCGAAGCAGGATCGAAGCCAGAACGGCTCCGTCCAGGATGCCGTATGGATGATTGGCCACAATCACTACCGGTCCGAGCCGCGGGATGCGGTCCAGGTCACGGTCTGAGACGCGATACGTGACATGGAGATGACTCAACAGCCGGTCCGTAAGCGGACGATCGTCTCGCTCCGCAATCAGATCGCGGTAGAGGTTCGCAGCCTGGCGCAGTCCGAGGATGCGCCCGAGCGCGCCATCAACGGGTTTGGGAATGGGAACGGGAAAGAGGTTTCGAAGAACCGCGTCAATCGTCGGCTCTGTCATTGGAATTCGTCCTCGACTTGAGAATACCCGCTTGGGTTCGTTGTTATTAGTGACGCCGAACGAAGGAGCTGGGTTCGGTCCACAGGATGTAAGTCTCGCCCGATCGCGTGAGCCGGCCACGAATTGTGATCGGCTCCGCGACGAAGTCGAGCACCTCGCGATTCAACTGGCGGCCATCGACTCCGGCGAGCAAGAGGATCTTCGGCCTGCCCTCGGCGTCCTTCACGGAGAAGGCCGGAGGGATCCCGCCACTAATACACCGTACGGCGCAATCGCGATGCACTTTGCCGCTACCGGGGTTCATCACGCCTAAGTAGCACTTGCTGTCCACGATCTCGCCTGAAAGCGTCACTTGGCCAAGGTCCGACGCCGTAGCCGCGCGGTTGGAATCCGCTTCTTCAGCGACTGGGGCAGCACCCGAAGCCAGCTCGATCATTGTGTTTCCCTCACGATAGATCAGCGATCCCCGAATGCGGACCTTTCTGCCATCCAGTCCAGAAACAACCGAAGACGCCGCGTGCTTGCCTGACGCCACGAGCAAGTAACGCGAAAACGGCAAGGTTCCCTCCGCCATTCCCGGCCTTCGAACCAGCAGGCTCGGATAGGGGTGCTCCAGAAGAACTCCCTCGAACTCACGGAATTGCTGGAACTCAAACGCGCTCGCGGCGAAATGTTGTTGGCCAAGCACGAGCAGAACCGCGAGCACCACTGCAATCGCATTCAGGGCAATTACGATCTTGACTATGGTCCGTCTCAGGTGTTCCGGGGGTTTTGGTGCGTACCCGACATAGAACTCATCGTTGTTCATACCGCGACCCTCTCTGTCTGACCGTCGATCCTGGCCGGCTCGAGGCGCGTTCCAGGGGCGTGGGGGCGAGGATGGACAAACACCTTGCCACCGGCCACACGCGTGCGGAAGGTGGGCACCTTTTCAGTGAATGGGGGTGGAGATGCACCCGAATCTGGCAAATACTGATAGCCGTGCCACGGACAGGTCACGCAACCGTCGATAATCCGGCCTTCGCCGAGCGGACCGTTCTGGTGCTGGCACACATTTGAAATCGCCGAGACCTTGCCGTCATACCGAAACACGGCGACCCGTTCTCCGCTGAGCGAGACAATCCTCGCCCTCTTCTCCGGAATGCTCTCCACATCACACACGTAAACGAAGCCGTCTTCATTGGCTCGGACCACACTGGAGTCCACACGGCGTTCGCGCACCGCGGCGGCAACGTGCAAACTCAGCACGGTTACCATCCCGGCGCCGAGGATGGCAGCAAACACGAGATTCGTTTCCGATTGGAGAGCTCCCAGCGTGACGTGCGCAACGAGCAGAGCGTAGGCGAGATACACCAACATGTGCAACCGCTTCCAGATGGGAGCTGTCAGGTTGCGCAACCAAAAGTCGTGACTGGTTGCCGCCATAAGGAAAAGGATGAGCAGGGCGAGGAAGCCGAGTAACTGAAAAGGAAAGTCGGCGAGACTGCCAAAGCGCCGGTTGCTGATGAGCAAGCTCACCAGCGGGTTTACGTTGCCGATGCTGTGAAACTGGAAGATCGCGAATCCACCGTGAGCCAGCCCAAGCAGAAACGTCGTCACGCCGAGATGTCTGCGGTTGTAGAGTAACGGAAGGAATCGCCGATCGAGCCGGCATAGCGGCCCGATCGAAAGAACTACGTGCAGGAGCAGGAGCGCGGCCGTGCCAAAGGCGCGGATCAGTAACGTCTCTGCCGTCGCATTGGCGTGAATCAGCGTGCCAAATCCGACAAACAGCGCGAGGTAAAGCAGCACCGAACCGGCGAGGATGGTGTCGTAAACGCGCTTCTGACGATTCCATCCGATAGCTTGATACTGGACGCTCATCGAAGGCCCCTCAAACGCACGCTGCCGGCTAGGCTTTGGTGCGCCAGACTGTAGACCATCACGTATCCGCTAGTCTGCCGGGCGGACGGGGGTAGCTGCATCCTCTTGGCACGCGGGCCGGCCAGTGTGCCGAGCAGGTGGCTGTCAGGCGGTAGCGCGTCGCCGGACGGCGCGATGGCCGACCAGTAGACCAACAGATCGGGCGTCAGCGGATCAGCGCTGAGCCGGATTTCGAGCCATCTTCCGTCAGCACTCTCGCGAATGGTGGCCTCCGTGCTCCCGAGCCGGAACGGAGTCGCAGATTGCCACTGGACTTGTGAGCCCCCGTCTCCCTCCCATCTGACGGCCTGGTTGGCGGGAGTTGGCGATTTCCTGGCAACCAAGCCCGCGACAAACAGGACCGGCAGTGCCGCCGCAAGTGTGAACATCACGAGCCTGTGTCCGGTCCGAAGCGGCTGGATCATCACGAGCCTCCCGTCAGTGCGGCCTTTCGGTGAGGGTTGCGCTCGACGGGCGGCTCAGACAGACCGTGGATCCAGCGCCTCAAGAACAAGGGCCACAAAGCCGCGACTCCTGGCAAGATGAGCAATTGAAAGCCGACCCCTGCGCCTCGAGCCTGTGCGTCGATCCGTTGCACCGCCACGAGCAGGAACGGAATCGCGAACGCCACGCCTATGATCATGTACGCGGCGAGCGCAACAACGAACGCTTCAGCGATGGCCATTGCTCCCTCCGTGGCGCTATAAGCTGCGGCCGTACACCGGGATCGCAGAGCCGCTCACGTGCGACGAGTCGTCCGACACCAGCCACAGGATCGTGCTTGCAACCTTGGCCGGTGGAACCCACTTCGAAAAGTCAGCCTTGGGATCGCTCGCGCGGGCCGCCGCCGTGTCCATCGTCCCCGGCAGGACGACGTTCACCGTGATCCCCAAGTCCACGTTCTCGAGCGCCAGCGTTTGCATAAGGGACAACATCGCCGCCTTAGATGCACTGTACGCCCCCACAAGCGCCTGGGGCTGTACCGCCGCACGGCTACCCACGACCACAATCCGCCCCCCGGCCTGCTTGCGCATATGTGGGATCACGGCGCGAGTGATGTGGAATGCCGATCGCAGATTCAAGTCCAGCATGTGATCGAGCGTCGCGTCCTCGGTCTCAGCTACGGGCTTACCGCCCTCGAAACCACCGACAACGTGAACGAGGACGTCGATTCGCCCGTGACGCGCGAGCACAGAATCGGCCAATGATCGCGCGGCCTCCACACTCGACAGTTCGGCCGGGATCGCTGTGAAATTGGGATGAGCGAAATCCGATATCTGGATGGAACGTGACGACCCGACCACGGTGGCGCCGCTGCTCAGGAACGCCTGGGTAACGCTAGTGCCGAGGCCGCCCTTCGCGCCGGTGATTAACGTCACTTTGTTCTCAAGCTGATTCATGAAGTCTCCTTCACTCGCCGGAGGACCAGGCGACGCGGAACTCTGGATACAGGGTCAGTCCGCCGCAAGCAAAGATCGTTTGCCCGGTGATGTACGAGGCCTCGTCGGAGGCGAGGAACGCGAACACCGCCGCAATCTCATCCGCCGCCGCAGCGCGGTTCATCGGGATATGACTCTCCACCTGTGCGCGCGCTGTCGGATTGTCGATCCATGCGCGGTTAATGGGCGTAACTACCGCGCCAGGGCCCACCGCGTTTACACGAATGCCGTCTCCCGCGTATTCTAGCGCCAGCGACCTTGTCAGGTTCTCGATTCCACCCTTGCTGACCGAATAGGGGAGGTACTTGGGCTTGGGGATGATTTCGTGGACGCTCGAGTTGTTCAGGATCACGCCGCCTCCGCCCCGGGCCAGGAAGTGCCGGATCGCCTCGCGCGCACAAAGGAACGGCCCACGCAGGTTGACCGCGATGACGCGGTCAAAGTCGCTTGTTTCTACCTCATGGCTCGGAGATGGTTTCTGAATCCCGGCGTTGTTGACGAGGACGTCCAGTGATCCGAAGGCCTCGATCACCTTCGCGAACATGGTCTTGACCTGGTCCTCGATCGACACGTCGGCCTGAACCACGAATTCCTTGCCGGCTCCATTGGTGCGAGCCTTTTGCGCCATTGCTCTGGTGACTTCAGCCTGCTCAGCGCCGCTTCGATAGTTGATCGCCACATTTGCGCCTTCCTGAGCGAATCGGACCGCGATTGCCTGACCGATCCCGGAGGACGACCCCGTGACCAGAACGTTCTTTCCACTCAGTCTTGCCATTTGCTACCTCTCGAACTTCAACAGCAACATCCGTCGGTGCCGTCCGTTTATTCCGCTATTCCGCGGCCCGAAGGGAATAACCCTGACCGTGGCGAGGATGAACAAGGCATGAGAAACCTCCTAACAATGATTGCGGCCGCCGGCCTTTTAATCGTGGCCCCAACGTCCGGCCGTTCGCTGGTTGACCGGGTAAACAAGAACGGCCAAGGCGTTGCTCTGAAGGGTTATGATCCGGTCGCTTATTTCGAGCAAGGCCGGCCCGTGAAGGGGTCACCGAAGTTCCCACACGAGTGGATGGGAGCGACGTGGTGGTTCGCAAGCGCCGAAAACCGCGCCCTCTTCACTAAAGACGCGCAGAAGTTCGCTCCGCAGTTCGGCGGCTACTGCGCCTATGCCGTCAGCGAGGGGTACACAGCGAATATCGATCCGGAGGCGTGGAAAATCGTCGATGGCAAGCTCTACCTGAATAATAGTAAAGGCGTGCAGAAGAAGTGGAAGCAAGACGTCCAGACGCGGATCGGGGCAGCCGAGAAGAACTGGCCGTCACTGCACAAATAGACCGCGGGAATTCCGACGCCCGCGCCGAGTGAGTGTCTGCTGCGAAGGGGGCCCGATGGAACCGTACCGAATCCGATGCTCCGAGATCTGGGGCGGTGTGCGCAGTATCGACTTCGACGTCCGAACGGGCGGACTAACAGCCAGCTTGTACTCCCAAGCCTGTGGTGGAGATGCTGGCGGGGACATCTACTACTTCAGCGTCTGCGGCTCGGATTCCCTGACCCGAATCGCGCTGGCGGATGTCCGGGGTCACGGCGAGCAGGTCAGCCACATGAGTTCCTGGATCTACGATTCCCTGAAACAGAAGATGAATACGCTCGATGGCGGCGGCGTCCTCTGCGACCTTAATGCAATGATTCACCAGCACGGCTTTGAGGCTTTGACGACAGCAAGCGTGGTCGGTTACTACGCAACCGAGTCGCGTCTGTACTTCTCGTATGCTGGGCACCCACCTGCGTTGTTCTGTCGCCGGACGGAAGGCAAGTGGGGTCCGCTTTGCCTCAGTTCCAGCGGCAGGTCTCGAAACACAATTCTTGGAGCGCTTCCTTCGGTGCATTTCGACCAGGAACACACCTCTCTTGTGCCAGGCGATCGCTTCTTCCTTTACACGGATGGAGTGATCGAGTGCCCGGATCTCCGTGGCGACGAGTTCGGTCAGCAGCGCCTCATCGCATTGCTTAACGACGCCGACGGGGAGAGCCTTGTCGAGATCAAGACGCGAGTCGTGGAAGCGATCATCCAGCACATTGCGCCCGGGCCCTTCAACGACGACTTCACTCTGCTGGCTGCCGAAGTACTTTGAGTGCTGGGAGTGGGAATACCGGGCAGAACTGGCGGGATGTCAAGGTGAGGTACGACAATGAAAGGGACGGAAGCGATTGCGGTTGTGGCGATGCTCATGGCTGCACCGGGCGCGCTCGCCCAACGGCATGAGATCGGTCTTACTCTGGGCGCCATCTCGGGCGCGGATCGAAACACTTCTTCGGGACAGCTGGGTCTCGGGACTGGGGTCGCATTGCAAGCGAACTACGGATATCGCATCTTCGCCTCGCGGCATGCTGCTTTGTTTGCCGAGGTGCACTTCCTTGCGAACCCGCTGAGGGACATTACCTCCATGGACGGGCGGGCCAGCCGCGATGTCGCGACGCTTTACGTTCTGCCTGGGCTGCGAATTAAGTTTCTGCCAGCGCGTTCATTCTCACCTTACGTGGCGGTAGGTGGGGGCTACGCGCTATACGAACAGAGCTTGACGCAAATCGACGGCAGTCCCAATCCGGCGCCACGGAACACCCATCGTGGCGCTCTGGGATTCGGAGGCGGCGCGGATTTTCCCGTGTGGCGTTTTGTCGGTGGCCGCATTGAGATTCGGGATTTCTACACGGGCAATCCGAGCTTCAACATTCCGGTCTCTGGAGGCGGCCAACACAACGTCGTAGCGGGCGGTGGCGTCGTTCTGCGTCTGGGAAGTTCGGAGAAGTGACCGATGCGGATTCGTCTGAGCGTACTGCTGGCAATCGCGACGGGGTTGTTGCACGCAGAAGTTGCAGCCTACAACATACGCCCCGCGCAGGGAGCCAGATTCGTTCTGACGGTGGAGAAGACAGGCCTGTTAAGAGGAAAGAAGCACCAGTTCGTTTTTGAAGATTACAAGGGCACGCTCCATTACGATTCGGACTCGCCCGAGCGTTCGCGCGTCGATTTGTCCATCCGATCGGCGAGCGCGGTGTGCATGGACAAGTGGGTCAGCCAAAAGGATCTGAAGAAGATCCAGGCCTATGCGCTCGACGACATGCTAGCGGCTGAGAAGTACCCGGAGCTGCATTTTTCCTCCGCTGGGGTCGTGCGCAAAGGCGAGAACACGTTCGAAGTCGCGGGCACGCTGACGATCCGTGGGATTGCCAAGCCCACGACGGTAATGGTTGAACTGGGTAGAGACTCAGGTAGAATCTCATCACTCTCGGGCCACGCTGTGGTGCGGCTCAAGGACTATGGCCTAAAACCTCCAACGGCGGCTCTCGGCACGATTGGGACCAAGAACGAAATGACAGTGGAGTTCTCCCTTGTACCGGTAGCCGCCATTGAGACAGCTCTCTCGGGGGCACGCTCCGCGACAGAGCCCTGAACAAAGGCAAAGGGGAAAGGACACACACCGTGACGAAGGAAGAAATCAGGCTACAGGAATCTCGTGAGCGACGCGCTCACTGGAACCGCTGGGGCCCATATCTCAGCGAGCGTGCCTGGGGCACGGTGCGCGAGGACTACAGTCCCGGAGGCACCGCCTGGGAATACCTGCCACATGACCATGCCCGCTCACGGGCCTACCGGTGGAACGAAGATGGGCTTGCCGGAATCTCCGATCGCCACCAACTGATCTGCTTCGCCATCGCACTGTGGAACGGACGCGATCCGATTCTCAAAGAGCGATTGTTCGGGCTCACCGGCAACGAAGGAAATCACGGCGAGGATGTCAAGGAGCAATATTTCTATCTCGACAGCACGCCGACGCATTCCTACATGCGGTATCTCTACAAGTACCCGCAGGCCGAGTTCCCCTACGCGGAACTGGTTGCCGGGAATCGCGCACGCGACAAACATAGCCGCGAGTACGAGCTCCTGGATACCGGCGTGTTCAACGAAAGCCGCTATTTCGATGTGTTCGTGGAATATGCGAAAGGGAGCCCGGAGGACATCCTGATCCGGATTACCGCCGCCAATCGTGGTCCCGAGCCCGCCACGCTCCATCTTTTGCCCACCGTGTGGTTTCGGAACACGTGGTCATGGGGAAATGGAGGCGAGCGTCCGAGCCTGCGCCAGGTGTGCAGTTGCTCGATCGAATTGGAGCATACGACATACGGCCGAAGACGGCTTGTCTGCGAAGGCTCGCCGGAGATGCTCTTTACCGAGAACGAAACGAACTACCAGCGATTGTATGGCGGTGAGAGGAAATACGCCAAGGACGGAATCAACGACTGTATCGTTCAAGGCCACACGGATGTGGTGAATCCCACCCGGACGGGCACGAAGGCCGCCTATCACTACGTTCTGCATCTCGGCTCGGGGGAGACAGCGGCGGTTCGCCTGCGGCTCACGGATCTCGCGGTGGACAGGCTTGACGAGAGCTTCGACCGGATCTTCGCCGAGCGCCAGCGCGAAGCCGACGAATTCTATGCGACCGTGATCCCAAAGGATCTTTCCGACGACGGGAGGAATGTGATGCGCCAGTCGTTTGCCGGGCTGCTTTGGTCCAAGCAGTTTTACCATTACGTGGTTAGGGATTGGATCAAGGGCGACCCTGCTTTCCCGTCACCCCCGCCGGAGCGGCGTGCGGGCCGAAACCACGAGTGGACTCACCTGTACAATGCCGACGTCATTTCAATGCCGGACAAGTGGGAGTATCCGTGGTACGCCGCCTGGGACCTCGCCTTCCACTGCGTGCCGCTTGCCCTCGTCGATTCGGACTTCGCAAAGGAACAGCTCATTCTGATGCTGCGCGAATGGTACATGCATCCGAACGGTCAACTGCCTGCGTACGAGTGGGCGTTCGGTGACGTGAACCCGCCGGTGCATGCCTGGGCTGCCTGGCGCGTCTACAAGATCGAAAAAAGGCGCCGGGGCGTCGGCGACCGTGTGTTCCTGGCGCGCGTCTTTCAGAAGTTGCTGCTGAACTTCACCTGGTGGGTGAACCGCAAGGACGCCGAAGGACGAAACGTCTTCCAGGGCGGCTTTCTCGGACTCGACAACATCGGCGTATTTGACCGAAGTGCTCCGCTCCCAACTGGAGGACACATCGAGCAGGCGGACGGTACGGGCTGGATGGGGATGTACTGTCTGAATCTCCTCGCGATCGCGATGGAGCTGGCTCGCGAGGAATCGTGTTACGA